>NZ_WLVC01000068.1:0-13021 GCF_016859735.1 Lelliottia sp. RWM.1 | reverse complement strand
ATCCAGCGCTGACGCTGCAAGGACGCTCCCTTCACTCTGTACCGCCAGATTATCCTTCACCTTCTGCACATCACCCGCAACATCCACACCCCGGTGGATATTCTCCGTATCCCGGCTCAGCCCTGCGATATCCTGTTGCTGGTTTGCCGGGTCCCGGATAATGATGCTGCCGTTACTGATGGCTGATATACCGGAACGCTCAAGAAGTGCGTGGAACTAAAACGGGTGCGCTTACAGACGGGTTTCCGGGGGCGCTGAACGACACCGGCGATATGCCGGTGTACAGGCGTAGGGACGGGCATTGTGGGTGAGACTGACGGTTGACAAAAAGATCCCGGCGCTGGGCTCGGGATCTTACTGCTATTCAGGGATTGAGGCGGTTAAGGGCTGACGGGTAAAAAGACGATCCCGGCGCAGGGGCTGGGATCTTTCTCATTTAAGGCTGATAGTCTTCATATTCCCAGGCAAAGACGCGAGAGAGCTTTTGAGCTATCTCCATCCAGTCATTACCTTCGCACTGGTCGATGTAATCGGTGATAGTTTTGGTGATCTCGTCCAGATCATATTTACGCACCAGAAGCGTATGGCGCATCAGTTCCGGCAGCCAGTGATGTTTGCAGAGCCATTCCGGGGTGCAAACATAAACCTCAAAATGATTTATCCCTTTTTCTTCTGCTGGCCCTATACATAGATGGGCTAAAAATTGAAAACAATCATCTTCTTCAGGTTCATAACTTGATAAATCAAGCCAATCACAACCAATACTCCTTAGAGATGCTTTCATTTATTTTTCCCCTGAAATATTTAAGTGACCGTTACCAGTTTTATCCATTTTCCCTGTTTCAATATTTTTTGTATAACTTTCAAAGTTGGCCTGAGTCCCCGTTGGGTTTAATGAATCAGGAGCATTTGGCTTTTCTTTAGGGGATCTATAAATTCTGGTTCCATCAGCACTAACTAATCCTGTGCCATCACTTGTTGGTCTGGCTCCTTCTCCCACCCAAATTTTACCCAGTAGATCAGCTTCCTCTTTGGTGCCAGTCCCAACACCATAGTTCAGCTTTCCATTGTCACCTTTGACAACCGCTGCCAATCTAGGATCTTGCTTCGCGATATTATTCAGATTTTGCTGGATCAGATCGTCTTTCAGTTTTGGATAGGCAGCTGAATTATAAGCCGATATTTCATCGCTGGCTTTATTAATTAACTTCGATGCTTCAGCAACATCCCCATTCTTCAGCGCCGTTTCTGCCGCCTTAATGGTTTTACCCGCCACATCGCCAGCACCCGGTATCAACCCTATCGCCGCAGCAAGATAGTCCAGCGCCGTCTCAGCTTCGTGAAATCCTTTGATATCCCCGATGACTGGCACAAAATCCAGTCCCAGGCTGGCCGCTTCATTCACTGCCTGGCGACACGCTTCCGGATCCTGCTGACACATCGCTTCTCTGGCGGCCTGGTATTTCGCTATCGTGCCGGGCTTTTCTTTCTCCGCTGCCGCCAGTACATGTGCCAGCGAGTTATTCTCAACAACAACTCTTTCCGACGCGAAGTTGTCCGTCGAAGGCAGATTTTCCCTGTATACTCAGTAAATTACATCCACCTTCTCCGTTGCACTCTATCTGCAGGACGCAGTACCCCGATACGCGGTTTTGCTCTTCGTACTCTACTTCACCCAGTAATGTTAAAGAGCCTGTAACCAGCTATAAGAAGCGACTGTTTTAACTATCTCATTAGTTATTTTAAAATAGAGTCTGCATACTCTCTTACATTGCTCATAATTTCATTTAGATCATTCTTTAATATGGTGATATCTTGCAGTAATGGTTTTTTAATATATTCCCATACATTTTTTTCTTCACTTTCATCTTTCACTAGATGTTGTATTATCCCACCAATAATTCTCAATGATATATCGTTCGAAACGGCAAAAAAACATCCACCACGACTACTAATATTCGAAGACGTAATGCAATAATCAAATATTTGCTCAGGATACTCATCTTGCTCAGAAGGTTCAGGGTAAGTCAGATCAAACAATCTTTTAAAAGCAATTTCTGTAGATAAATAAAAAATCTCATCATTTTGAGGTTGTGATATTAAGGCACAATCGTTATCAGTGATCTCATAGAGATCACTGGATAATGTTGATGTCCTGATATCATCCGGATACAGACTTCCATTTATAACTAAATGGAAAAGGCCATTCTTATATAACTCACTCCACTGAGGGACAAGTTCTGTCCATATAGCAAAATGATACGGATTACCAAATATCATCATTATCTCCACTTTCCAGGCAAGCCAAACTCTTTTTTAACACTATTTGGAATATCGTTTTTTTTCAATGGAACTGTTTTATCTCCTGTACTCCCAGACCAGTGCCATGTTCCATCATTTGTATTTGTAAATTGATGAACATTTCCTTCACTATCAATTGAATACCTTTTTTTGCCACTAGTAACTGACGCGCCAAATAGATCGATAGCGTTTTTAGGTTCTGTCCCAGCATTAAAGCTATAACCTTGCTGACCTGGAGTATGTTTCGGGTTGGACTGATAGTTCAGACCATTCGCTGCCGAAGTGGTTGTAGGTGTAGGTAACGAACTACCTTTTCCTCCTTTCCCAACCCCCGCTGCGATTCCCGCCGCACTGGTCCCGGCCACCTGCGCTAACGAGTTTATCGCAAGCTGCTTCGCTTCAGATGAATCCCCAGACATTAACGCATTGTGGATCGCCGCGTTTCGGTCTGCTTCGAGCTGGATGGTCGTCACCTGAAGAACAGCTAATTCGTCCTGTTCTGCCGGACTTAACCCACCATCAATGCGCGACTTTTCCAGCAACTCACTGGTACGACGGGCATAATCAGCCTGTAACTCACCCACCTCATTGGCTTTGTTAACACAGTCCTGAGCGCCTTTACATCCCACAACACTTTCATGCTGTTCTGCATTGATTTTCTTGTACTTATTAATAACGGCATTTTCACAGGCAGCACCACCCCGGCACTGAGCCATCTCCTGAGCACGAGCTTTGTTATCCGGAACACCCAGCGAGTTATTCTCAACCTCCACCCTCGCTGTGTTCGATGCCAGGGCCGCCATCGACAGATTCCCGCCACTGACTCCCGCCCCTGCCAGACCACCCGCTATCGTCACCAGGCTGCTGACCAGACGCTTCTCATCCGCAGTCAGTTCACTCGCCGTCCTGTTTCCATACAGCGCACTTATGTCAGTATCCGGCATTTTTACCACCACAACTACACCGCCACCAGGTATTCCCGCAGCCCCAGCCTGCGCCTGAACGGCAACTGGCTGGAAGAGGCGGGATTTAGCACCGACACGCCGGTCATTGTCAGCGTGGAGCCGGGAAGACTGGTGATCGAGCCGCTTAAGGGCTGACGGGTAAAAAGATCCCGGCGCAGGGGCCGGGATCCTATTAAGGACCTTGCCATTGTAGTTTAGATTTTAAACTATCAGGCACCATTTTAAATAATAGCTTAATATACTCGACGTGCTGATTATAATTAGGTGATATATCTTCGCTACATTTTTCAACATAATATTTAGCTTGATTATTTAAAAACCATACATCATGCTCAATAAAGTCTGGGGTAAGTAATGAGTGCATTAGATTATGCACCAACTCGGCTTCAAAGTAGCATGATGTATCTCGAGCTTTTTCTTTCTTACCCAAGGACTGGATATTTCTAATATAAGGTAGAGAAAGTGATAGCATTTTCACATATATTTCATTCTTTTTCATAAAGATAATATCCTCCATAAGATCATCACTTCCTTGTCGGCATAGGTTTAGCCCCTGTCGGAGCATTCTTTGTCTGAGTCCAGGAGCCGTTTTGCAGTAATTTCTCTATGTAAGATATATCCCCAGTCTTCTTATATATTTCCTGAGCAGCTACCATCCGATGGTTACCTTCCGATATATAATAATTCCCCTTACTATCTATATATCCAGCTATACGACCTTCAGGTGCAGTAAATCTGTAATTTCCTGAAGTCATATCATTTTTTATTTGATCTACTTGCTGAGGGTTCCTTAACCCTACCTGCATACTTTTTATACCTGTTGATGCTCCGCCCTGAACGAGATTTGATATGGTCGTCTTAGCGAGATACACAAGATCTTTGCCCAGCATCCCAAGCGAAGCCACTGCGGCTTGGTTTTCTGGATCAGACACGAATGCTGCGAACTTCGTCCAGTCAGGACTGTTTACATCAATATTAGCCAGATCCTGCCCATTCCATTGCTGGACATAGGTTTTGGCCTCATTGCTGGTCATTACATCCACACCAAGGATATTAGCAATCCAGCCAGGACGTTCAGCCATATCAATACCGCCCTGAGCAATTTCCTTATCTACAACCTGGACTTCCAGTGGGTTGTCTTTCAACTTCTGATCGGTTTCTGCACTTTGCTTATCACTGATCTGTTTCCACTTATCAATAACGCCCTGGCAGTCACCGCCTGATTTCCGGCAATCTGATAACTCTTTATCGAAGGACAGGGATTGATCGGCACCCAGCGAGTTATTCTCCACCAACAACTCGATCCGACACGATTATTAAGAACGAACAGGCATTTTCCCTGTACAGTCAGCAGGTTAAAACCTACTCTCGCAGGCGCGCTTTAGTGCTGTCAATATTTTGCCCCGACGCACCTTTTTTTCCTCACACCATTACCTTGCGAGAGCAAGCTACTTTTTCTCACGTACCTATTTTATTGATTTTCAATATATCTTTTCTTAATTCATTATCAATATCTGAAGTGTTTATTTTATTTATAATCATCTTAGCCTGTTCAAAACAATCCATATGACCTTTTAGATCCTCTACTTTTACTGTTGCCAGAGCTGCAATGAGTTCACCATCGTAATATTCTCCCGCCAATGGGTCTTCCTCCAATACTTGTAATACTCTTGGCATTAGCTGGTCGATAAAGAGATTCTGACGAATAGCACGACAAAGATCTTCTACGGACAGCTCTTCTATTGGTATATCAATGACACGTTCAAACCATTGTTCAAGCGATGATTTCTGAACAGAATCAGGTTTTAAATTTATTTTTCCTATCAACTTACGGAAAGTAATCATATCCCATGTCCTTTCAAGGCTGATTCAATTTTATTGATAGCATCTGTTGCGCGACCATATGCTGCTTGAGCTTCTGGATTATTAACATTTTTCAATGTGTCTGCATGATTCCTTAAGCCCCTGAGGGTATTTTGCATTTCCTGCATGTGATCCCAATATCCACCGCTTTCCTTAGGTACAGGGTTACCATCCATATCCTTAAGAGTTCCTGTGATATCATGATCTTTTAAAGCATTTTTTATAGTGTTATCGATCTTCTTGATAGCACTTTCTTGCTTTTGATTGAGTTTATCAACAGGCTTACTTTCTTGTTTTTCATGATCATCTTCTGGTGGAGTCGGAGAGCCTGACCCAGCTCCACCATATTCAGCCTTCTCGTTATCCGTCATGTTGCCGGCAACGTTGGGTTTCGATTCCTGATTTGAATCATCCGAAGAACATGCACGCCCAAAGCTACACTGAGTGGCTTTATCAACTGCATCAAACAGATCATCCACAGCTGACGCTATTTTGTCATTGGCGTTTTTGGTGACCTGATCTCCCGGGCTTACCGGAACCCCGGGAACAGGCACCGGAACCGGAGGTGCTACACCCAGCGAATTATTCTCAACAACAACCCGTTCCGACACGGTTATTGAGAGCGGGGTGAGGTTTTCCTTGTGTTGTCAGCAGGTTACAGACCATTTTCGCCAGTACATTCTGACGCTGGCGGCATTTTGCCCCGACGTGCGTTTCTGGCCCGAAGACGCTACCGCCCCACCGTGACGCGAAGGTCTGCCGCACCACCATCATATCAGCGACGCACAGCAGAACCACCCCACAGTGCGCAGAAGCGTCTGTAAGTGGCTGATAAAGCTTTTTAACGGGATTATCCGGGAGTATGTGGGATAAGGCCGGAGAGGCCCTGCGGGCCTCAGTTCTGGCTGTATTGTCCGGCTATCTTTCGGGAGGTATGAAGGACGCGCAGGATGCGCACCCGGGCATTTTCAGTTGCATACACGATGATGAACGGGAAGTGAGGCACCACCAGTTTACGCTGTTTCTCTGAGCGTCCGGCTTTCACCCCGGCAAGCGGGTTTTCCGCGAGGATAGCCGCCATGCCCGCCAGACGGTCATCAGCAGCGATGGCGACCAGTGCGCCTGCTTCCCGGTTCAGATACAGGAAGATGTTCTCCCTGTCATGCTGTGCGCGTTTTTCCCACTCAACACTGACCGTCACAGCGTACCCCGCGTGGCCCGTTGTTTCAGCGCGTTCATCCGGTGTTCCATTTCATCATTGCTGATGTACTCACCTTCGCCTGCATCATGACGGCTGAACGCCTGTGCTATCTGTTCTTCCAGCCAGCCTTCATGCTCGCTGCTCTGATGGCGGCGCTCTTCAGCGGCCAGCTCTTCGGCACGCTGGCGCATCAGCTCCGTCAGGCTCATCTGCTGACGCTCTGCCGCCTGCATCGCCAGACGTTTGGTTTCTTCGTCGATACGGAAGTGGATAGTGCTGCTCATCGTCATAACCTCACGTGGTGTCAGTTGTGTTGTCATTATGATGTCAGTCCTCCGTGTTGTCATCCGGGATTTGCGCGTCACGCTCTGCCGGGTGGGTCGTGGCATGAACCGCCTGCAACGCCCGCACCGACACCTGCGTGTATATCTGCGTTGACTCCACACTGGCATGGCCCAGCATCGCCTGTATCCAGCGCAGGTCTGCCCCGTTCTCCAGCATCTGCGTCGCCATCGCGTGGCGGAACAGGTGACAGCTTCCGTGCGCAACCAGCCCCGAGGCTTTCATCCAGTGGCTGACCGTGTTGGTGATGCCGTTCGGCGTAAGACCTTCCAGGCCATCGAGCGCCACGAACAGCGCCTTGCAGTGCGGGTTGACCAGCAGTTGCGGCCGGACGTGGTGCAGATAACGCTGTACCCACCACAGCGCCCGCTCACCCACAGGCACAACCCTGTCCTGTTTGCCTTTACCCTGCACGATGATCAGGGTGCGGCGGCTGGCGTCCACGCTGAACACCTCCAGACCTGCGGCCTCACTGCGCCGTATGCCTGTTGACAACAGCACCTCCATCAGCGCCCGGTCACGGATGCCGCCCGGCGTGGTCAGGTCAGGTAACGCCAGCACCTGCTCCACCTCCTCTACGCTCAGGATGTAGCGCGGCAGGCGTTTCTCAAGTCTCGGCAACTCAAGGTCGGCCGCCGGGTTTGCCAGTATCAGGTTCTGCTGGGTCATCCAGCGGAACCATACCTGTATCGGCTGGACTGCCGTGCGCTGGGTGCGGGTGGTCAGCGGGTCGCCGTTGCGTTTGCGGTACTGGTACAGGTGGCGCTGATAACGCTCCAGCACCGGACGCGTCACCTCTGCCGGATGATGCAGGCCACGCTCTGCCGCCCACAGGATGAAGCGGTAGCTGTGATGGGTCTGTACCTTGAGAGTGGTTTCCGACCAGTTGCGCTCCCGCCGCCAGGTCACGAACCGCAGCAGCAGCGTGTACAGGCTTTTCGGGTCTGACGCCGGGCCGACAGGCTGACGGTACACCTCATCGACCGTCAGCAGGGAGCCTTTGCGCTTGCGGTTAGCCATGCGTTACCGCCGCTGCGGAGGCATTGCTGTGGTGATTATCGCTGTGGTGATGAGGGGCGGTAGTGTGATGTGAGTTTTGCAGGTTATCACTGTTTACTGCGTTTTTACTCAGCCCGTCCGATTGTGGCTCCGGGCCGCATGGTATCTGTGCTGACGAGGTTTTTTCACTGCCCGACTGTGGGGCGACCACACCCCGACCTGTTGCCGACCGGGTGGTACCTGACCCCGACCGGAACACATCGCCCTCTGTGGTCGGCGGTGTGGATGGCTGTGTGGTGCTCAGGCTCTCCACGTCCGGCAGCCAGCACAGGTGTGGGGCTGGTGTGTCTTCGCCATCCCACAGGAGCTGATATTCATGCGTCAGCCCCCGGCGGTTCAGCAGCAGGTATTCCAGCTCCAGCAGTCGCCCGAGGTGGATTTTAAGCTGGGTGTCGCCCCAGTGCAGCCAGTCGCGCACATCGCGCCGGGTGAACCGCAGTTCACCGGGTTTCATCCCCTGACGCTGTGCCTGCGTCTGTACCTCTGCTTTCAGCAGTATCAGCAGTTTGCGTGTCTGCGGCGGCATCTCGTCCAGTGTGCGCCCCAGCACCTCGTGCGCAAGCTGTGTTGCCAGGGCAATATCGGCTTTTGTCACCTCGATATACTCGATGACCTGCCCGCGATGGGTCGCCCGTTTGACCTCCCGCTGATACTGATGCAACAACGCCACCGCCTGTATCAGCGTCAGGTATTTCATATGGTCGCGGCGGGTGCGGGTTTTATCGCTGAGGAAGGTGAGCTGGTGCGCATACGGGTTCACCACCTTCAGCGGCCGCAGCAGGCGCTGGGCGTTGCGGTGAAGCTGTGTCAGGTACTGTTTCTCGTTCTGCGCCAGCAGACCTTCCAGCGTCTGGCCGTGCCGCTGCATCGCGTGTATCGCCTGTGTCTGCTCCCGGCTCTCGTTTACCGTCAGCACCAGACAGCGGTTTAACAGCTCTTCGTCCACGTCGATGGCCGTGGTGGTCAGCATCAGCATCACCGGTCCCTGAACGCTGTATTCCCGCGTCACCAGTTCGCCGCTCTGTTCGTTCTTGCC
Organism: Lelliottia sp. RWM.1; assembly: GCF_016859735.1. Lineage (NCBI taxonomy): Bacteria > Pseudomonadati > Pseudomonadota > Gammaproteobacteria > Enterobacterales > Enterobacteriaceae > Lelliottia > Lelliottia sp. RWM.1. Next base: position 4,254 of record NZ_WLVC01000068.1, on the reverse strand, counting down.
CGTACTGGCGATGGTCAGCGCCCCGTCTGACTGCAACAGCTTCAGGGCATAGGCCGCCTGTCGTACGCCTTCTTCTTCGGCGATGGCGAGGATTTTATGCTGAAGCGAGGTTTCCCCCAGGTAATACAGGCTCTGGCCTGTCATGGCGCTGTACTGTACCCGCTCTTCATCCGGCATCAGCCCCAGCACCGCATCCATCAGCGAGGACTTCCCCGCCGCAGACGAGGACTGGATAAGCACCGCCAGCGGTTTATCCAGTTTGCGCGATACTGCCGCAAGATACCCGGTCAGCAGATTGGTCGCTTCCCCCACCACCCCGCAGGCCGCAAGGTCATCGGTAATACGCGCCGCAAGGTCGGGGGATTTAAGCAACGCCAGCGCCGCCGCTTCGTCGTCAGCGTTCATCGTGACGGCGGTACTGTTGTCGGTGGCTTCAGACTGCCGCGCCTCGTCCTGTTTCTGCTCCAGCAACAGCAGCAGGCGCCCGCATTCCCGTTTGATGACCGACTGCTCACAGGCAAGCTCTGCCGCCGCCGTGCTCACGTAGTTTTGTCGCTGTCTTGCGTTGTACATGTCCGGGCTGTCCACATGGAACGCCCCGGTCAGGCTGTCGCGCACCTGCACATTCACTTTCATCGCATCCGGCTGGCGTTGTTTCTGCCAGCCACGCACCCGCCACACGCGCGGGCCGCAGGTCAGCAGCAGGTCGCCCGAGGTGCTCACCTCATAGGGCACCGCCTCCGGGCCAGCCTGTGGCACTGAAGGTACGCTGGCTGCGGGGGCCGGGTTGTTGTCCGGGCTGGCGGCTATTTCTGCCGGGGATTCATGGGCGAACACCACGCCGGGGCCGCTGCCCGTTCCGAGCCACTGCGCCTGTTGCAGCGCCAGCCCCAGCGCCGACTCCGCGCTGCCACTTTTGAGCGCATATTCATTCGCATCCATCCCCGCCGGGAACGGTACGCGCCATGCTTCCACCCCGCAAGCCAGCAACTCTGTCGCCACCCGTTCAGCCCCTTTGTCGCCTGCTTCGTCGCGATCATAGGCGATAAGCACCCGCTTCACGCCGTGGTAGCGCAGTGCCGCCAGATGGTCAGCGGTGAAGCCGTTGGTGCCGTAAGCCGTGGTGACGTTACGCAGCCCGGCACACCAGAAGGTCATCGCATCGATTAGGGATTCGCACAGGATAATATCGGACGCGCCCGCCATCGCTGCCTGCGCGTTTGTAAGGCTGGATTTTGGGTGTCGGGGCTGCACCCTGACGGGATAGTTTTTGAAGTACCGATTATGGCAGTACTCCAAAAACATATCTTGCTTGTTGCTGAAGTAATTCAGAGAAAGCACCCGTCAATCATGACGGGTTAGCTAGTTCGAGTTAATCGTCATACTGCAATTTTATACTAATTTTTTCCTCAGGCACATCGACTGTTATCTCGCACTTTGACCAAATGGGTTTCCCATTGGTTAAATTGTTGTCGGTGAAAAACTTCTTATAAGCAACCAAAACATCAGTTAGATCAGCAACAGCTCTCCCATCAGGGTCGAACCAATCTAGTTCACCATTTTCATCGATATAATCAAATTCATAACGCCCACCATCACCCTCAGGAAAAACCTCTGCCCGTGCAATTATTTTTTTCGCATTATCCGGGCCACAATCAAACAAAATCTGGCCAATTTTTTGTTCAAACTCCGTTATTTTCATCACTTACCTCCTGGGGAGTTTTTGAAATCAACATTCACGGGGCGACCACCATCAATAGAATATTTAACAATCACCCGATCAGGACGAACACTAGAACCTGAATATATTGGCTGAATGTTTACATCAACTTTTTTACCATCTTTCAATTCATTAGCCCATGTATTTTCCATCTGCTTCCATGCACCTTTATTCAGATTACCATCCATTGGAACAAGATTTAACTTTTCACCTGGCCCGTTAAAAATACTGGCGATTAAATGCCCACCCTCATCAGCAGAGTAGCCGCAATTGCCAGCCTTACATTGTTGATACGTATTTCTATCATTTTTTGACAAGCTAAGACTTGCATTAACAACTGTTGTACGGTTCAGCTCATCTGTATGATATGTTTTATTTCCATCGACTTTATATATTGTATTAGGCTCAGGATTATTCAAGGCTTTGTTCCACGCGCCTTTTTTACCTGAGTCCACAACAACAATGTTCTTAGCCCCGGAGCCAGAGAATCCACCTTTGCTCATTCCTCCAGTTACAGCGCCCAGAACAGCCATTGCCATGATTTCGGATTGCTGCTTATCCATGCCATAGCGACTTTCTAGCTGGCTGGCAAATTCGGTGCTTGTTACAACGCCTTCAGCTTCGATCTGCTGTGCAAGCAATGAAGACATATCATTCTTCATCTTGGATGGCACATCAGCCCCGAGCGTGCGATCTATCGCTTCCCGAACCAACATTCCATTGGCTGGTACATCGCCGTATTTTTCTCTACAGGCTTCCGGATTAGAAGAGCAAACAGCGATCATCTGTTTTTGCTGCAACAGGCTCAGATCTTCCATTTCTTTAACGATCTTATCGCAGTCGCCGCGAGCTTCGCACCCTTTAGCTTTTGCTGCAAAACCATCAATTTGATCAGCACTGAGCGAGTTATTCTCAACCTCCACCCTCGCTGTGTTCGATGCCAGGGCCGCCATCGACAGATTCCCGCCACTGACTCCCGCCCCTGCCAGACCACCCGCTATCGTCACCAGGCTGCTGACCAGACGCTTCTCATCCGCAGTCAGTTCACTCGTCGTCCTGTTTCCATACAGCGCACTTATCAGATGCTCCGTCATCCCGGAGCCTGTTTTAGGTATTGCCCAGCAGACGATGGCGCACTATGAGGGCGGGCGGCTGAAGGTCTCCGCCGCGCTGCTGCCGCAACTGGCGCAGATCCTCAACCTGTCGCTGGATGAGCTGCTGGGGCTCCCTTCACAGCGTCTGGCGAAGCGCGGCCCGGCGTCACGGCTGGAGCAGCAGATCGAGATCATCAGCCAGATGCCGAAGACCCGACAGAAGTTTGTCACTGAGATGCTGGATAACGTGATTAGTAAAACAGAGTAGTTAACAAACGCGGCACCGGAGTGCTCGAACACCCCGGCCCGCTGACCACAGACAACTAAAGAGGTAGTTACTATGGCTAAGCGCGATTCTACGTCACAGAGAAACATTTCCAAAGCACAGCGGCGGATGAAGATCGGTTATGTCAGCGTCCGGCATTTTTACCATCACAACTACAGCGCCACCTGGTATTCCCGCAGCCCCAGCCTGCGCCTGAACGGTAACTGGCTGGCAGAGGCAGGATTCAGCACCGACACGCCGGTCACGGTCAGCGTGGAACAGGGACGACTGGTGATCGAGCCGGTTAAGGGCTGACGGGTAAAAAGATCCCGGCGCTGGGGCCGGGATCCAAAACTAAAGGTATCTTGCTGGTATATGAGATAGCTGCTTTTCCAAGGACCAGCTTTCAGGCTCAGATTTTTTATGGCTCCACTTAGCACCACCATCTAACCATTGTGCCCGGTATTTCTTGATACCTTGCAAAGTGGAATCTTCGTAGCCGAACTCTACCCCACAACAATCACATATATCGTATGTTGGAGATTCCCCATCATCGCCCCAGGGCGCATCTAATTGTTCTGCACCACATACTCTGCAGATGTATAGCTCATTATTTTTGTGCATTGAAATAGTCCAAATTTGTTGGATAGCCATGATCTGCGGGATCTGGTCTGAACATTGTTTTAGGTACACCATCTGAATTTTTAACGGCAAATGTATTGGAGGATGGGTTGTAATAAATCGTATCACCGTTTTTCCGTGTTGTAGTGAGCGTACCTGCTGGCGGATTTGTGACAAAGTTATGCGAAGCATCCACATATTGCTTCGCATTCTGATACTCAGGAAACTCTTTCCCATGTTTTGTCCAGTGCCCATAGTCATTACCCACAGGTTCTGCTTTCTTGGTTTCTGTCCAAATCTGAGTATCTTTAGATTTACCACCTTTAGCTATCCCACCACCTGCGCCAAGCAGATCTCCATCCTCATCCAGAACTCCCGGTTTCAACCAGCCCGGACGAATATCTATTATCGGAAGCTTCTTGTCCTTGTCACTCAGCGCATTATTCTCAACCTCCACCCTCGCTGTGTTCGATGCCAGGGCCGCCATCGACAGATTCCCGCCACTGACTCCCGCCCCTGCCAGACCACCCGCTATCGTCACCAGGCTGCTGACC
>NZ_WLVC01000067.1:0-13906 GCF_016859735.1 Lelliottia sp. RWM.1 | reverse complement strand
CCAGAGAAAGAAAATAAAATGCGATGCCATAACCGATTATGACAACGGCGGAAGGGGCAAGCTTAGTAAAGCCCTCGGTGCGGCGGACATTATCCGCGAACAGGCTGAACAGCACGGCATTGCGCGGGTAACGGATGTCTGGCTGGAAGTCGGCGCACTGGCGGATGTTGAGGAGAGTGCACTGCATTTCTGTTTTGATATCGCCTGCCGTGATACCGTGGCGCAGGGCTGCACACTGCATATTGATGTTATCCCGGCACAGGCATGGTGCTGGGATTGCAGCCGTGAGGCCGAAATCATGCAGCACGCCGGATGCTGTCCGCACTGCGGCAGTGAACGGCTGCGCATCAGTGAAGGTGATGATTTGCGGGTAAAAAGCCTGGAAGGTGAGTGAGTTTTACGCCGCCGCCGTATTCAGCAGCCAGCGGGCGAATTGCTGCATGGCCGGGGTTTCCGTACGGGACTGTAACCGCGTCAGCCAGTAGCCGCCGAGGGTGATTTCTGCGGCAAACGGCTGTACCAGTGCGCCTGACTGTAACAGGCGGCTGAACATACATACCGGTGCGATCGCTACCCCGGCACCCAGTTGTGCCGCCTCGGCCATGGCCAGTGAGGTATCGAACACCATTACCGGCTGTGACGGGGAAGGCGGTGTGCCGCCCGCACAATCCAGCCAGCGGCTCCATTCATCCCGGCGGAATGAGCGCAGCAGGGTAAAGCGGTGAACATCATCCGGCTGCTGTAACTGTTCTGCAATGGCCGGTGAGCACAGCGGAGCGTGTGGTGCACTGAAAATCAGTTCCGCATCTGACTCATGCCACGCGCCGTTACCGAAACGGATCGTATAATCATGCCCTTCCGCCGCCGGGTCCACATGATTGTTATGGGTGGAGATATGCAGATCAATATGCGGATGGCTGTCATAGAATCCGGCCAGACGCGGCAGCAGCCAGCCTGCGGCAAATGTTCCCACCGCACCGACTTTCACCCGCTCACGGAACTGCCCGTGAGAAAAACACTCCAGAGTATCCGCAATCCGGTCAAACGCCTCATTGAGCACCGGCAGTAATCCCTCACCTTCATGGGTCAGCACCAGCCCGCGCGAGACGCGGGTAAACAGCACACAGCCGAGTTGTTCTTCCAGCGCCCTGACCTGCTGGCTGACGGCGGCATGGGTGACATTCAGCTCAATCGCCGCGCGGGTAAAACTGAGATGACGGGCGGCGGCCTCAAAGGCGCGCAGCGGGTTAAGGGGGAGATAACGTCTGACCATAATCCACCTGTAAGTTTTTCTTTAGGCTCTTGTTATAAATAACCGTTTGTTCTGTCCGGTGAATCTGACGATACTTGCCGCCGTTACTCACACACGGAAGGTTAATTCTGATGAAAAAATCGTTATCTGCAACACTGATTTCCGCTCTGCTGGCGTTTTCCGCCCCGGGGTTTTCTGCCGCTGATAATGTCGCGGCGGTGGTGGACAGCACCATTAAACCGCTGATGGCACAGCAGGATATTCCCGGGATGGCGGTTGCCGTCTCCGTAAAGGGTAAGCCCTATTATTTCAATTATGGTTTTGCCGATATTCAGGCAAAACAGCCGGTCACTGAAAATACACTATTTGAGCTCGGATCTGTAAGTAAAACTTTCACAGGTGTGCTGGGTGCGGTTTCTGTGGCGAAAAAAGAGATGGCGCTGAATGATCCGGCGGCAAAATACCAGCCGGAGCTGGCTCTGCCGCAGTGGAAGGGGATCACATTGCTGGATCTGGCTACCTATACCGCAGGCGGACTGCCGTTACAGGTGCCGGATGCGGTAAAAAGCCGTGCGGATCTGCTGAATTTCTATCAGCAGTGGCAGCCGTCCCGGAAACCGGGCGATATGCGTCTGTATGCAAACAGCAGTATCGGCCTGTTTGGTGCTCTGACCGCAAACGCGGCGGGGATGCCGTATGAGCAGTTGCTGACTGCACGGATCCTGGCACCGCTGGGGTTATCTCACACCTTTATTACTGTGCCGGAAAGTGCGCAAAGCCAGTATGCGTACGGTTATAAAAACAAAAAACCGGTCCGCGTGTCGCCGGGACAGCTTGATGCGGAATCTTACGGCGTGAAATCCGCCTCAAAAGATATGCTGCGCTGGGCGGAAATGAATATGGAGCCGTCACGGGCCGGTAATGCGGATCTGGAAATGGCAATGTATCTCGCCCAGACCCGCTACTATAAAACCGCCGCGATTAACCAGGGGCTGGGCTGGGAAATGTATGACTGGCCGCAGCAGAAAGATATGATCATTAACGGTGTGACCAACGAGGTCGCATTGCAGCCGCATCCGGTAACAGACAACCAGGTTCAGCCGTATAACCGTGCTTCCTGGGTGCATAAAACGGGCGCAACAACTGGTTTCGGCGCCTATGTCGCCTTTATTCCGGAAAAACAGGTGGCGATTGTGATTCTGGCGAATAAAAACTACCCGAATACCGAAAGAGTCAAAGCTGCACAGGCTATTTTGAGTGCACTGGAATAATTTTTTTCCTGAACAGGCCCCTGCGGATACGCCGGGGCCGTAATTTAAGATTATTCCTTATGCAATAATTTGCTTTATGGGCTGTTTTATGGAGGATGAGAGTATCGGGCACTGACAGCTTCCGGCTGAACCGGATTTCACTGTGTGCTGCGGCAAACTGATGTCAGTCTCAACACACAGAGGAAAATGTTGTCATGGACGTTCTGCGTTTTATCCTCCGCTTACCTTTTATTTTGCTGCGTCTGGCGGCTCGCAGTCTTGTTTATCTCTTTACTCTGCTGGGTTTTCTGCTGCGCCCGTTCACCGGACGGATCCGCTGGGCGGTGCCGGGCTGGGTGACCTTTGCCGGTAATCAGCTTGCCCGGCTGGAGCGGGGGGGCAACCGCTATCCGAAAACCATATCTGCCTTATTATTACTGACTGCTGCGGTGGCAGCGGGCAGTTATTACACCTGGCACTGGTATCAGAACAAACCGAAGCCGGTGGATGTTGCGCCGCTGGTGGTGCAGGATATTTCCGCGTCTGTGCAGCGCCCTTCGGCGGTTAATTATAACCGTGATGATAATTCAGCGCAGATTGTGGTGGTGACATTCTCCCGCTCTGCCGCACCGGTAACGCTGATCGGTAAACCGGTCACCGCCGGTATTACCCTGACCCCCGCAATGGAAGGTGAGTGGCAGTGGCGTAATGACCGTAAGCTGGTATTCACGGCGAAAAAAACCTTCCCGATGGGGAAAACCTACACCGTCGATATGGATGCCAAAACACTGCTGGCTCCGCAGGTGGCGTTAACAGAGAAACAAAAAACCTTTACCACCCCTGAGTTTTATTATCGCGGCGGCCGGGCGGAGTTCTATCAGGATCCGCAAGATCCGATGAAAAAACACGCCATTATCGGCCTGACCTTCAATGCCCCCGCTGATGTCAAAAATCTGGAATCGCGTCTGTCTATGACCCGTGACGGCAAGCCGGTGCCGTATACCGTCACTGTAATGAACTGTTGTCATTTATGCTGACGCCCGTGCCGGGAGGCATTGATGTCCCAACCCAGCAGCTCGGCGAACAAAGCTGTAATTTATTATTTAGCCTGATTGCCGGTGAGAAAGGTTTACAAAATATCACCGTGGGTACACAAATATCGTTAGCCGACTCACTGGTATAAAAACTGGGGCATAACAATGCCCCAGTGCATTTTAGAATGCGTAATTCACACCGATACCTGCATAATGGAGTCTGTCGCTTTCACCTTCATTTCTATTGGTAGCGATCCCATGACACAAGAGACTACTCTGCCGCAAATTAACTGGGGGAATGTTGACTAAATGTTGCTTGCTTTTGTTGTTTCGGATATCAGGGTTGATTACCTGAATAGCGTTTCGACAATTTTGTCGCTGCCCGGCTCAACAAAGGTTCCAATACTAACGCCAGCAACATTTTTAGCGGACGTCGGGCCACGGACTTCACCGCCCACCCTGCTACCCCAGCCGGGCCATAGCGCAGCGCAGTCAGTAGCACCAGCTTACCTGCTATTTTAATGCCCGGCTTAACCCTTTGCCCGGCACGTTGCCAGCGATTATTCATTTCTAACCTCACAATTGGCGGAAGCGGCTGCGTAATGTAAAAGTATCAGACGTTACATAACGCTCCATCTCACGCAAACGCTTTTCACTTGCAGCCAGTTCACGATCGACAGCATCCAATAGCTCACCGCTTGATGGCTGCTGTTCTCCGGAAACCACGTTGTCTGGCATCGGATCCAACACAAACGTCAGTACGATGTAGGCGACAAAGGTGAAAAAGGCCAGACCAAAAAAGATGGACAGCACCACCAGGATCCGCACCAGTTTCACAGGAACATCGAGATAATGCGCAATACCCGCGCAAACCCCTTTCACCATGCCCTGCTGCGGTATACGCCACAGTTTTTTATTCAGATTAACGCCCCCCATTAGCGGTCCCTCCAGTTTGGATGTTCAGCATCAAGGATGTCTTCCAGCGCTTGAATGCGCTCACGCATCCGCTGTGCGTCCTGGTTAAGTTCTACCAGACGCTGTTGTTCACTTTGCGCCAGCTCGCCGCGACTGGAACGATTGCTGTAATGCAGCCAGAGCCAAATCGGTAAGACGAACAGCACAAAGATGGTTAACGGGATGGCCAGAAATAGCGCGCTCATGAGTACTCCTTACAGGTGATGAGCGGCGGCGCGTTCGGGCACCGCCAGATATTATTATTGCTTGTCTTGCTGCATTTTGGCTTTCAATTGCGCCAACTGCTCGCTGATTTCATCATCTGCTTTCAGGTCAGCAAATTGCTGATCCAAAGACTTCTGCTTACCGAAGTTATGGCTTTCAGCTTCAGCTTCCATTTGATCGATACGACGCTCAAAAGATTCAAAGCGAGCCATCGCTTCATCCAGTTTGCCGCTGTCCAGTTGACGACGAACATCACGGGAAGAACTCGCCGCCTGATGGCGCAACATCAATGCCTGCTGACGAGCACGGGTTTCACTGAGTTTGTTTTCCAGTTCACCGATCTCTTTTTTCATACGCGCCAGCGTATCGTCAACCAGCGTCACCTCATGCTCCAGGGAGGCAATCAGGTCAGTCAGTTTCTGCTTTTCGATTAACGCAGAACGCGCCAAATCTTCTTTTTCTTTACGCAGCGCCAGCTCTGCTTTTTCCTGCCACTCTGCCTGTTGGGCGCTGGCCTGTTCAATACGACGCGATAACTGTTTCTTTTCTGCCAGCGCGCGTGCGGAGTTGGAGCGCACCTCAACCAGCGTGTCTTCCATTTCCTGGATCATCAACCGCACCAGCTTCTGCGGATCTTCAGCCTTTTCCAGCAACGCATTAATGTTGGCGTTCACGATGTCGGCAAAACGAGAAAAAATACCCATAATGTAATCCTCACTTACTGTTCTGATATCGGGCAATGCCCTGCTGCTGTTCTAATGCACTTCGCATGCCAACTTTTTAATTCATTGAAATATTTGAAAATAACTAATTTTACCTGTCGGGATAAATAGGGTAAATTGGTGAATAACACTAACAAATGGTGAATTTCATCATGGCAGGATACAAAGATAATCTGCTGGGCGAAGCGAACAGCTTTATTGAAGTGCTGGAGCAGGTTTCTCGTCTCGCGCCGCTGGATAAACCTGTGCTGGTCATTGGGGAACGAGGAACAGGGAAAGAGCTTATCGCCAACCGCCTGCACTACCTCTCAACCCGTTGGCAAGGCCCGTTTATTTCACTTAACTGCGCCGCGCTCAACGAAAATTTACTTGATTCCGAACTCTTTGGGCACGAAGCGGGCGCCTTTACCGGCGCGCAGAAACGTCACCCAGGTCGGTTCGAGCGCGCCGATGGCGGCACACTGTTTCTTGATGAACTGGCAACCGCCCCGATGCTGGTACAGGAAAAACTGCTGCGCGTTATTGAGTACGGAGAGCTGGAACGCGTAGGCGGTAGCCAACCTCTGCAGGTCAATGTAAGACTGGTTTGCGCAACCAACGCCGACCTGCCACGCATGGTGAGTGAAGGCACGTTCCGCGCCGACCTGCTGGATCGTCTGGCCTTTGACGTGGTGCAACTTCCCCCGTTACGCGAACGTCAAAGCGATATCATGTTAATGGCTGAACATTTTGCCATTCAGATGTGCCGTGAGATCGGGTTACCGTTGTTTCCTGGGTTCACCGATGAGGCCAAAGAAACGCTCCTCCACTACCGTTGGCCGGGCAATATTCGTGAACTGAAAAACGTCGTGGAGCGTTCGGTATACCGACACGGGACCAGCGATTACCCACTGAATGAGATTGTGATTGACCCGTTCAGGCGTCACGCCGCACCGCCGCTGGCGCAAGAAACCAGACATACATCAGTAACCCTACCGCTGGATCTGCGTGAATTCCAACAGCAGCAGGAGAAGGAATTTTTGCAAACCAGCTTACAGCAGGCGAAATTTAATCAGAAAAAAGCCGCTGAATTATTAGGTCTGACCTACCATCAACTCCGCGCATTACTGAAGAAACACCAAATTTAGCGTGCAGGGGCAGACGTTGGACGCGAGAGTTAAAACAGTTTACCATGTTGCAATCACTGTATAAAAAAACAGGTTAATCATGATGACTCTGGCGTTAGTTGGCGAAAAAATTGACAGAAACAGGTTCACCGGTGAAAAAGTTGAAAATAGCACATTTTTCAACTGTGATTTTTCGGGTGCCGACCTTAGCGGCACTGAATTTATTGGCTGCCAGTTTTATGATCGAGAAAGTCAGAAAGGATGTAATTTTAGTCGCGCTAACCTGAAAGATGCCATTTTCAAAAGTTGTGATCTCTCCATGGCTGATTTCAGGAATATCAATGCGCTGGGAATCGAAATTCGCCACTGCCGGGCACAAGGGTCAGATTTTCGCGGCGCAAGTTTTATGAATATGATCACCACCCGCACCTGGTTTTGTAGCGCCTATATCACCAATACCAACTTAAGCTACGCCAACTTTTCAAAAGTCGTACTGGAAAAGTGCGAGCTGTGGGAAAACCGCTGGATGGGTACTCAGGTGCTGGGCGCAACGTTCAGTGGATCAGACCTCTCTGGCGGCGAGTTTTCATCCTTCGACTGGCGAGCAGCAAACGTTACGCACTGTGATTTGACCAATTCGGAACTGGGCGATTTAGATATCCGCGGGGTTGATTTGCAAGGCGTCAAACTGGACAGCTACCAGGCATCGTTGCTCCTGGAACGTCTTGGTATCGCTGTCATGGGTTAATGTTCAGGGAGCGGTATATGCCGCCCCCTGCCCTTATACAATATTGTCCGGGCTGGCTTTCCCCCTCAGACGTTTCGACTTCGGGGGCATAAACGTCAGAGGGTTCCGGTCCCCCCGTCAGAACACCATACCTGACCGGATGTATAGCTGTTCTCTTCAGCCGCTAAAGTGACATACAGCGGAGCAATTTCTACCGGTTGGCCAGGGCGACCAAGCGGCGCATTTGCACCAAATTTCTCAATTTTTTCCTGTGGTTGGCCGCCGCAGCACTGCAATACCGTCCAGTACGGCCCAGGCGCGACAGCATTTACACGGATCCCTTTAGGGGCCAGTTGCTTCGCCAGCGATTTAGTAAATGCCACTATCGCCGCCTTGGTCTGAGCATAATCAAGCAGGATCTCACTCGGCTCATAAGCCTGTACCGATGAGGTGTTAATAATCACGCTGTCTCGGGAGAAATGGGGAATAGCCGCCTTGGTGATCCAAAACATGGCGTAGACATTGGTCTTGAATGTCGCATCAAATTCTTCTGTGGTGAGGTCTTCGATCGATTCACAAAATTGCTGACGGCCTGCGTTATTCACCAGGATATCCAACCCTCCCAGCGCGTCTACCGCCTGTTTTACCAGATGGTTACAAAAAGTTTCGTCACGAATATCGCCGGGAATCGCCGCAACTTTTCTCCCAGCTTTTTTTATCAACTCAACAACCTCACGAGCATCGTCCTCTTCTTCAGGTAAATAATTAATCGCGACATCGGCGCCTTCGCGGGCATAGGCAATGGCAACAGCACGCCCAATACCTGAATCACCACCGGTAATTAATACCTTGCGACCATTTAACCTGCCGCTTCCCTGATAGCTTTGTTCGCCATGATCGGGGCGCGGTTGCATTTTTCCGGCGAGCCCCGGAAAAGGTTGTTTTTGATGTGGAAAAGGCGGCTGCGGAAAACGCTCTGAATTAGTTTTATTGGTGGTCTGTTTTCCTTTATTTAGGTCAGTCATTCAATCACCTCTCGTGAGTCATCATTCATCGCAAAGACTAATAAGCGTAGAACAAAATGAATGACATGGTCTTTATAATTTACCTACCACTTAATTTTCTCCTAATATTAACCTGGCTCTCACGACGATAACTTCACATAGCATTGAAATATTTCCTAGGATAAGTCCTGGTTTATTTATTTGTTCTTCCAGGCTGACACTTCTTCAATCAATACCGCCAGGCTAAAACGTACCGCCTTTTCAATGACGTCCTGGCAATCCCCGGAAAAACACTCACGTTTTGTTATTATCTGTCCGCGGAAATTCCACGCAAACCACACGGTTCCTGCGGGAGTACCATCCTCCCCACCCTCCGGCCCTGCATATCCGCTGATGGCTATACTGATATCGGTTTCGGCTTGCTGACGTATTCCTACAGACATCTCACTGACCGTTTGCTCACTAACGGCGCTATATTTCTTCAGCGTACTGGCCCGCACGTCGAGCATTTTCTGCTTGGCGCGATCGCTAAAGGTTATAACGCCGATATCATAAAATTCTGCGGTATCCGCCTGTGCGCAAAGCGCCGCGGCCAGCTTTCCTCCTGTACAGGATTCTGCGGTGGTCAACGTTAAATCGCTATCAATGAGCGTGTTTGCAAGCCGTTTTGTCAGTTCATTGACTGTTTTTGCGTCATTGTACTCCGTATTCATTACCGCCTCGCTAATTCTCTTCAGGAATGACAGAAATATGTCCGTTGCGTTCCAGAATGGCATACTTGATTTTACTTGATTCGGTAATCCCCTGATTTTGTCGCGCAGCGACTAATATATCTTCAAGAGAGACATCCACTTTCTTCATTTTATCTAATAAAGGGATCCCGTGATCAAGCAGGATAACCGGGGAACCATCCAGCACGGATTCGGCCCCACCCACCTTTTTTTTAATGAAACCGAACAGAATATCAATAGTAACCAGAGTGACAATCGTGATCATGGCGCCGGTTATCGAAAAATCATTACCCAACAAGGCTTGTTGAGTTGCTTCACTGATAATCAGTAATAAAATCAGATCGAAGCTGGTCATTTGTAATAATGCCCGGCGACCTGCTATTTTGAAAACCACCAGCAAAATAAGGTAAATGGCGGATGCCCGGAAGACCATCTCCATACTCACCTCCTAGGGATAAATAAATTGTCTGAAGCGGATTTCAGGTTCGCCATTTAGCTGGAGAAAACTCTTTACGCTTCCTGGCTTCACGGGCGTAACCCGCAGCCAGATAGTAAAGTTCTGCATTGCTTCAGAATCATTGTAGACGAGGTAAAGATCGTTCCCCTTGCTGTACATGCTGTCTGGCTGCGGCCAAATATTTTCCATTTCATAAAATTTGTTGAAATCGCCGCCAATGCGCAACGTCTTGTTCACAGAATCATACTTTTGTGCAGAGATTTTAAATTTAAATTCCGTTTGCAAGCGCCCAAACCTTTCGTACTGTAACCCTGTTGTCTTTAAGGTGTTTTTTCTCGTCACCTCACTTAAATATCCGCCGGAAAACGCTCCCACCGAAGCAAGAAAAACAATGCAGAGCAAACAGATAAAACCAATCTTGTGAAAGCCAGATTCAAAATTCAGAAAACGCAGGCTCTCTTTTACTCCTTGAAAATGGGTTTTCTCTCTGTTCATCTCCCCGCCTCGCTTATATAACACCAAGCCGTTGTTTTATTGAAAAATTACAATTTGAGACTTATCCCACTCGCCAGATTAATAAATAGCTACCAAACTTAATAAGTCAAATCAATTTCAATGGAGGCTCTATGAAAATATCGTTCGCCCCCTTACTGTTCTGTTTTTTATTGCCATCAGCGTTTGCCGATGATAATGGCGGATTGAAAAAAGATACCGCCCCGCCACCTGCCCATGCACTGGATGAAGGCTATCGCGGCACTGAAAATGCAAGAATCATGACCGTCGAACAAGCTAAAACCATGCATGACGGTGCGACCATCTCTTTACGAGGTAATCTCATTGAGGATCAGGGAGGAGATAAGTTTATCTTCCGTGACAAAACCGGCAGTATCAATACGCTAATCCCGCTTGCGGTCTTTGATGGCCGAACGATAAAACCCGATCAAATGATCAGCATTAACGGTAGCCTTGACGCTAAAATGCAACCGCCGGTGGTGCGCGTTAATAAAATCCAGAAGTAATACCTCAGCCGGGAAGAAATTCACTCTTCCCGCCTCCCACACAACAGATTCATTTTCCCCGTCAGACACCTCACATAATCTCTCTGGCAGCAAATCCAGCGTTTAAGCGAGTCAGAGGGGCCATGAAAATGCTAAGATAGCTACAAGAGTATATGCAAAGTGGATAGCGGGTATGAATTTTGACCAGTACGCGATGTCGAATTCGCGGTTATCAACCCCACTGCCCCAAAAACAAACGGTAATGGCAAATGTCATTAAGTATTAGTAAGATAGCTTCTTTATATATAACCCTTTAAAATTATGCGCCTGGTTTTATCATCTCTGATCGTGATGGCTGGATTTCTGAGTGGTCAGGCTGCAGCTGCGCCTGAGCAGGCCTCGTACGCTGATATTCGTGACAGTGGCTTTGTCTATTGCGTTAGCGGGCAGGTCAATACGTTCAATCCACAAAAAGCAAGCAGCGGTCTCATCGTAGACACATTAGCGGCCCAATTGTATGACCGACTGCTTGATGTCGATCCCTACACCTATCGCCTGGTGCCAGAACTGGCTGAAAGCTGGGAAGTATTAGATAACGGCGCAACCTACCGCTTCCATTTACGACGCGATGTTCCGTTTCAAAAGACTGCCTGGTTCACGCCCACCCGCAAACTAAATGCGGACGATGTGGTATTTACCTTCGAGCGCATCTTTGATCGCCAGCATCCGTGGCATAATGTCAATGGTAGCAGTTTTCCTTATTTTGATAGCCTGCAGTTCGCCGATAACGTCCAAAGCGTGCGTAAACTGGACAACAACACCGTTGAATTTCGCTTAAATCAACCCGACGCCTCCTTCTTGTGGCACCTTGCCACACATTATGCCTCTGTGATGTCGGCCGAATATGCCGCCAAATTAGCAAAACAGGATCGCCAGGAATTACTCGACAGACAACCCGTCGGCACAGGCCCGTACCAACTTTCAGAAAATCGTGCAGGCCAATATATTCGCCTACAACGGCATGAAAAATTCTGGCGTGGTACCCCCTTGATGCCGCAGGTCGTGGTGGATCTCGGCTCTGGCGGGACCGGACGCTTATCGAAATTACTGACCGGCGAGTGCGACGTCCTGGCATGGCCTGCCGCCAGCCAGCTCAGCATACTGCGTGATGACCCGCGGCTGCGCCTGACGCTGCGTCCGGGGATGAATATCGCCTATCTGGCGTTCAACACGGATAAACCGCCGTTGAACAACCCTGCCGTACGACATGCGCTAGCGCTGGCCATTAACAACCAACGGTTAATGCAATCTATTTACTACGGTACGGCGGAAACCGCGGCATCTATTTTGCCTCGCGCCTCGTGGGCTTATGACAACGAAGCTAAAATTACCGAGTACAACCCGGCAAAATCGCGCGAGCAGTTAAAAGCGCTGGGGCTGGAAAACCTGACGTTACAACTCTGGGTACCTACCAGCTCTCAGGCCTGGAACCCCAGTCCGCTGAAAACCGCAGAGCTGATTCAGGCTGATATGGCTCAGGTGGGTGTGAAAGTGAAGATCATCCCGGTAGAGGGCCGTTTTCAGGAGGCGCGATTAATGGATATGAACCATGATCTGACGTTGTCCGGTTGGGCAACTGACAGTAACGATCCTGACAGCTTTTTCCGACCGATGCTTAGCTGTGCCGCCATTAACTCGCAGACCAATTTTGCCCACTGGTGCAATCCCGAGTTTGACAGCATTTTGCGCAAAGCCCTCTCTTCGCAACAACTCTCCTCGCGAATTGATGCCTACGACGAAGCGCAAAATATTCTTGCGCGCGAGTTGCCGATCCTGCCTCTGGCCTCTTCGCTCCGTTTGCAGGCTTACCGCTATGACATCAAAGGGCTGGTGCTCAGTCCGTTCGGCAACGCTTCTTTTGCCGGGGTTTCCAGGGAAAAGGCTGACGAGGTGAAAAAACCATGATTATCTTCACCCTACGCCGATTTTTATTATTGCTGGTCACTTTGTTCTTCCTGACCTTTATTGGCTTCAGTCTGAGTTATTTCACCCCCCATGCGCCGTTACAGGGCGCATCGCTGTGGAACGCTTGGGTATTCTGGTTCAATGGCCTGATTCACTGGGATTTTGGTGTGTCCAGTATTAACGGCCAGTTGATCTCAGAACAACTGAAAGAGGTGTTCCCGGCAACAATGGAACTGTGCATTCTGGCATTTGGTTTTGCACTAATGGTCGGGATCCCCATCGGCATGTTGGCGGGCATAACGCGTAATAAATGGCAGGATCGTTGCATCAGCGCATTGGCTCTGATGGGCTTCTCTATTCCGGTTTTTTGGCTGGCGCTGCTGCTGACGTTGCTATTCTCACTAACCCTCGGCTGGTTACCCGTATCAGGGCGTTTTGATCTGCTTTATGAAGTAAAACCCGTAACCGGGTTTGCCATTATTGACGCCTGGATCTCCGACTCGCCCTGGCGCGATGAAATGCTGGTCAGTGCCATCCGCCATATGGTGCTTCCGGTGTTAACGCTCTCCGTGGCACCGACGACGGAAGTTATTCGTCTGATGCGTATCAGCACTATTGAGGTCTTTGATCAAAACTATGTCAAAGCGGCGGCGACTCGTGGTCTGTCACGGTTAACGATTTTACGCCGTCACGTACTGCACAACGCTCTCCCACCGGTTATCCCGCGCCTGGGGTTACAGTTTTCCACCATGCTGACGCTGGCGATGATCACCGAGATGGTCTTTAGCTGGCCAGGTCTTGGCCGTTGGCTGATTAACGCGATTCGCCAGCAGGATTACGCGGCGATTTCGGCGGGTGTGATGGTGATTGGCTCACTGGTTATCATTGTTAACGTGATCTCTGATATTTTGGGTGCTATGGCTAACCCTCTGAAACATAAGGAATGGTATGCCTTACGATAGCGTCTACAGCGAAAAGCGCCCGCCTGGTACGCTGCGCACCGCATGGCGCAATTTTTACGGCGATGCAACCGCAATGATCGGCCTGTATGGCTGTGCTGGACTGGCAATTCTGTGTATTTTTGGTGGTTGGTTCGCGCCTTATGGCATCGACCAGCAGTTTCTTGGCTACCAGCTTTTGCCGCCGTCATGGTCACGCTATGGCGAAGTCTCTTTCTTCCTCGGGACTGATGACCTGGGGCGTGATGTTTTAAGCCGCCTGCTTAGCGGTGCGGCCCCGACCGTGGGCGGTGCGTTTGTCGTCACCCTTGCCGCCACGTTGTGTGGCTTATTGCTTGGCGTGGTTGCCGGGGCAACACACGGTTTGCGCTCCGCGGTGCTGAATCACATTCTGGACACCCTGCTGTCGATCCCTTCACTGTTGCTGGCGATTATTGTGGTGGCTTGGGTATAGGAAGTATAAACCACCTTTTTGCTCCTCATCCGAAGTATCTTACCTGAAATTCCCTCACTCGTTTACCG
>NZ_WLVC01000066.1:0-13934 GCF_016859735.1 Lelliottia sp. RWM.1 | reverse complement strand
CATGATGTCCCTCTGGGATGCGCTCCGGATGAATATGATGATCTCATATCAGGAACTTGTTCGCACCTTCCCTAGGTTTTTGTAGTCGATGTTAAACGTGTCCGAACCTATCAATAATTTGTCTTCCAGTACACTGACAGGTTTTATGCTGGCGTTAATTCCCCATGAGGCCAGTTCATTCACCAGATATTCGCGCGTGAAGGCACGATCGGTATCGATTGAGCGAAATGAAAAACTGATCGATGACGGTTTTTTGCGCTGAACATAATCCAGGCTAAATCCATGTGCTCGCCATTTTACTTTTTCAATATGATGACTGTCGGAACTGAGGCGAATATTACAGGTATCACCATTGGCAGAGACAAGGCGATTGATCTCATCAAAGATCTTCTCCAGCTTCTCATGGCGAAAAAAACCGCTGGTAATAAACTCAAAGCTGTTGCCCCCGCGGGACAACGCCAGTAATTCGTAAAAGGTATTAATGTTATTGAGCGGTTCGCCCTCGCCACTCACGGAAATACGTTTTACGGCCGGATCATTAATGAGCGCCGACAGGTTGTCACGTGCCTGTATTGACAGCACCATACTCTTACCCGTTGCGTGCTTATCCGCATACATGCAGAACGCACAGCCGATGCCACAGATCTGGGTGATATCCACATAAAGCAAATGACCATGTAATTCCATATATAATATTCTGCCTTATTTTTATTTAGAGTAAAAAACCAACCTAACACAAATTAAAGATAGAGCTATCGCATAAATTATAATAATGACAATAGTTCATCACTACTATTATTAGTGTATTGACTCCGAGAATTAAAAAACATAAATAAAAAGTGTTCTGCCGTAACCAACTAGTGAATTCTAGCATCAGAAAGAATTCTTATAAAAGAACACAGTATCAACTTGAACCAATGGTTGAATTCATCACTAAGTAGCCTAATAATGGATTTTCCTGTTTCCCATCCATGACATGGATGCGTCTTTCATTCTGAATACTATCGGATGTGGATACCTTAAATTATGTCCAATCTTTACATTTGGGTTGACGATAAAAAACGCAATAACCTCATACGAACAATCGACAACCTGGCGCGGCGACATCCAGATTTTAAAGCGCTGCTGCGTGACGGAGATAAAATTGAAAATACCCTCAATCTTTTGTTTCCTCACGGCATGCCGATGGAGTACCTCATCTCCAACCTCAGCATTGATGAGCGGCCGGAAGAGAATTTAGATTTAGCCTTTCGTCCTGTGCTCGGTCCTGGGCAACCCTGGCCGTTCCCGCCAGGTTGCTCACTGGTTGCAAAAGGTTTCTGGAAAACCGGTGCGCCTTTTTTCAAAATTCAGGATATTTTCGAGGTTGCAGATGCGCCTGCACAGGTCTATGAAAAAAGTCTTCCCGTGGTGGTTTATCAGGATAACCCCGCCCTACAGCCTCGAATCAAAAGAACCGATAATGCGCTGAGCCGGGAGTTAGCCCAAGAGCTACCGCCAATCTCCGCCAACACACGAAGTAAACTGGTTGACTGGCGCGAGTTTCTGGAATGGAAACGCAAGCTGGTTTCCGAAAAAACCCGTGGATTGCATTTTACAAAACGTGGATGGCAGGAAGACAAATTGGTTTTCCAGGTCGTTGGTGAAAGCGAACAATATATCCGTGACGTGCTGCGTGCCTTGTCGCGCCAGGATGTAGTGGCGTTTGATCCTGCAGTTTCTGAAGATGAGTGGCTGTTTCGAATCAGTGATAAAGACAGCGCCAAACGTACACCAAAAGGGATTGAACTCGGGCAACCGGAGGTCAGGCCAACGCTTGTGCCAAACAGGAGCATCCCCCAGGGTTGTCCGTGGCCCGTACCGTGCCTTGTCGATGTGTTTGTCAGCCTGTCAGAGGATGACCAGAATCAACTTTCGACGGCAGAGGATCATGAAAGCGCCCGCGACAGTTTACTGGCCAGGATCCCTGAAAAAGGCTTTCTTTCGGTTTCGGCGGCGGGCGATTTAGCCTTGATCCGCCGTCACGAGCAGGCACTTAAACGCCTGCAAGATCAGGGTGGTTACGCCCCTTATCTCTCATCCTATCTCTTTGATGCGCGCCAAGCCAAAAGCCCCACCTCGTTCGAACCTATCATCGATTGGTTTCGCGAGGATCTGAATATTTTCCAGCAAGAGGCTGTCAACAAAATCCTCACGGCGCCGGATCTCTGCCTGATTCAGGGACCGCCTGGCACGGGGAAAACAACGGTGATTGCAGAAGCCATAATGCAACTGGCGCGTAAAGGGGAGCGGGTTCTGCTGGCTAGCCAGGCGCATACGGCGGTCGATAACGCGCTGGAACGTCTGGGCAAACACCCGGATTTGCGGGTTATTCGTCTCGCACGTGATTTGAGCAAAATTTCCGGCGAGGGCAAAGCGTTCATACAGGAAACCTCCTTATCCCGCTACTACACCTCGCTGGCTGAGGATGTAGAGAAACGCTTTCTGACGCCCTGGCGTGAGACAAAAGATCAGCTCAACCAATTGCAATCGTGGCTCAATCAGGCGGAGTTTTTACGCCGTGACGCAGAACACGCCGGGCAGGCGCTTACCGCGCATGAACATGCGCTAAAGAAGGCAGAACAAAACAGAACTCTGGCGTGGCGGAAATTGCAGGAGCAGGGGCAAAAACACGCAGATGCGAAACAGCGGCAAACCCGGTTACTGGCGCTGAAGGCATTCCTCGAACAGAATGAGGAAACGATCCCTGAGCGTTGCCCGCTGCCGGAACCCGCCGCCTCCGCGCTAGCATCTGCGTTGTTCGATCTTGCCAGCGCGCAGGTGAAACTTCCCGTCTCCGTTGCCGACTGGACCGCCATACCGTCGCAACAACCCCAGATGCTGTCCGGGCTGTTGCGATTCTGGCACAGGTTGTGGGCGCACCGCACCGATCTGGAAAATGATGTGGCCCGCTTGCGGGCCACAGGGCCGTCTGCACTACAAAGCCCGGATCGGGCCATTCACCTCGCTGAATTGGAGGCCGAAGAGCGAGTACTTGCCGATAAACTTGACGACGATGAAAGTCTGTTTCCGGTATGGAAAGCCAAACGACAGGAGATTAAACAGCTTCGCGACAGTTCTGCTGGTGGCTTAAATCCGGAGCTGTACGGCAAAATGTTCCTTGACCCGGAATCCTGGTGTCAGTCGATTGAAAACGCGGAACTGACGGGTAAGAAACTGGCGGCGCGCGTTGCCGCCTTGGTGGCGAGCAGCACCGTGATTGAACGGGAATTAGCACGACTTCTGGCTCAGACTGACGAACTTATTGCGCTTTCTCACGTGCCGGATATCGATGAATCTGAGTGGCGTCAATGCGAGCAAGAAACCGCCCATCAGCAACAGCGGGAGCCACAGATTCGCCAGGCTCTGGAAGACTGCATTAGCCAGCAGGCGGAGTGGTTGGCCCGGCGTGTCTCGCTGGCAACGTTGCCTGATTCACCCTCTGCGGAGATAAGCGTGCGCTTTGCGCAAGAGATGGCGTCCTGCGAAGAAACGATCGGTACGCTGACGTCGCGCCTTGCGGAACAGCAGGCGGTTCAGGAGGTCTGGGAGCCGTTGTTACAGGACTGGAGAAACGATCTAAGCCGTCAGGTTTCGTACCAAAACGACTGGCATCACTTTAAAGAAACGTTTGTGGCTGAATGCAACCTAGTTGCGATTACCTGTAACGAGCGTGAACAAACATTAGAAGAATCGGGCCAGGTCAGTTTTGATGTCGCCATTATCGATGAAGTCAGCAAAGCAACGCCGCTGGAGATGTTACTGCCGTTGATGCGCGCACGCCGTTCAATCCTGGTGGGCGATCACCGGCAATTACCGCCGCTGTTTCAGGAAGGCACCGATGCGCAAACCTTTAGCGATGCCGTCGATGAAGCGGACGAAGACGGGCAGAATACCCGAACATCGCTGACCCGGCATAACCTTCAGCGGTTTGAAAAAATGGTGACGGCATCATTATTCAAATCCCACTTCGAAACGGCTGATGATGCGATCAAAGCGCGTCTGGAAATACAGTTTCGAATGCACCCACAAATCATGGCGATGGTGAATCATTTCTATGAACGCCGCCTGAGCTGTGGGCTGGAGTTCCCCAATTACGACAGAAACCACGGTCTGGTGCTGGTCGATACCGACGGCAACACCATCGTGGAGCCTGCACGAAATAGTGCCGGAGAGCGGGTCGTCAAAGATATCCAGCGCTCGCCTTCAACCATCCCACGGGAAGAAAAAGCGGTAACTGAGGGCGACCATGTGCTGTGGGTGGATACATCCCGTGACCTGCAAGGCCAACTTCATAAAGAAGATGTGGACGCCAGCGGTAAACCCGCGCGCAGCAACTGGCTGGAAGCACAGCTTATTGCTCACACGCTGTTACAGATTGATAAACAGTGCACCAGCCTTGGCTATTCAGCGCAAAAACGCTACCAAGTGGGTGTCGTCTCTTTCTATGCCCGTCAATGTCGGTTGATTCGCGAGGCCATCCGCGAGGTTAAACCTAACGGACGTTTTGACTGCCTGGATGTCGAGATCAATACCGTTATCCGCTATCAGGGCAAGGAGAAACCTACCATTCTCGTCAGCCTCGTGCGCAATGATGGCGTGGATACCCAAAGCCATGGCGGGAAGGTAAGACGCCGCTCCAGCCGCGCCAACGTCGCGCGTTACGAATTTATCAACGTCGCCTTCTCACGCGCGCAAGAGCTGCTGATTGTGTTTGGCGCACGAAATATGTACGAGTCCTATGACGTCACGCTTCCACATATGGACAGCGAGGGTGTAACAACCCGCACGGTCTATAAAGACATTTTGGATCAACTGGACAGAAATGCTCAGTTGATTCCGGCGAGTCGCCTGATGCGAAATACACCGCAGAGTAAGCGTAACTCTCCACCGTCATCCGGCATGCGTCACAGAGGGAATAAGTGATGAAGTTAGGATCTTTTGCTGTCAGTGTACCGCAGTACAAAATTGAAACGCAGGTGATCTACCAGACCATACGAACCCCCACGGTCTTTGAGCGTATGCTGATGAGACTGTGTAAAAGCTACCGGAAAACGCCGGAAATTGCGCAATTGACGCTGGCGCAGATTTTCGAGCAGCAACTGGGCGTCACATCGGCCAGTGCGCTGGTCGGCCCTTGCGTCGAGGATCTGATTTACCTTGGGGTGCTAGCCTGTCCGGCATCAGAGAACTATATGTCGCTTCGTCTGGCCGACATATCGTTAACCCCTGAGGGGCTCAACTTTCTTGCTCGCGAACGGTTACCAGGGCGCCAGCAACAAACCAAGGTCCAGCACCTGTTTTTGCCTTTATCAAATACCGTTCAGCCAGTGCGCGCCAGCAATCTGCCTGGCACGCCCACCAGCACAGTATTTATCAACAAGGACGTGCTTGAACCGCAGGACTGTTCCGCGTGGATACGACAAGAGTTAGAAAAAGAGCGCCATCCGTGGAAAACAGCGAATACAGAGATTCACTCCGTTCAGTCCAGCGTAGCTGGCGTAGTGTGGGAGCAGCACCAAATCACCATTGAGTGTGATGGGTCCGGCGTCCTTTCCGTTAAAGCGCCAGGCTCTGCCAACTTTGAACAATGGCTGCAAATGGCCGCTGCAGATATCGTGTGGCAGCACATTTTGCAGCCGATCCTGACGAGCGAACCTGCGGCAAACTGGCCCAGACTCAGCGATGAGAGTATTCGCCATGCAACAGAGATAGCGCCGTTAAGTCGCGCAGCAGACAGCACAACGGATCCTTCCGCCACCCTGCTGCACGTCATCACAAATGATGCAGAAAAAGATAACTACTTCGGTGAAAATCTGATCCTGCTGCACGGTAAGAAGAGTTCCATACTGGGCATGACAATTCTGCTCAGGAACGCCGAACCTGAAATCCGCCAGCTTGACAGCAAAAAGGGAAGTCTGTGGCTCGAAATGACAGTGCCTGAAGGTTTACCTGCAGGACTGGCTACTCTGCGTATCCTGAAAAAGGACGGCGCACCGCAGGCGCATTTTTCCGGATGGGGCAACGTCTTTTGGCGAGGGCAAGCGCAGCGTGCCGCGCTCAGCCTCACTGCGGACAGCACCATCAGTGCCGAAATCTGGCAACGGCTACAAGCGGAATTACAATCCGGTCTGAATGCCACGCACAGTGCCACAGCGCACGCCCTCACTTCGCTTTGGCTTACTCCGCAGGAGACGATTACGCACTGGCAATCCAGAAATGAGGTGCGTCCTGTTGCGGAATGGCTTGCCGACGCGAGCGAATTCGCGGCGGCGCTGGAGAGGTTTACCCCCCACTCGCGAGCACAGTGGCAACCATACTGGCTTAACGCGCTTAAAGCTCTGATGATGGCCGGAGTGACACGTTTGCAAACCCCGATCCAACCTGATGAAGCGATCCATTACCTCACCGTTCTGAATCAGTTGGTGCCTGACCATAGCAGTGATTTTTCCGCGCTCTTGCTGGATCACTGCAGTCCGCTTACTGATGTGGCCTCGCTCGAACAACTGCGTAAGGCCGTTGGCCCGACATCGGTTCTGCCGAATTCCCTTTTCAGCAGCACGCTGCTGCAAATATGGCTGGCAGAGGTATTAACGGATGCGCCGCTCACTTTGCATGAGCCTCATGCCTTTGCCCAGTCGCTAACAGCACTTAGAAATGCGCAGCAAGACGTGTTACGCAACGTGGGAATGAAATCCCTGACGGATGCCGCTACGGGCAATTTAAGCCTTAAAAGCGTGAAAACATCAGCACTGACAAGCGTGACACAGTGGCAGAACTCTGTTGCAGCACTCGGTACATTACGTGCGGCCGTAACGTCCGCCTCCTTTTCGCGTATCGATGCATTCGATACGCAAGTTCAGGCCTGGCGAGAACTGGCAACGCAAAAGCTCGCCCATCCCGAAGCGCCCGGCAAACGGTTTGTCATCTTTGATACCAGCGCATTAATAGAGTACCCCAATCTGCCCTCGTGTTTGCAGCAGAATGACACGCCAGTCATCGCCAGGCGCGTTCATCAGGAGCTGGATCATCTCAAAACATCAGACAACCCCAACAAAGCCCGACAAGCACGGGAGGCGATTCGGACGCTGGAACAGGTACACAAAATCGTTCGTTACGAATCCGAAGTTATGGAGCTTCTACCTGCGGACCTCGAACCGACGTCCGATAATCGTATCCTGTCGGTGGCGCTATACCTGCGGCTCAGCGATGTCATCCTGGTGACCGCTGATAAGAGTTTCCGCAACATAGCACGCGCTGAAAATATTACGGCGATTCTGCCCAGCGAATATAAAGAGATGTCGCGCGGCAAGACCAGGCCGCGCAATACGGGAGGAATAGTGAAATGAGCAGACATGAGCAGGCACGCTACCAGATTGAGCGCCAGCGGCGTCAGGAGCTTTTTAACCAGCGGGTCAGTGAGACAACTCGGGTGTATCTCGACCGCTATCGCAACATCTTGAATGACGTACAAAACCAAGGGATCAGCAAGTATGTGCAGGCTGAATTTTCCGCACTGCAACGCGAACTGGAGACTCTGACATGGCTTGTTGATTCCGATCCGGCCACCGCGCGCGACCGGAGTATTGCCCTAGGCCAGCAGGTACATGCGTTACCCAGACACGCCAGAGCAATGCGCCAGGCTGTTGTTGAAGCAGAGCGTGCGGCGGAGCACGTTGCCCAGGAAGAGGCGCGGGAAGCCGTTCGGCAAAGGGTTGAGCAAGAAACCAAAGCCCGCGAAGAAGTGGAAACCGTCTGGCAGAACGAACTGACAAACTGGGAAGATCCGCTGGCCAGGCAATTAGCCTTCAAAGCGCTGGCGGAGCTTCGTCGTCATCTCCTCGACGCCAATCACCACACCACAGTTGAACAACTGCGGGCTGAATTATGCAACATTAAGCACGAATACGAACAGCGTTCTCAGGAAAGAAGAGCGCAGGAGTATCAAACGGCGGTGGCCAGTACAACCGAGGATTCGCTGCAATTATGCCGTGAGCAGATTGCCGCAGCGAGCCGTCAGGCTCCCGAACACGCAGCAGCATTGGCCGCAACTCTTGATACGGCAAGCTCGCTGTCGCCAGAGGAACTCTCCCGGAGAATGGTTGAAGTCACCAGCGAACTCGATACAGCGGTGGTGGATGAAAGCTGCCGCCGTGAAGTCGTGCAGGCGGTTTATCGTTCGCTTGAGGACGCTGGGTTTGTAATGGAAAAACCGCGTCTGGTGAACAAAGATGACAGCAACGAAGTGGTTATCCGCGCGATGAGACCTGCAGGTGCACAAGCGGAATTTAAAATAGAGCTCAGCGGAAAACTGAATTACAAGTTTGACCATTACCAGGGTTCTGCCTGTAAAAAAGATATCGATACGGTCCTTCCACGACTGCAATCCATTTATGGCATTCAGTTGTCCACAGAACGGGTCGTTTGGGAAAACCCGGACGACAAGGACAGCGACGCCAGACCACAACCCGGCATGACAAGGGAGAAATAAATGAGCTCCGGACAACAATCCTGGCAAGAAAATTTCCGCCGCGAATGCGGGATCCGGCGAGGGATCATCCTGCACGGTAACATTGTCGATGTGGTCTACGACGAATCCGCTACAGACCAGTGGAGAAGCATACCGGAAACCATCGATGCCCTACTCAAAGAGCGCGGTTACAGGCATGTTATCCGCTGGGATCGTGTCTCTGGCGTATCTGGTGTCAATGCTCGGGAATGGACCGATCTGATGAGCGCCGCGACGCCCGCTTCCTCACCAGCAGAAGGCGACGAATATGATATGGGCACGCCGTTGCCGACAGCACGGGCCACACAAACCAGCCATGTATTAGAGGTGAATCCACAAGACTTTCTGACAGTCGTCGCCCGGTTGATGAAGTCTTCTGGCCCCGATCGTATTGCCTTCGTGCTGGACTGGTCTCACCTGCTGTTTGGGCAAGCCAACGCGCTGAGTGAAGCGGAACGGGGCTTGCTACTGATGATGGGTAAAGCCGCGCGTGACGCGCAGCTAGCGCTCAACGCTGCGGATATCGACAAACCGCAAACGTTGATGGTTTTTTTGTGTCAGGGCTTATCGGTATTGCCGCCGTCGTTATACCTGCATAACCCGCTGTTCAAAGAAATCAATGTGCCGCTTCCGTCCCGCACCACGCGGGAAAACGCCGTGCTGAGTCTTAATAACGTCCTCATCCTTAACACCCCAATACTGAATAAGAGCCGGGTGCTTGCGGATCTTGTGGATTCGCTGGAAGGGCTTACGCTGCGTGATATTCACAATATTGCAAAACTATCCCGACAACTTCCGCAAAAAATGAGCGCCGAATCGCTGGTCAGCATGTACCGCTATGGTGAGAAAAAAAGCCCGTGGGAAGAGCTGAACCGCGACAAACTGAGCAAAGCGATCGAAACGTTGAAGGTGCGCGTGAAAGGACAAGATCAGGCGCTGGCAGTCGTTAACCAAATCCTGATCCGCGCGTATACCGGCTTATCCGGTTTACAGCATTCCAGCAAACAAAGAACCCCAAAAGGCGTTTTATTCTTTGTCGGCCCAACCGGTGTGGGGAAAACGGAGCTGGCAAAAGCCCTCGCCCAGTTTTTGTTTGGCGACGATGAGGCTTGCCAGCGCTTCGATATGTCGGAGTTCAACCATGAACACGCCGACCAGCGACTGGTTGGTGCACCTCCTGGCTACGTGGGTTACGAAGAGGGTGGCCAATTAACCAACGCGGTAAAAAAACGGCCATTCTCTTTGTTACTGTTTGATGAAATTGAAAAAGCACATCCCCGAATACTCGACAAATTCCTGCAAATTCTGGAAGACGGAAGGTTGACTGACGGTAAGGGCGATACGGTTCAATTTTCTGATACCGTTATAGTCTTTACGTCAAACATTGGGGCGGCGCAAATCGCGGTGGACAATCCGGATGTCAAAGGGGCTTTTATTGAGGAAGTACGTAATCATTTTGTCAGTGAATTGAATCGGCCAGAATTGCTTGGGCGTATCGGTGAGGGAAATATTATCCCGTTTAACTTTATGACCGATGAAAATTTCCTGATTGATATCGCACGATCGAAACTGGAACCGCTCCGCTATCGCCTTAACGAGAAATGGGGCGTAACGGGAATGCACTTCGAGGATGAGACGAAAGCGCTTAGATCGATCGTTAAGATGGTTGATCGCAGCAGCGGCGGGCGCGGTGTGCTCAATGTTTTAATCCGCTGTCTGTTTGATCCGTTGTCCCGATTCCTGTTTGAAGAGGTTGGTTCACCTGAGCACTCCCTGGGTCGTGCAATAAAGGTTGTTCAGGGGGGGACCAAACCCAATTTTGACTTCGATCTGGAGTAAGTCATCCGATGAACTGGCTGAATCTGGCTTCATGGCTCCCCTGCACCGAGGTTGAAGGGCCGGGAAAACGCGCTGCTCTATGGGTTCAGGGCTGCGACAAACGCTGTGTCGGGTGCTGCAATCCCGGCTACCTGAAAATCATTGAGCGTGAAATTATTCACGCGAATACTATGATTGATCGTTTGCTCGCAGCCCATGAAGAATGGGGGCTAGAAGGGGTAACCTTTTTGGGAGGAGAACCTTTCCTCCAGGCGCAAGGGCTGGCAGCAGTGGCAGAAGGTGTCTCACACGCCGGGCTTTCGGTGATGGTATTCACTGGCTACACGATGGGTGAACTAAATGAACTCAATCTGCCTGGCACGCAGGCATTGCTGAAATGGACGGACGTGATAGTTGATGGCCCCTATCAGGCATCCAGCCCCGATCGGACACGTAAATGGGTCGGTTCTACGAACCAGCAGTTTCACTATTTAACCAACAGGTACAGCGAGTCGATAGAAGGCTCAACCCAGCCAGACCGCGCCATGGAATGGCGGATCAGCGGTGATGGCCGCATTGTGGTCAATGGCTGGCCTTATGCTATTAAATGACTGCCGTAGGTTCGAATAAGTCCGGGATAAACTACAAAATCAGATCGCGTTAAGGTGCCGCGATCTGATTGTGTAGTTTAAGCCTTTGGATGCGGTCAGACCCATTATGACGCTTGCGGGTCGTTGGTAGGGTAGTACGCCTAACGGGAAGGGGTTCCAAGCATTAAAAAGTTACCGTTACTTGAATACAAACAAATCAGGCCTTTCCTCCATAAAAAAGGCCTGTCCTGTAAAAAACAAACTATCCCCGGCTACATCCAAAATTGCGGTCACCATCACCAAAAAATTTTGTATCGAGTTTGGCCAGGTAATCGAGGCGATTCAATAAATTGTTGTATTCCGCTTCAAAATTAAAATCATTGATATCCAATATATAGCGACAATTTTCAGGGTAGTGAACTAATCCCGGATAATCATCCAACTCCAATCCTAGTGCGCTATACCATGCTCTTACAATCATCATTCGTAGATTACTTTCAGTTTCATAATCTCCCAAGTGATAATAAGCATCTTTATTAAAAAAAAGACAAATATGAAAATGGCATTTTCCTCCTTCAGAAAACTCCCGTACCCAAACATGACGAACACGGTTTGAATATATTCTTTTACCGTTATCTGCTCTGGCTTTCTCATTGGCCTCCAGCATGGCATTTAACGCATTACGGAAACGGGATATCGCTCCAGGCTCCATATTTGGGAAGCAGCAAACTGTATCTCCTCTATCTAAAATCGGGGGGTAATGGGCATCAATACGTAATGCCATTGTTCTAGGGAATTCACTGATAGCATCATTGACGACTCGTTCAATATGCTTTTTATACGCTAGTACATGCTCACCATGAGAACCATGATATAATTCCATATTTCGACCTTGTAGTTAGCCCTACGGCTTTGGATAGCCGTATATAGTAATATGATCAGACATGGCTGAATGTCTGTAATTAGTTATTCTAATTTACTGTTGATAGTAATGATATTCTATATAATACCTTTCCAACAATTGAACTTGTTATCAATCCAACATCCATGCAGTAAAAAACTTAAAAAGTAACTCTGCAATTATAATCACCCAAAGATACCATTATTCCAGTGTCTTTTTACCGTGGAAATGCTTATTCCTAAGATCTTTGCTACCTTGGATTGAGAATAACGCTTCTTCTTCTCATTCTGAATCATAAGAAAATATTTACTTCCTTCAGGTCTTCCATGCATTTTCTTTGAGTTCATGTTGTTAACAGGCATCTTTTGTCCTCATCTTACTATTAGTCACCAACATCATGTTGATGAGATGTATGCAAACTAAGTGGTTATGCTTAACATTGGTATCAGAATGTATGGTTAACTTCACCGCCAAAGGGGTTAATGATGATGGCATCTCCTCCTTTCATCGCCTTTTGAGATGCATCGCCTTCGGCAATGACAGGAACCATTACCGCTAGATCATTAGTGTAATAAATCGGTATCCAACAATAGCATGGTTGTTCTGGACAGATTTTATTTCGCTTCAACACTGTTTCAACTCCAAATGTAATAAGCTCAAAGATTGGCAAGATCACAATACCGCTAAAATCAAAAAAATAACCATCATAAATTGTCTCCTTTATTAAGATAGTATTTGATAATCCTCCAGCAATGAGATAGCTGTTATTTACACGTCGATCCGTATAGATAAAAATGGCTTTTTTGACGTGAAATTTCTCTATAAGAATTGTCAGTTTCTCATGAATTAGACTCTTTTCACTTTTCCCCATCTTATCATGGGTTATTTTGTGTTTATAAAATTCATGATCAATGATTTCGTTAGAATGGCGAATGTGCGTATTCCATACGGAGTAAAAAAATTCTTCATGGGTTAATCTAGGTTCAGTTCGTGTCGTTATATTTTCTTTCTCTTTAAAAAGACTGCTCAATGTTAACTCTAAATTATTAGCTATATGGTATTGCAGCGTTATATTATTTAATACAGGAACGGTTGAATTTAGCAGAAATGATATCACCTCTGATCTCGAATATCCTTTTACACGGCTATACGCATCAATTGCTTCGATGGTGGATTGCTTGTTGGGGCTAAATGTTATACGTTTTTGCATATTTCTTCCTGCTCTTCGTTATTCTAATAGCGTAAATTACTTGACCACTATCCACAGGTATTTTATTCATCAAGCTTCTGTTGCGGAAAATGACCAATCTGTACAATATTGCAACCTGCAGAGTATGAGATTTTATAGTTAATCAACCCAGCTACTCTGACTAGTCATCAGAATAGCTGGTAGTTATAATTTTTATTTCCCTATAAATTCCCTTTCGCTGAAAAAGTTAGCAAAAAATCGGAAATGTCATTGCGTAACCAATAATGTCTTCCATTAATTTGCTTTGGACGAGGTAAACCATCAGGCAGCTTGTCTTGACAAAGCCATTTTCGAATGGTTTGGGATTTGTAATTGATGATTTTAGCCAGTTCACTGGTGGAGATAAGTTGTGGCTGAAAGAACTCTTGATGTTCGAATGCACTCATTTCGCCACCTCAAGATGTGAGATGAGGAAAAATGAGGAGATAGCAAAAATTAATAAGGATGAAATGGCAAGATTGGAAATAAAAAAATAAAACTTTTGGACACTATCGGGGTCACTATTACTACCATCTGAAGATGACAATGAAGAACTTTTGGATGATTTTGTCGAACTCCGATGTGATCTAGACGTTTGACTTTTGAATGGCGTGAAATGTGCGATAACAACCCCCACATTCCTTCTGAGCAGAGGAGGTTTTACAACAATACGCCATGAAGATGGTTTTCGGGAAAAACCAGTAACACCCAAACATTGAATTATTTTTTTCCAGAAAAAAGCACTGTTTTTTTTGGGCTGGTGCAGACCCCACTTAGGGAAGGTGCGAATAAGCAGGTCATTTCTTCCCAAGCTGACTCGCTGATTAAAATTTCGCGGATCTGGGCCGA
>NZ_WLVC01000065.1:0-14968 GCF_016859735.1 Lelliottia sp. RWM.1 | reverse complement strand
GGAACGGTCTGCGTTGTCGGGAAGATGCGTGATCTGATCCTTCAACTCAGCAAAAGTTCGATTTATTCAACAAAGCCGCAAGATAGGTGAGAGACAGTACAATCGACTTCTGAGTTCAACTTGTCTTACCAGGAAAGCCAGCATACTTGCTGGCCTTTTTTTTGTTATAATAAACTCAGGCTTCAGCTGAATCTGTAAAATTACTGTTAATGAAACGGTATTTTAGGTTAATTTGGATGCTGTTACAGGAAGTGCGGATTTTTCCTAAATTTGTAAAAAACCTAAGAATTATCTTAATAAATCTGGTACTTAATTATTATTTTACGTAAAAAGTCTTTGTGGTTTAATGGTTATGTAAGGATTTTTTGATACCCTTATACCCGATGGACCTAAGGTCACTGACAACGATGTTCATGTAGAATCTTCGTTTCTGTAATCCCTTTTGTCCTTGTCCCAAATGATTGATTATTATAATAAAGGCTGATCGAATGCTATCTCGCAACTCACTAATACATGGTTTACGCCGAGACCAGTTAATCGGAGTTCTGACTATTTCAGAGTTTCCGGTAGTTATGGTAGAAAGCCACTTCATTCAGTCTGAGGTTATGGGAATAAAACCCGTAATTTTTAATATTGATGAGCTTCTTGTTTCTATATCCCCAATTTCCTCTCTTAAGTTCGATTGGGAGTGGGCCCCAGTTGATACAATACTCATTGAAGTTATCATTCCACCTGTAGAGTCAGACCTTGTAAGTGCAGAAAATGACTTCCTCCGTGATTCTGGTATTGGCCATATCCAGTGCGAGCCTGGCGGAGCATCAATACGACGTACAGTTACCTTCGTTGGTGGAATAACCGCTGATAACTTACTGTATCAGTTGAGGCTTATGTGCGTAAGCGCGTTAAAACTTTTAGGAGAGGAACTGGGGGATGAAGTCTAAGATTAGATATGTTTTATCTGGTTTTGTTGTGTTATGTGCATTTGCTGGAGTTTATAAAATCCTAAACAATGTTCCGGTTAAACCTGACCTTTTGGACTTCACTGGAAACACATTTAAAAAGACATCACTCTTCCTGCCATGTGATAAAAGCTCGCCTTCTTTAAACATTAAAATTGCTGATAACGAGAAAATCGTGATCAACGGCATCGCTTCAAAAGTAACTTTTGTTGAAAAGGCTGACCCCGTCAAAAGCCCTGGTTTTTGTGATGATCTTGATCTAAACAATTCTCGCCTTGTACATACGGCATCTTACAGCCTGGTGATTTCTGAAACCAAAACAGGATTTACACTATCAAATTTCAAGCATCTTGCCGATGATGAATCATTAGGCGGTATGTGGTTTTATCAAAAGTGACTTTTTATATGGCAACTTCAGACTTCGCTCTTAAAAACCATAATGTTAAAGCATTTGGTCAGGATGCAGCCCTTGTCATTGAGATGAACAATGAAGATGTTAGCTCATCAAAACCTTCACCTTTTTCAAATGAGATTGATAATTATTATCTTACATTGCACGTCGCTCCAAGGAACGCAAAAAAAGATTATGACTGGGGCTCAAACCGTTCTGTACTTCTAAAATTGTCGACGAATGAAGTTATGCAGATGGCATCTGTATTTCTTAGAATCATGCATACTTTAAAGATTGATAAGAGGAAAACCTCACATCATGGCCACGTCGTATACAAAAATATAAGCGTTACCCCAAACGAGAGGGGCGGTTTGTTGTTATCCGCAGGGATAGTTCCAGTCGATAAAGATGGCTTAAAACCCTTCATGCACATGGTCCCCGTCTCACAAATGGATTGCGTTAAAATTGGCCTCTACATACTTGGATATCTTGCTCAAAAAACGCCCTGGGTAAGCTCCGAGTCTATAATTACCGCGCTTCGCTTATCTGAAGCCAAGAATTCAAAATAGCGCATTAACATACGGAATATACGGAAAAATACAGGTTTTTTTAAATGTTATACGAACGGATATTTCTGTTTTTCATCGTAAAGTGAGTTTAATTTTGCTCAGAAAAACAGGTATTCGTCATGAGAAAATCAGGTTTAGGTTTAGCCCTGTTGTTTTCTTTAATTGCTCCGATTAAAGCGGTCTATGCTGAAGCGATTATGATTTCAGGAAAGCTACAGGCTGATTTGCCAGCCGTATCCTTTGACCCGGGGCCGGGCGACTTTGTTGCATACGTTAATTCTAACACTATCACTGCCTCAGGTGCAGGCACAGCCTGTAATGTAACGGTTGATGATCGAGCGACTTCCTCTGTTGATAACCTCGTTTGTTTTTTCGAGTGGTTACCCAATACCTTGGGATTAACTTCTAACGGCTTCACTCTTTCAGGCGTTCCCAACACCACCGGTGATTTAAAACTACCTTACAAGATTTCTTACTTCTCTGGTTCTGAACGGAAAAAAGTTGAAATAGTAAAAGGTGAATATTCAATCAAAAGTGTGGCACCGGTAAAACCAACTATCACCGGTCTTAAATCATCCCTGAACGGATTAGTCTATGACGGCTTTTCTTTCAAATCGTATTTAAAGGATGAAGCGATCAAAGATATCGCTGTTTCTGTTGAACCCCGCAATTATATTCAATACATCTCAATAGGTTCAGGCTCCGCCTGTGAAGTACCTATTGGCGGAACTTCCTGTACCATTGAAGTTGGAAGCATTAAGGCCAGTGATACAGATGAACTTTTGGGTTCACGTGATATCACAATTACAGCAAACTCTAAGAATAATTATTTCGCACCTCCTGAATCCAAAAAGCTTGTTGTTAACTGGGATTATCGGCCTCCTGTAGTAGACCATACACTTTGGAATTTTACCGATGAGGCTAAAACAATCAAAGTAGGTGGCCAGGACATCTATACCGGAGCCAAAACCGTTGCTGTGGCCGTTAAGGTACCCCAGCAAGAAACAGAAGGTGAATGGTGGCTCCCAACAGCTATGTCGCTCACTATGACTCCGGATGGCGTGTTTAAGCCGACGACTAAAGTGACTTTAGATGATGGCACTGAGATTGATTTCAAACAGTCCTGGGCAACCCCTTTACGTAGAACTTTACAGCCGGTAAGTGGACCTCAAAAAGTCGGTGATGAGTACCTCTATATCTTTGACTTAACGGATCTTATAAACGGGTCCTACGCAGCGACTTTTACAGTAGAAAATACGAGCAAAAACTCTTCTACGTACACTGAGCCTGAAAGCAAACTGATGCTGTCTGATAACCCAACGCTTATGGTTCTCAAAGATGGGCAGGTATTAACTAAACGAGCACCCGTATACTTCCTGAACGAGATTATCGTTGCAGCTTTCCAGGGGCAGGCTGGGGTTGCTGACATAAAATCAGTAACAATAGACAACAAAGTAGTTTCGTTAACACCTACAAATTATAAAGGTATTTACTACCTGCCGGTTGGAGACGATTTAGCAGTTAATTCGGATCACGAGATTACTGTGGTGGCTGAAAACCTTTATGGAAAAAACGTAAATTTCAGTACCGTGTTCACTTATCAACCTACTGGATTCACTCTTAAGAATCTGGAAAAAAACGTAACTCTTTACTCGCGCGTACGTCAGTATACGGACCTGCTTAGTCAAACAGCTGGTGATAAATGCACTCTGTTTACCACAGAGGAAAATGCGAATGCTTACCTCGCCTGGTATGGGGAAAAATCAGATGTTACAGCATGCTACCCTCAGTGGAACAATGTCCCTGATGGGTTGGAGTTCTATTTTAAAGGACGTACCCCGGGTCTAACTGGATTCTTTAATAAAACAGGTGAGAATCTGCTCGACTATCAAGTCTATATGATTAACGGGAAGGGCTCTAAAGCGGTTTCCGCAAGGAATCGCCGTACTCTGACCACACAATTACCATACAACCCGATCATCTCTTACAAAAAGAATAAAGTCATAGCAGGCATCAATCCGAACACTGCTCTGGCTTATACGACCGGGGGGGAGGCCGCTCGAATATTAGCGAAGGTGGTACCAGCTGACGTTACGATGATCGTCTCTCAAAACGGCTCTGAGGCTGTCAAAACGTCATTTAAAAATCGTTCCTCAAACAACGATGCAACGACCTTTGTACAAAGGGTCAAGGTTGCTGCTGCACCATTGTGGACAAAGAACGTCTTTGACATAGCTGTAGAATACTCAAAGGATCCAGAATTAAGAACTACAGACACCCTCAACGTATATACGGTGCCTGATTTCAATATTCGAGCATCGATGGAAGTGGATGACAAAAAAACAGCCACATCTCTTGAAGTGCCCTTAAAGGTAACAGTGGGGCGTTATAACAACTCCACACGTAAAAGTGCATTTGACCGTAAAACAATGGGAGAATGGGACGTCACGATATACTCTCAAAAAAGTGTATACGGCAAAGATCCAGAAACAGGCCGTTATAAAACTACATACGAAAGAACTGCGCTGACTGAAGCATTGCCGGTCAATGATGCGGGCATTGTCGAAACCAAGATTAAAATTGAAAATATGGATCTGGGTAATATGCGTCTGGTTGGTGTGGCTAAGGTCAGATCGCCATTCTCTGATTTTGAAATGAAACGTGAGACCAGTGCTGTAGGCATTCGAATCTATAAAGGTGAGGAACTGGAGGGTAACCTGTCGAAAAGCCTTATTATCGGAAGGATCCCACTTAGTACTCTGGTAAGCTTCAAATCTGCCAGTACGGCTAACTCTGATGCACTCGCCCCCACCGAATGGCAGCAGTCCTCTGATAATGGTCAAACCTGGACCATGCTTTCCGACATGACCGGAAAGAGAAGTGTAAGTATCAAAAAGACAGAAGTAGGAAAGTGGCTTTATAGGGCAAAAATGACTAATAAATTCACATCCAAGATTTCCTACACAGATGCCTTAACGGTAGTTACCTACAAGCAGCCTAAGCTCAGTATAGATGTTACAGACATTCTTCAGGGCTCAGATATACCTGTAACCCTGCTTGATAACGATGAACCTATACCAGCAGGCACCGCTGAGGTTCTCTGGTCAGAGGATAAAGTCAACTGGGTGCAGGGAGATACAACTTACACTGTGGCTTCAGCTGATACCCTACCGTCTACGATTTATGCCCGGATGCGTTACCTTGATTCCGATGAACTGGCAGAGGAGTCTTCATGGAAGGAAACGTCTGCTCGGTTGGCAGCCGCAAAACCCAAGCGCCTTTCTGTCTCGGTAACGGGGGTTTCAAAGGTAGAGGTTGGTCAAAAAGTTACTTTGGAAGGTAAGTTCACGAACCCTAACAGTAAGTACCAGAATGGTAATAACGTAGTTGAAGAATGGAAAACACCGGATGGCCAGACATTTAAGGGCTCTTCACTGTCTGTTACCCTTACTGAGCAAATGTTGGATAAACAGGGATATGCTGCTTTTGAATACAGTGCATGGTTAGCGGACAATAAGGAGAATACGGTTTCTACCCGTAGAGTTTCTGTCAAATCGTGGGTTTATAAATTTCCCGAGATGAAAATAAGCTCCAAACTTAAATACGACATGGCACCGACCACCCTACGCGTTGCGTTGAGCGGTATTAAGGATGGAGACTATCCTGGTGTTACTTATTCCCGTGAATGGATCTACGACAAAGAGAATCTGGTAATCACTAAAGATGAAGGTGACACCAAAGAATTTACAATTGAAAATCCTGGCAAATATACATTGATGGTTGTTTTCAAAGATAACCGAAACAATGAACAGCGTATCGAAAATACCTTTGTTGTCGATGAACAAACGCCAATGAACGTTGAGATGACACCCAAGTTCTCTAACAAATATATGAGAGCTCCACTCGATGTAACCTTAAGGTCAAACATCAAGCTATCTCATTCGGCGGACTCGATAGATACGGTCACATACAAGGTGAACGGTGAAGTAATACCCAGCGGCAAAAATTATTGGGCTCAACTGATCTCGGGTTTAAAAGAAAAGAAATACGAGATTACAATTGATGTTGTTAGTAAACTTGGACAGAGAGGTTCAGCATCTGTTGAGTTTGATGTCGTTAAAAACGCAGTGCCTAATTGTACATTGAGCTACACGGAAACCAACCTAAGCTGGAGCTTTACCAATAAATGTGATGATACTGATGGAAAAATGGTTAGATATGAATGGTTCATCAACGGCGAATTAAGGAACGTTTTCGGTAGTACGGCTACACTTTCTAAAAACCTTAACCGTGGTAAGCAGGACATAAAAGTAATTGCTTATGATGATAGTGGAGACTTTGCAACACAGCACGTGACAGTTTTCGGACCGGCTGAAGAGGCAAGTAAGTCTGAAAACACTGTATCAATACCAAGCAGTGAGTAGTTAATTTTTAAATATAAAGCCGGGACATTATGTCCCGGCTTTTTTATACCCAATAATTGGACCTTTGAAAAATTAATGTCGGAAAGTAACTTTGCTCCAAAGGCATCTTTCATGGCCGCTAACAAAGCTGCGTATACATGCTGAGGAATTAACATTCTTATAGGTGAATATTAGGTTGGTTTGCAGACTTCCGAGCGTTGAAAAACATGGATAATAATTACTTGGATAGAGGTGCATCTGCCTAGTAAAAATATTCTTCAGTGCCAGTGAGAAAAATATGAGCGACTACATACCTAAAAAGAGAGGGCTGCTTATACTGGATTGGTATGTCCCCCTTAATATTTTATTGCTGATTCTCGTTATGTGTGTCTTTTTCACCCGTTATACATTTGGATACGGTTTATTGAATGGGTGCCTGCCTGCTGATTTTTATATGATTGATCATTCGGATAAAAGTATTAAAACTGGTGAACTCATAGCATTTAACATGCCGAAATCGGTACGTTTTATCCCAGAAAATGAACGAGTCATAAAAATTGTTGCCGGTGTGGGCGGTGACAAACTTAAAGTAACAATGGATGGGGTTTATAACGGGGACAAATTTTTTGAAGCTAATGCACGTCGTATTTCGAAGAAATACAATATTCCGTCCATTTTGATTGAAAAAGAATTGATAATTCCTGAAGGCGAAGTTTTCCTAATTGGGCAAACCGATCACTCATGGGATTCCCGTTTTTGGGGAACAGTAAAGCTGAATTCAGTAATTGGGAAAACATATGCGATCTTTTAATGTAAATAAAAAATATTTACCAATACTTCCTGGACTTGCGTTATGTGCAGTTTTAAGTAATACAAATGCAAGCACTGAGTATCAACATGATGCTGACCTAATCGCTCAGCAAGCAAAAGGGCTTGGGGCACAGGCTAAAGGTGCACAGCAGCCAGATGGGGCTCTTAGCCTTGATGCTACGCTAAAATCACCAGATGTGCAGAAGTACATAGCGCAAGCTGAAGCACTCCAAAAAAACCAGGACCTGAGCAAGCAAATAAACCGTGGTTACGTCCCCGGTATGAATGCGGATAGTGTTCAAGCAGTTATAGACCATACCCAGGCTATCAGGGCCCAAAGTAATAACTCTGAAGCTGTCAACGATATAATTAGAAGACGTGATGAAATTCAAGAAAACGCCAGCCTTAATGAAGCGGCTCTGAAAGCTGTGGAAAATAAGCCGGAAGTCATGCGAGGACAATCTAAAAATATCGAAAAATTGTTTGGTTCCTCGGGCATCACAGCTGCTGACTTCGAAAGAAAAATGGATAGCACACGTGAAGAAGCACTATCAACTGAAAATGGAATAACGATCTTTGCTTCATTTAGCTTGCCGGATTATGTACTGGAAGACCTTCTACGTACGGCCTCAGAGCATAAAGCTCGTGTAGTTTTCAATGGTCTAAAGAAAGGAACTACTCGGCTACCAGAGACACAGGCAGCAATAAACCAAATGATTGTCAAAGGAAAATTTGAATCTCCTTTGATTACAATTGATCCTGATAGCTTCAGTCAGTATCAAGTAACTCAAGTACCGACAATTATTTCTAGGGAGCAAGCTCGTTTTGCAAAAATGGTAGGCTCCTTCAACGTTGAGTTTTTTCAGCGAGAACTTGCTAAAAAACCCGATCAGGATATTTTCCCGGTTGCTGGTACCACTTATCCCGTTGAAGAAAAGAGCATCATTAAAGAACTGGAAGAACGTGCACAAAAATATGACTGGGAAGGTGCAAAAAAAAGGGCCGTTTCTGACACATGGAAAAATCAATGGATGGTCGACCTCCCTCCTGCCCAGGAACACAAAGAATTTTTAATTGACCCTACAGTGAGGGTCACTCAGGACGTAAAAGATAAGCAGGGCCGTGTAATAGCTTCCGCCGGT
This sequence comes from Lelliottia sp. RWM.1, assembly GCF_016859735.1. NCBI lineage: Bacteria > Pseudomonadati > Pseudomonadota > Gammaproteobacteria > Enterobacterales > Enterobacteriaceae > Lelliottia > Lelliottia sp. RWM.1. The sequence continues at coordinate 6,694 of NZ_WLVC01000065.1, read as the reverse complement.
GAGTTGATTAATCCACTTTCGAGATTTCCTCAAAACCTGACGATGATAATTTTCGATCCACTCAATCCGGGCCAGCTGGTATGGGCTGAGCAGCAGTATCGACAACGTCTGGGTAGTGGAAAAGTAATGCCAATGTTTACCCGTATCCAAAAAGATAATGGATGGGATCACCTAAATGATTTACGTGAAAAATTTAACGGTAAGGTGTTTAAAGTTAACGAACAGATCATCTCACGCTTTCAGATTAAAAACACACCTGCGCTTATAACTACTGACCAAGATAAATTCCGGATCACCCTGTTTAGCGAGGCAGAAGTCCGTGGTATCGGAGCCCCAAATCTTTCAGAGGAAAAATAAGATGAAACTCGGATTTATTATAGGCGCTCTCTTTGCAACATGGCTGACGCTAAATTATCCGGACCAGATGAGAAGTTATTTTACCAAAGCCGTCGACTATATCGAAAGTGTTGCAACATTTATTACATCCAAGTGAGCATGATGGTGAAAAAATTCAAAAAGTTACTTTTAGAGTTCATTGTAGCAGTTATGCTTTCGCTTTCTATACCGGGTATGGCTATGGCAGCAGATGCTGGAGTCCCTGGGGCTATGTGTCAGTCAGCTGGAGTGTGGCAGGGCTTGATTAAGAATATCTGTTGGAGCTGCATTTTTCCCATGAGGATAATGGGCATAGGGGCAGCTCCAGAAGGCGCTGCTCCTTCACGTCCGGGTTGCTACTGCACAGATCAGAACGGCGTACCGGAAATAGGTTGGCAATTGAGCTTCTTTCAGCCGGTGAAGATTGTAGAAGTTGTAAAGAGCCCCTGGTGCAGCCCCTTTCTTGAAGGCACGATGCTTCAAAAATCGCAGTTTGATATTGGTAAAAGCAACACAAATCAGCCAATGACAGCAACTGAAGCCGGATTTTACGATGTTCATCTTTGGGAGTTCCCAATCATGACAATGCTCAAATTACTGATTATTGGCGAGTGCACTGCTGAACCCTATATAGATGCCAGCCTGACCTATATAAGCGAAGTGGACCCTATGTGGGAAAGTGATCTGCTTACACTCGTCCTGAATCCAGAGGCAGTAGTTTTTGCAAACCCAATTGCCTCAATGGTGTGCGCTGCTGACTGTGTAGCAGTAACAGCAGGAAAGGATAATCTCGCTGCATACTTTTGTGCCGGATGCGATGGCAACCTTTATCCATTAACCGGCCACATTTACGCAAATGATGACGCTGTAAGGACGAGTTCACTGATAACCCAGCGTCTTCTGACTAAACTACATCGCCAGGGAATGCTGATGCGAACGATGGGAGCAGACGCAATGTGTGAGAAAACGTGGGAATACTTTACACCTCGTTCCCAGTATCGGCTTTCAATGCTTTTCCCAACTCCTGAGGCGAAAGGGCCGGATTGCTGTCATCGTCTTGGTGATTCGGTACATGACTGGTCAACCCTTAAAGGTGGGCGCAAAAAAATAGGCAATGATAATTATGTCTATATGTTGTGGCGTTACAATGACTGTTGCGTCAGATATATACCAGGCGCTTGATTTCTAAGGGTAAAAATAATGAAACTTAGAAAAACGATAGCTTCAACTATTATTGCATCAATGATTGCCAATACTATGAGTTGGGCTTTTTATATCTCTCTCATAAATATGGTAATGACTCCTCGTATTTATGCGGCAGACGCTATATTTGACCAGCTCGAAAGTAACTTTAATCTTGCTAATCCTAACGCAAATCGCAATGCGACAACCAGTGCTCAGGACATTGTTGAGAAGTACAAGAATGCGGATTCAGGCGAGAATGTCAGTGGGAAGATCACCGAGAAATACGTGGGTAAAGCCGAATCCGCTAATCTTAATCTCGGAAAGTATGGGGCAGGGAACTCAAATGAAAGTGTCATGAAAAATGCCGCATCCGATGGAAAGTCCATTGGTAGCGCCGTACAACTGCCGAGTATGTCTGGAGGGACAATCAATTCAAACTATACCAAGGAAGGGGCAAAGCTGCTCTCTCGGGATGCTAATGGCAACATTGGTATAAGCAGTAATCCCAATACTACTCCTGGAACCAAAACAAATACCGGAGAGATTTTCAGCTCAGAGCAAAAGCACAGCGATATTAAGTTCAATGCCGCAGATCGTTATGGGGATGAGGATGGCTTTGTAAACGATATAAAGAATCGGAAAAGCCAGTTATTTGATGCTCAAAGTTATGATGGCGTTGCCTACCGCACCCTCGTAAATGCTAACAAGGACAACCCGGCATCATCTATAAAGCCTAACGATCCCATGTTTACTGCGGGGAGAAATGAGATAACAAATGCTGTTGCTGGTACTGGAAACTGGCTTCAGAACTGTAATGTTGAGACCTCTAAAAAAACAGTAACCACACACTATCCTGATTACAAAGAGTTCTACTGTAACTCGCCTAAGCAAGATAACTTCAGCAGCTGCACGATAACCCGTGATTTTTCAGTCCCTGTTTACATTTCAGGCGGAAACGGAGACATGTCGATGTGCGGCGATAATTGTGTGCGTATATGGTTTGGTCGCCGTGATGACAACTACTGGAGTGACGGGGTATATGATAACGAACTGACATTAAAATTCCATCCGGATGCAAAATTGGCCTCAGCAAAGATTGTTAACGCGGAGTGGGATGACCACATGCGGGTAACACTTGATGGCACGCAGATTTTTGCTCACATAGATGGTGCATATCGAGAAAGTGACTATCCGGCTCCTAAGGGATCTTGGGAGTTAAAAAAATCGTGGAAACTCGACAAGGTTTACGATGTGACTGATAAGGTCAGAAAATCGGTGTATGAGGAGCCTGATCGAGAAGTGACAATGGCATCCAGAGTATGGGTTGGTGGGAAGGGTGAAGGGTATTTTGAGGTTGAGCTGACTTTTGAAAATATGAAGCTCGAAGATAAGCACGTCCAGGAACCAGCTGGTTGTTACGATGCTGTACAAGCTCCGAATACATTCTGCCGTTTCGATCGGTTTAAAGATATGGATGTTGGCACAAAACGGCTTCCGGAAAGCGTGCTTTCATTGGCAAAGCCTCTGTATGAAGGTGATAAAGGATTTCTTACCTGGAAGACAAACCTTGAAGGCTACTTTTGTGATCCATTGGCCAAAGACAAAATTTGCTCTTATGACGCTAGTGGAAAAATTATGAAAGACGCTAATGGAAAGGACCTCTGTTACAACTATGAAGAAATAAAGAGTATGCCTGATGCATGTAGTGCTTATAAAAATGATGCAGCATGTGTACTCGATAAACAAACATGTGCAGAGGGTTGGTTCGATGAGGGCACTAACAGTTGCTACATGTATGAACAGAAATACACCTGTGACAGAGGGAAGGATGTAGTTCGGGAGGTTGAATCTTCTACAAATGCCTGTGTTGGCATGATCCCATGTTCAGGTGGAACATGCGAAACTGGGCCAAAGGAAGAGAACAACGATTTTGGAAAAGTTGCGGCTTATTCAAACATGGTTCAGTACATGCAGGGCGAAGCCAAATGCGAAGACCCTAACGATGCCAATTCATGTTCCGTCTTTGAAGGAAAACCTGAATGGTGTGGTCGTTCAGTAGGCTTTGTAAATGGCCTGGCAAAGACGGACTGCTGCGAAGCACCACAGGGAACCGCAGGAGCACTTGAAGGTATCATGCTTGCCGGATCTATGATCAGAAACACAAACTGGACCAGAGTTAATGCTCAGCTAATAAAATGGACCGGCGGTGATACAGGTACATGGGCTTCTATGTCTAATGCGGTCGGAGAGTGGACTGCATCAGCTGGTAAAACAGTAGGGCAAATGTGGAACAACGTCACGAGCTCCTTAACGAGCGTATATGAAAACGTCGCTGGTAATCTAAGCAGGGCAGTTGGGTCTTCCGCAACTTCTGGAGGGGCAGGAGGTGCTGGCCAGTTGGCACAGGAAACAATGTCCAGCTTCGGTATAGGTCAGCTTAAGCAGATGGCAATGAAGAAAGCCTACGAATTGCTACCAGATACAGTTCGTGACTTTGTCTTTAAGAACGTTGCTACTACCGGAGGAGAGGTTGTCTTCTCGGCTGCGGTTCAAAACTTTATGCTTGCATTAAACGTGATCGGTTGGATTTATACAGCCTATCAGGTCACTAAAATGCTTTTAGAAATGTTGGTAGCATGCGACCAGAAAGAGATGGAAGCTTCTATTCATAAGAATCAAAAATCCTGTTTTACATTAGATACGGAACGATGCGTCAAATATCTGAATGTTGGTTTCACAAAGAAATGCGTTAAAAAAGCAACAGACATGTGCTGTTATAATTCCATGTTGTCACGCGTTATTATGCAACAAGCTTATCCGCAATTAGGAATAGACCCTGTCGCCTCTAATTGCGTGGGGCTATCAATAAAGCAAATACAGCAACTGGATTTCGATAAAATTGATCTGACGGAGTGGATTAATGATGCAGTTCAGGTAGGAGAAGTTCCTGATCAATATTCAAAATTCTCCGAAGAATCAATTGTGGAAAACTTACCATTCCAGAATGAGAACTATCAACTTCCATCAGAACGTACCAAGGAAGCAATGGGCGGTGAAGAAAATATGATAAAGGCCAGACAAGAAAATGCTCAGGCTATAAAAGAGGAAAATGTAGATTGTAGCTATTTACCTCGACCGGCCATATGTGAGGTAGGTTCAACTACGCTGGATCCGGTTACGGGCAAGCAGTTGCCGAAATATTGAAGAAGGGGCCGTTAGGCCCCTTTTTTAATTACTTGGCTTTCAATGTTTTTTCTGGGAAGCCTTTTTTACCGTATTCACCGGTAAAGAGGTAATAATCTTTTCCGTTGATGGAGGCTGCAACACCCCCTGGAGTTGTTGTATTTGGGCTATCAGAACGGAAAATGATACCCGAAAAATCAGCGCTTGTTTCGTTTCCTTTAAATGGGATGAACACATAACGAATTACAGCGTAATCACCAGCGGGAAGGTTTAGCTCAGGAATTTCGGTTCCTGTTGCGGGGCGAATCGCCTGAAAGCTGTACATTGAATCTGTAGGGAAAACATCAGCATCAGGCTTAGAGGGCAGATCACAGGTACTCCATTTATTGACGACTGCCATATCAATTTTACATGTGGCCAGAGCTGCTTTCTGTTTTTCAGGGTTGTATCCAAATGAGGCCTGAGTTGCTTTTGTATGCTCAAAAACATACTTAGCTCCCTCACGTACCAAACTTTCATCATTGTAAGGCAATTTTTTTGGATTGGGGACGAACACTAGGTATTGATTGACCTGGATGTATTCGGCGTCAGAAGAACTGTACAAAGAGCTGAGGCTCATGATCCCAAAACCTTTTAGACCGCCTGTTACGTAGCCCATCGAACTATTGATGAGATACTTAGAAAGAAAGTTGTCGGCATCCCCTCCAGGAGTAACCTCTTGCTCCTTAAAATTAACGTCGAAACCAGCAAACGAATAGGCATTCTTGGCGACAGAATCATTTGCATTAGCATGCCAGTACTGGCCGTGACTGTACGCATTCAGAGCGGTGCCTGGCGTAGTGCCGGTGTCACCGGCACAACCCGATAGGGAAAAACCAATGACGACAGAAGAGACCAGAGATACTAAACGTAAAAGTTTCATTTAAAGCCCTTTTTGTAATGTCTTTTGGAGATGGAACCATTATTCCATAGTCACGCGTTTCACAAACAACCTGATTGCATAAAAAAGGAAAAAAAGTGATTTCCAGTAGAACCAGCAGTACACAAGAAAAGCGCTTTTATAAAAATGTATAATTATTAAAACGAAGTAATGAGGTTGAAATGGGTAAGCCAACAGAAGAGCAAAGACCTGTTATCGAGAATGCTAGCGCAAACAATATGGTGATAGCAGCGCCTGGATCAGGCAAATCGTTCACCATGATAGAAGCGGTTATATCGATTCTCAAAAAGTATCCATATGCAAGAATCGGGATGGTGACCTTTACTCGCGCTGCAACAAACGCACTTGCAGCAAAGTTACAAAAGCGATTGAGCAAGAAGGATCTTGACCGGGTGCTGGTGGATACTTTTCACGGACTCGTTAAGAAGCAACTGGACATGATTCGCTGGCCGGGAAAGATGTTGATAGGGCCAGCACAGAGATCTGTCATTCACCGGGCTTTGAAAGAATCCGGTGTAACGATGAAGTTTGCTGAAGCTGAATTCGTTATTGATGCTATCGGCAGAGAAATGGATACGGATGTGATTTCAGTTCGGCATAACAGACAACAGATCCATTTGTTTAATACCTATCAGGCGTTATGCCAGAAAGACCATGTGGCGGACCTCAATGCTCTTTCAAAATTTGTTGTCGGTCAAATGCATTCGGGAAAAATGCGCACGTTAGATTTGACACATTTGATAGTAGACGAAGTTCAGGATACTGACTCTATACAATTCTCATGGATAGCATTGCATACAAGAGCTGGAGTCTATACGAGTATAGTTGGAGACGATGATCAGGCCATCTACTCCTTCAGATCCTCAGGAGGAGTCAAAATATTTCAACAGTTTGAAAAACACTTCAGACCTAACATATTTTACTTAAACACATGCTTTAGGGAAGGTGCGAATAAGCAGGTCATTTCTTCCCAAGCTGACTCGCTGATTAAAATTTCGCGGATCTGGGCCG
>NZ_WLVC01000064.1:0-16378 GCF_016859735.1 Lelliottia sp. RWM.1 | reverse complement strand
GCAGCTCCTCGGGGAACGCTAATGCCAAATTCCAGCAGAAAAGCATGCATTTGATTGGTTGTTTTTACCTTATCCTGGGCTTTGTTGAATAAATAAGATTTCGTGCGAACGACCCTGTAGCTGGCTGGATTTTCAGGCAATACGCACGCTTTCTGGCATCCCGGCCTTTGTCATCCTGTTCAACGCACGCACCATGGCCATAGCTTCCGATACCTGACCATCGTAGTCACGCAGCGTCAGTGAATCTCCCAACAACTGCTTCATTCTGTACATTGCCGTTTCCGCTATCGAGCGACGGTTATATTCCGTTGTCCATTTCCACCGTGCATTGCTTCCGCTCAGCCGCTGATTAGCAACGGCACGGTTGCGGTCTGCGTACTCACCGGGCCAGTAACCTGCTCCTTTTCGGGGAGGAATAAGCGCGCTGATTTTTTTGCGGCGCAGTTCATCGTGACAGAGCCGGGTATCGTAAGCCCCGTCTGCCGCGGCTGCCCTGATTTTTCTGTGAGTCTGCCGGATAAGGCCCGGGAAGGCTTCTGAGTCCGTGACGTTATTCAGCGACAGGTCTGCACAGACAACTTCATGTGTGTTGCTGTCAACAGCAAGATGCAACTTTCGCCAGATACGACGGCGCTCTTTGCCGTGCTTTCTGACTTTCCATTCGCCTTCACCAAAGACCTTCAGCCCGGTGGAATCAATCACCAGGTGTGCGATTTCACCCCGGGTGGACGTTTTGAAACTGACATTAACCGACTTTGCCCGCTTACTGACACTGGTGTAATCCGGGCAGCGCAACGGAACGTTCATCAGGGCAAAAATGGAATCAATAAAACCCTGCGCAGCCCGCAGGGTCAGCCGGAATACGCGTTTAATCACCAGAACGGTGGTGATGGCGAGATCAGAATAGCGCTGGGGCCTTCCTCGTGATGAAGGCGTTGCCGACTCATACCAGGCCTGAATGGCCTCATCATCCAGCCAGAAAGTGAGGGAGCCACGGTTGATGAGAGCTTTGTTGTAGGTGGACCAGTTGGTGATTCTGAACTTTTGCTTTGCCACGGAATGGTCTGTGTTGTCGGGAGGATGCGTGATCTGATCCTTCAACTCAGCAAAAGTTCGATTTATTCAACAAAGCCCTTATCCTGAACCAGGGATTCACGGACACGATGCAGAGCCCGCATTGCCTGCTGAGATTCCGTTCTGGGCTGCACAAAACGCATAGACGGACGCGATGCAGCTTCACAAATAGCTTCGGCGTCGACAAAGTCGTTTTTATTGCTTTTAACGAACGGGCGGACAAATTGTGGTGATATCAGCTTTGGGGAATGCCCCAACTCTTCCAACTTGCGTGCCATAAAGTGAGAACCGCCACAGGCTTCCATTGCGATGGTTGTAGCGGGGCATGTCGCCAAAAATTCGATCAACTTTGGCCGGGTAAATTTTTTACGGTAAACAGCCTTCCCGCGACGATCCTGGCAATGAATATGGAAAGAGTTTTTACCCAGATCGATACCAATGAGCGCAATGTTTTCCATGATAGTTCTCCGAATGAAAGCCTGTCCTCAGCATAGTACCGGGAAGGAGGGAGTGACCATCTCATTAAATAAAGCACGCTAAGCCCTTACTTACCCAGATGTTTGACTGTTCGTGGCACTTTCACCATGGCAATTGCCCAACCCTTGCAAAATGCCGCACGCCTCTACAGATCGAGAGCCAGAACACTTCTCGCGCAAATCAACCAAGTGCCGTTTTAACTGCAACAGCGCGGACACACGCATTTCCACCTGTTGAATATGGGCCTCCAGCAGCGTGATGACCTCCCCACAGTCCTGCATCGGGTTGTCTCGCAGACCCAGCAATGCGCGAATCTCGCTCAACGTCATGTCGAGCGAACGGCAATGACGGATGAATTGCAAGCGCTCAATGTGCGCCTCACCGTACAACCGAAAGTTGCCACCGCTTCGCGCTGGCTTTGGCAGTAGCCCTTCCTTCTCGTAGTAGCGGATGGTCACGACCTCGCACCCAGAGCGCTTGGCGAGGTCGCCAATTCTGATTTCCATGCATCAATCTCCAATTATCACTTGACTCTATAGTGACTATAGAGATTTTAATGGAGGCTGAATAGAAGATTTTCAGGAGTTACTCATGAGCGAATGCGCTTCAAAGGGGTGTGGCTGCACGACTGAGCCGATCATCCAACCCACGGCACCGGCCCCGCTGGCAACCGGATCGGCTCAAGCGGTGTACCGCATCGAGAACATGGATTGCCCGACCGAAGAGGCGCTGATCCGAAGCAAACTGGCCGGTCTGGCGGGGGTGGCGGGTCTTGAATTCAACCTGATGCAACGTACCTTGACCGTGCGACACGAATTGCCTTCGTTGTCTCCCGTCGAGCAGGCGCTGAAGGCCATCGGCATGCAAGCTGTGCGCATGGATCAGGCGTCGGCCGAGCAGACGACCAAGCTGTCCATTGCCAAGATGGATTGCCCGACCGAAGAGACGTTGATCCGCAACAAGCTCGGCACCGTGGCCGGTGTTGCTGATCTCGATTTCAACCTGATGCAGCGCACGCTGTCGGTACGCCATGCGAACCAGGTTCTGCCAGACGTGCTCGTGGCACTGCAAGCGCTTGGATTCGAGGCGCAGGTCGTGGACACGGCAGAGGTCGCATCTCCATCCGCCGCCCCTGTGACCACGCCGACCAACTGGTGGCCGCTGGGCATCTCCTTGGTCACTGCATCGGCGGCCGAGGCGGTCTACTGGCTCCACAACGGCAATCACTGGTCGGTTGTCGTTCTGGCGCTTGTCGCGGTCTTCACGGGTGGCCTCTCCACCTACAAGAAGGGGTGGATCGCGCTCAAGAACCGTAATCTCAACATGAACGCCCTCATGTCGATTGCGGTCACGGGTGCCATGTTGATCGGCCACTGGCCCGAAGCGGCAATGGTGATGGTACTGTTCGCGCTGGCCGAGGTAATCGAAGCCAAATCGCTGGATCGCGCTCGTAACGCTATCCGTGGCCTGCTCGACCTGACCCCGGAACAGGCCACGGTACAGCAGGCTGACGGCACATGGCGCGAGGTGGGCGCCAAGCAAATCACCATCGGCGCCCGCGTCCGGGTCAAACCAGGTGAGCGCATCGCCCTTGATGGTGAGGTGCTGGAAGGCCGCTCTGCCGTCAACCAAGCCCCGATCACGGGTGAAAGCCTCCCGGTCGAAAAATCCCCCGGTGATTCGGTGTTCGCTGGCACGATCAACGAATCCGGCTCGTTCGAGTACCGCGTCACCGCCTTGGCCAACAACTCCACTTTGGCCCGGATCATTCACGCGGTAGAGGCTGCGCAAGGTAGTCGTGCGCCGACTCAGCGTTTTGTCGATCAGTTCGCCCGCTGGTACACCCCCGTTGTATTCGGCGTTGCCATCGCCGTCGCGTTGTTGCCGCCGCTGTTCATGGGTGCGGCATGGCTCGACTGGATCTACCGTGCATTGGTTCTGCTGGTGGTCGCCTGCCCGTGCGCACTGGTGATCTCTACACCGGTCAGCATCGTCAGCGGCCTGGCCGCCGCCGCCCGCCACGGCATTCTCATCAAAGGTGGCGTCTATCTGGAAGAAGGCCGCAAGCTGCGCTGGCTGGCTCTGGACAAGACCGGCACGATCACGCACGGCAAGCCCGCACAGACCGACTTTGTCACATGGGGCAATGCACTCGCCTCGGACAGCCGCAGCATCGCTGCCAGTCTGGCGGCCCGCTCGGACCATCCTGTATCCAAGGCGGTGGCACAGGCCGCGCAGACGGACGGGGTTGCCTTGCTCGACGTGGCCGAATTCAACGCGCTGCCCGGTCGGGGTGTGCAAGGCCAAATCAACGGTGCGACCTACCATCTGGGCAACCACCGGATGCTCGAAGAGCTGGGGCAGTGCACACCAGAGCTGGAGCAGCGCATCGCTGCGCTGGAAACCGCTGGCAAGACCGTCGTGATGCTGGTGGGCGCAAAAGGGGTACATGGCTTATTCGCCGTTGCGGACACCATCAAGGACAGCAGCAAGAGAGCCATCGCCGAGCTGCATGCTCTGGGCATCAACACCGTGATGTTGACCGGCGATAACCCCCACACGGCACAGGCCATCGCCGCACAAGCCGGCATTGACCGCGCGCAAGGCAACCAACTGCCCGACGACAAACTGCGCGAAGTGGAGCAATTGTCCAGAAACGGCAAGGTTGGCATGGTCGGTGATGGCATCAACGACGCACCGGCCTTGGCGCGTGCGGACATTGGCTTTGCAATGGGAGCGGCGGGCACAGATACCGCTATTGAAACCGCCGACGTGGCCCTGATGGACGATGACCTGCGCAAGATTCCGACCTTCGTGCGCCTGTCGCGTGCGACAGCACAGGTGCTGATGCAAAACATTGTGCTGGCCCTTGGCATCAAGGCGGTATTTTTGGTGCTCACCTTCACGGGTCACGCGACCATGTGGATGGCTGTGTTCGCCGATATGGGTGCCAGCTTGCTTGTTGTCGGCAACGGCTTGAGGTTGTTGCGCCGATGAGCTGGAAACTCTTTCTCTATGACTGGGGTGGCCTGAACATCGCGTTGTTTCAAGCCATCAACACAGGCACGCCCGCCACGCTGAAACCACTGGCATGGTTCTTTGGCCTCGTGGGAAGTTACTGGACAGCGCCGCTGATGCTGTTGGGTCTGTGGTGGTGGTCGAAATCGGCTACAAACCCGGCGCGTGGTACGGCCGTTCGGCATCGCCTTATTGGTTTTAGCGCGGCCTTCTTGCTGGCGTTATTGGTCGCCACCGCCTTGAAGCTATGGTTCGACTTTCCACGCCCGCCTGCCGTCCTTGGCGACCTGGCGCGCGTCATCGGGGACAAAGAGCTTCACTACAGCCTGCCCAGCGGGCATGCCACCTATGCCGCGATGGTGGTCGGTGCGCTCTGGCCTTTGATGGGCCGCCGTGGTCGTCTCAGTTTAATGCTGTACGCCACATTGGTCGGCTGGTCGCGCATCGCGGCCGGAATGCACTTTCCGGCCGATGTGTTGGCGGGGTGGACGCTGGGATGGAGCTGCACGGCACTCGCCGGGTGGTTGCTGCCGTTGGCCGCCCCTGTGTGGCAATCGGCCCGCCGCACATCGGCTTGGGTCTGGTTCACCGTGGCCGCCAGTGCTGTCATGACCGATCAGCTCACGAAGTTCGCCATCATCCGCACGTTTGCCTACGGTGAGCAAGTCGAAATCACCCCGTTTTTCAACCTCGTTCATGTCCTGAATCCGGGTGCGGCATTCAGCTTTTTGGCGAACGCTGGTGGCTGGCAACGTTACTTTTTCATCACGCTGGGTCTGGCTGTTTCTGCTTGGCTGGGGCGCATGCTGTGCCAGCAACGGCCACGTCTCGAAGCGATGGGCTACAGCCTGATCCTCGGCGGTGCGCTGGGCAATGTCGCGGATCGTGTGCTGCGTGGACAGGTTGTTGATTTCCTTGACTTCCATTGGCGACTTGCGCACTGGCCCGCCTTCAACCTCGCTGATGTGGCGATAACTATCGGAGCGCTCTGCCTGTTCTTGACGGTTGTACCGAAAAGCAGTAAAGGCACAGAGGCCGAGGTGTCCGGTTAAGCTATGCCTCAATCTGACGGCTGCGAACCGCCAGGGACAGGCGCAATGTCAGATTCTGTCGCGGCCTTGGCGCGTGCCTGGAAGCGTTCATAGCAATCCAGCCCGCAGAAATGTTCGACGTATTCCGCGCCTTCCGGGGTGAAGGCGGCATCGAGCGGAATTTCTTTGCAGCATACGCAGCAGGTGGTGCAACTGGCAGTGTTCGGGGCGTTTGCGTTCATGGTGGTACTCCTCCAGATTGGTAGCGAAGCTCAAAGCTGCCCACTCTCGGCTGGCTGGGAAGCGGTCATGATCTTCCCTTGAAGGCCCGCAGCAGCCGCGTCACAGACAGGACAAACAAGCCGGTCAGCGTGAGGGCTGCAATACCCCAGTGCTCCCCGATGAACGCGCCGGCCGTCGTGCCGGCTAGCACAATGGCGAGAATCGGCAAATGGCAGGGACAGGTGAGCACGGCCAGCGCGCCCCACAAGTAGCCGGTGATCGGTTTGTGCGTCTCAGACGGCAAGTGCTCTGGGCTGTTCATGGCAGACTCTCCGCGTGCTGTGCCGGTTCGGTTGGCATGGCGGCCAGTTGCATTTCGAGGCTGGCCAGGGCCTCGCGCCGACGCTCGACGAGTTGCCGCAACACGGCAAGCTGCGCAGACGCACCGTCACCGTCCGCAGCATCCAGCGCCCGGCACAGCCGCGCCAGTGCGTCCAGGCCGATACCCGCTTCGAAGGCAGCCCGTACAAAGCGCAGCCGTTGCAACGCGGTGTCATCGAACAAGCCGTAGCCGCCCGTGGTGTACGCGACCGGCCGTAGCAATCCGCGCAGCAGGTAGTCGCGCACGATATGCACGCTCACCCCGGCATCAAGGGCCAGCCGGGACACTGTGTAGGCGCTCATTGAACACCTCCTTTTCCTCATCCGGCGCAGCACGAAAGCTGCTTCACGTCCTTGCTGAAGGTCTGCGCCGCGAGCTTCAGCCCTTCGACCATGGTCAGGTAGGGGAACAATTGGTCGGCCAGTTCCTGCACGGTCATACGGTTGCGAATGGCGAGCACCGCCGTCTGGATCAGTTCACCCGCTTCCGGGGCCACCGCTTGCACGCCGATGAGCCGTCCGCTACCTTCCTCGATGACCAGCTTGATGAAGCCGCGTGTGTCGAAGTTGGCAAGCGCACGCGGCACGTTATCCAGTGTTAGCAGGCGACTGTCGGTCTCGATCCCGTCGTGATGTGCTTCCGCCTCGCTGTAGCCCACGGTGGCGACCTGCGGGTCGGTGAACACCACGGCCGGCATTGCGGTCAGGTCCAGGGCCGCATCGCCGCCAGTCATGTTGATCGCCGCACGAGTGCCGGCCGCTGCCGCCACATAGACGAACTGCGGCTGGTCGGTGCAGTCGCCGGCCGCGTAGATGTTCGGGCTACTGGTGCGCATGCCCTTGTCGATGACGATGGCCCCCTGCGCATTGACGGCTACCCCCGCCGCTTCCAATGCCAGGCTGCGCGTGTTCGGTGTCCGGCCGGTGGCGACCAGCAGCTTGTCGGCGCGCAATTCACCGTGCGTGGTGGTCAGCACGAATTCACCGTCCATATGGGCGACCTGGCTGGCTTGCGTGTGCTCCAGCACCTCGATGCCCTCGGCACGGAAAGCGGCTGTCACCGCCTCGCCGATGGCCGGGTCTTCACGGAAGAACAAGGTATTGCGCGCCAGGGCCGTGACCTTGCTGCCCAGCCGGGCAAAGGCTTGCGCCAGCTCCAGCGCCACCACCGACGAGCCGATTACGGCAAGGCGTTCGGGAATGGTGTCGCTCGCCAGGGCCTCGGTGGAAGTCCAGTAGGGTGACTCTTTCAAGCCCGGAATCGGCGGGACCGCCGGGCTGGCACCCGTGGCGACCAGGCAGCGGTCGAACATCACGACGCGCTCGCCACCCTCGTTCAAACTAACGATAAGGCTCTGGTCGTCCTTGAAACGCGCTTCACCGTGCAGAACGGTGATGGCTGAATTGCCGTCCAGGATGCCTTCGTACTTGGCATGACGGAGTTCTTCGACACGGGCCTGCTGCTGGGCCAGCAGCCGCTCGCGCAAGATCGTCGGCGGTGTGGGTGGCATGCCGCCGTCGAATGGGCTTTCCCGGCGCAGATGGGCGATGTGGGCGGCGCGGATCATGATCTTGGACGGCACACAACCGACGTTGACGCAGGTGCCGCCGATGGTGCCGCGCTCAATCAGCGTGACCTGCGCGCCTTGCTCGACGGCCTTCAGTGCTGCCGCCATCGCGGCTCCACCGCTACCAATGACGACGACCTGCAACGGGCTTTCGTTGCCACTGGGCTTATCAGCGGCCCCTATCCAGCCGCGCATCTTGTCGAGCAGGCCGGCGCGGTTGTCCGTCGGTGGCGCATCGGCAAGCGTTGCCTCGTAGCCCAGTCCGGCCACGGCGGTAGTCAGCGCATCCGATGACGTGCCCGCCTCAATGGCGAGTTGCGCTGTGCCCTTCGGATAGGACACCAGCGCCGATTGCACGCCGGGCACTTTCTCCAAGGCTTCCTTGACGTGAGCCGCGCACGAGTCGCAGGTCATCCCGGTGATTTTCAGGGTGGTCATGTATTTTTCCTTTTCTGTGGTGGCTACGGCTGTTGCCGTCAGCCACGTTGTTCTGGCAATTCACAGCTGTCCGGCCCGCAGCGGCGATGTGCTGGCGAGATGAAATCCCAGACCGACACCCCAACCATCAAGGCCAGGCCGACATAGAGCAGTCCACCGCTCTGCCAGCCGTAAGCCCGCATTAAAAACACCGCTGCCAGCACCAAGATCGGGCCTATCGTGCCGAGCGCCGTGCGTCGCCACTGTCGATGATTGAGCCAAGCGATAGCATTGGCGAGTAACGCGATGCCGGCGAACATCGGCAGCAGGATGCCAATGAATAGCCCCTCGTACTGGCTCAAGAAGCCCAGTCCGATGGCCGCGCCAAAGCTGGCGATGGCAGGAAAACAGGCGGCGCAGCCCATCGCGGAAACGACGCTGCCGAGCGCGCCGGTTTTGCCAGCGATGCGCGTGATGAGTCCCATGTGTCGCTCCCGAGTTCGGTTAACGGATCAGCGTTTGAGGCTGGACGGATAGCCCGCGTCCTCGGTCGCCTTGGTCAACTTCTGGACGTTGGTCTTGGCATCGTCGAAGGTGACGACGGCCTGGCGCTTGTCGAAACTTACGTCGGTCTTGCTCACGCCCTCAACCTTGGAAAGCGCGTGCTTGACAGTGATCGGGCAAGAGGCGCAGGTCATGCCAGGCACGGACAGCGTGACGGTCTGGGTGGCGGCCCACACGGGGGCAACAACGGCAGCGAGGGCGAGGGCGGCAAACAGTTTTTTCATGATGAACTCCTGTGATTAATAGAAAAATGGCATGACGTAGGGAAATCCGAGCGAGACCAGGACCAGCGCGGCCACGATCCAGAAAATGAGCTTGTAAGTAGCTCGCACTTGGGGAATCGCGCAGACCTCACCCGGTTTGCAGGCTTGCGCCGGGCGGTAGATGCGCCGCCAGGCGAAAAACAGCGCGACCAGCGCTGCGCCGATGAAGATCGGGCGATAGGGTTCCAGCACCGTCAGGTTGCCGATCCATGCCCCGCTGAACCCCAAGGCGATCAAAACCAGCGGCCCCAGGCAGCAGGCCGACGCAAGAATGGCGGCCAGCCCACCGGCGAAGAGCGCGCCGCGCCCGTTTTGTGGTTCAGACTTTTGTGGTTCAGACATACGCTTGTCCTTTCAAATTTGGTTTGGATAGCTTAAGCTTACTTCCGTAGTTATGTACGGAGTCAAGCGATATGCAAATTAATTTTGAGAATCTGACCATTGGCGTTTTTGCCAAGGCGGCCGGGGTCAATGTGGAGACCATCCGGTTCTACCAGCGCAAGGGCCTGCTGCCGGAGCCAGACAAGCCCTATGGCAGCATTCGCCGCTATGGCGAGGCGGATGTAACACGAGTGCGGTTCGTGAAATCGGCCCAGCGGCTGGGCTTTAGCCTGGACGAAATCGCCGAGCTACTGCGGCTGGAGGATGGCACCCATTGCGAGGAAGCCAGCGGCCTGGCCGAGCACAAGCTCAAGGATGTGCGCGAGAAGATGGCCGACTTGGCACGCATGGAGGCCGTGCTGTCTGAACTGGTGTGCGCCTGCCATGCGCGGAAAGGGAACGTTTCCTGCCCGCTGATTGCGTCACTGCAAGACGGAACGAAGCTCGCTGCATCGGCGCGGGGGAGTCACGGGGTGACTACGCCTTAGCGTGCTTTATTTTCCGAATTCTGAGACGACCCCTAGATATCCAGGGTGAGCACTGCGAGCGCGTAGTGACGCAACGTAGTGGCGTGGCACAGGGTAAATTTAAAGCTCTGCTCATCGAGAATTTCGCGGGCCGTTGTGCGGTAACCGGTTGGGTTAATGGCGGTGTCCTGGATGCGGCACACATTGAACATGGAACCCGGTACAATCCGTCTAATGGCATCCTGATGACTCCAACAATGCATGCTCTGTTTGATGCCGATCTTATGGGCATAGATCCGGCCACCCTGACCGTTCATTTTAAGCCAGGCATTGAGCTGGGCGAGCTGTTTGAAGGCCGTAAAATCACACCGCTGGTGTACGATCTGGACTTAGAGCGGCTGGCCGTACGCTGGGCAGGATACCAGGGCCTGGCTCATGAACAATGATGGGTTACAGCCGGGATGTGTGAAAACCCGTCAGTGAAACCTGCATGCGCCATACCTTTAAATTTAAACTCAAGAGCCAGGCTCAAGATAAAACCGAAATGAAAAGGTAAAATCCGGTGCACCAGATCTCTTAGGTTTAATACCTGAGCCGGTATACTGGCAGGCGCAGGCATGTGGGTATTATCCAGTCCATACATCTCCACACAGTGTTAACCGCAACATTTAAAGTTCAATAAGGACGGTTTCAATTTTATGTATAAAACAGCATTAGTGATGATTATCGGGATCCTCGGATGCAGTAAAGCATTTGCAGCCACTGAATTACAGCTCCAGCAAAAACGCGTTATGCAGTTCTGTGCCAACGCCAGTCTTCCATTGTTAGTTGCGGGTACAACGTACGCGAATACGTCTGACAACGGGCGACCAGAAAAAGAAAGATTGGCAATCCTGAAAAATTCAGTTGCAAGCTCGACAGCTTATAAAATGGCATCTCCCGGAGTTCAGATTGCCATGATGAGCGTGGTGGAAGATATTGCCGATCCGAAAGAATTAGCTCTACATCAAAAAGAAGTTAGACGTCTTGGGGCTAGTTATCTTTCCGACAGCGGTGTTTCATGGGCTTCAAAAACTGTTTCACCATTTACAGCCTGGTGTAACTTTAACCGTTTAGAAAGTTAAGGCTGGCAAGGCGGTTCCTGTTCAGGAAAGTTACTTTCCGTGCGGGGACCGTAAGATACAGATAAAGCTTAAGGCCTTTGAATTTCTGGAAAGCATTTGAAAATTTCATTGCGCTTGTCTGATATGAAACAGCCCCTGCATTTCTGCAAAGGCTGAAAGAGTGTGTACGGACTTTGGAAGGAGTGATGATATACGCCTGAGCCATCCCATCACCGCAGACAGGGTAATTAACCCTGACTAAAGCTTTCACCTATTCCGTCGCTCGCAAGCGGCTTTCGCACACTAACGAAGGTATGGCCTTTCGTCGGTGTTAAATTTTTCAAACTTTGCTTACTTTGTCAAGGAAGGTGACCGCAGTAGTAGGCACAACTACTTTAATCTGTATGAATAATAAGGTAGAACCGGCCAGTGAATGAATGCTTTCCCTGAAATCAGGCGGACAACCTTCAGGAATATTGATAGCAAGACTGAATCTCTCGCTGCGGCGATAAACATTTCGCCATAACCCTGAACGAGAGTGGTTCATCCATCATATACAGGAGCGTTACATGCGCAAATTTAAGTACATAATCTGTCACCAGTGCGAAGGCCACGGGACCATGGAAAACCCGGCCTTTGAAAATGGATTCACCCAATCAGAAATGGCTGAGTGGGAGCCAGAAATGCGTGAAAAGTATTTTGCCGGAGCATTTGATGTTCGCTGTGACGTTTGTGCCGGTGACGGTAAGCTCAGCGTACCAAACGTAGCGGCTATGTCTTTTTCAGAACGACGGGTTCTGGCAGCACGGCGGCGTGATGAGCGTCTTCAGGCTGCTGATGAACGGCTGTCCCGCCAGGAACGAGCAATGGGGTACTGAGGTGTTACAGCAAAGATGAAAATGACGAAGCCAAAACCGGTAAGCCGGATGAAAAGACCGTTTATTAGTGAGCTTGCAGAGCTGGGTTTATCGGGTGAAATTCTTTCAATTCGAACTGACGGCATGCAGGGGACGCTCATACCCGATCTTACCGCAGGGGTGAGTGAAGCAGGCCGTGTGAAAACCGGCAACTGGGTAATCTCTGACAAGAGAACCTTCGACCATGTCGTTCTGTGTGTTGAAAGACAAGATGAGAACCATGATGTGTACGTAGGTAAATTCATCCAGTTACATGTAGCCGCTAATAAGAGCCTTAAGATCGTCGAAATGGGCGATGTGAAACTGGTGGCCATAACCAGCTCGATTCCTACCACTTTTAATGGTGGGATAAAGAGATACAAAGGGGTTACGTATGTGTCACTTTCCCAAACAGCTCAAACCACTATCGACTTCCCGAAGCGTATCTACAAAGAGGGCCAGGAATGTACTTCTGTCACCAGTCCTGACCAAGGTCCTTTCGCCCGGGATGTTAGGTTGAATTGCTACGGGCGATGTGTTGTCACCGGCGTAAGGTCCCCCTGGCGTACTGAGGCCGCGCACTTAACGCCACGTCATGAAGAAGGCATTCCCGACGTAACGAACGGAATTTTACTTCGCCGTGATATCCATACACTGTTCGACAATGACCATTGCGCCATAAACCCTGACACTATGAAAATTTACTTCAGCCGGGAGGCCCGGGAGTTGGATGATGATCTCCTGAAATGGCATGGGAATGAGATAGAGACGACACGCATGCAGGTTCCGGTTAACATCGAAAACCTTCGGATACGATGGCAAAAATTTAAGGCTAAGGATCGTCAGCGTAAATAAAGCCATAAGCTGAACCACGGCGAGGATTAGTCTTGTTCACTAAATGACAGCGAGAGATTAAATGCAAACCCAAAAAGATATTACAGTTGGCCAGATCTGGGAAGAAGTGGATCCAAGACTGATCCGGAAAGTGCGAGTTGTTGAGGTGGCCTCGTTAGAAGGGCCCAAAGGCATCCTAATCGAAAACGTGGAGTCTGGTCGTAAGAACTGGGCGTCGTCATCCCGCTTTAATGGAAAGCGTGGAGGGTATCGTCTTATTTCCTGAAGGTTTTGCCAATATGGGAAACTGAAGAGGTTGAAACCATCCCGGTGAGGGAGCATATCTGGTAAAGAAGAGTCTTTAAAAAGGTTTTACGCGACCTGGGATAATAAACGGGAAAACGATACCCAAAAAAAGAATACAGCGATGATAACGATAAGGAATGGTAAGGGCTTCAATATTTTGAGAAATGACCTGGCTTCCTTTGCATCTGCATTTCTAATCAAACTGTCCACATAGGGATCACAGCTCTTAGGTTCTGAATTTTTCATATGTTCTGTACCTGAAATTGATTCCGTATGAGAAAAGGCCACCGAAGTGGCCTCTATCAAAACTGGTGGCAAAAGTTAGATCAGGAAATCATCAAGACTTTTACCGGCTGCAATTTGTTCTGCCAGAGCTTTGGGGGTACGGCCCTGTCCAGTCCACGTTTTTGTTTCGCCATTTTCATCAGTAAATGAGTATTTGGCCGGGCGTGGTTCACGGCTTTTCTTGGTAGCCGTAGATTTGGCCTGGAATGAGCCAAGCAGCTCTTCCGGGTTGATACCATCTTCTTCCATTAACTTACGCAGGGCGTCAAGTTTCTCCTGACGAGCTTGCAGTTCGGCAGCTTTGGATGATTCTTCCTGACGACGCTCATCAACAATGACATTAAGCTTTTCGAGGATTTCCTCAAGTACTTCTAAAGGCAGCTCGCGGCCCTGGGCGCGAAGAGTACGAATATTGTTTAACGATTTGAGTGCTTCAGACATACGACCTCACTTTCTAATTCTTTGATAAGGATTTACTTAATCATAATACACTCTATAAGGAAAAAGATGCCAGCTTTATGTCTTCAGGTACAAAGATATCTTGCTAAGAATACTCCTTATCTTCCTTGTGCAGACTGTTTCGTGCTTTCGATGTTGTTCATGAGTCTTAAAATCTGCTCACTGTTTAGGGTACTCATGCTGTAAATCATCAAGAAGGAAGCGCAGAACAACATAAGCAATCGGAAAAGGAAACCATGCCAGTGACAGGCCATATATGGCGGAGATAAACATAGGGTAATTTAACTCACTTACAAAATTCGCTTCATTGTATTGTTGAATCGAAATGGCAGAAGCAAAAATTATAATTAAAGTAAGAAAAATCCACTCTAGCCATCTCTTTTTATAACAAGCATAAGCGAAAGCTGTAGGGTAAAAAATAAAGCAAAAAATTCCAGCTGCAATTACGTTCATAAAAGTAACTTTCCTGATAGCGCAGTTATTTTTCGAATGCAGCATCATGAACAACTGCCATAACATTGATGATTGGCTTTCTTTTTCTGAAGAACCTTCCGCGCGGCAAAGTTTCTCCCGCTTTGAGACGATAAAGCCAGAAAACATAAGCCGGAGGAACATTGCTGTCAAAAATATCTGAACAAGTTTGAACTGTGATGCCTACTGTATTGTCTTTCCTCATCTCTTTAAAAGTGCCTTGCAATGCAGCGGATAACGTCATTTTTAAGAAACCTTTTTCTGTTTGAACGGATAGACTTGACTTAGCTGGCTTGACTGTAATGTTTGCCACTAAAGATCCCTCGTTCTGAGGATGCAGGCACTACAAAGTTACCGTCAGGTCTAATCATACGAGTTTGGATGAAATTTTTGCCGGATTTGGTTTTTTCAACCTGGTGCTCGATCTTCCATTCTTCTTTGACGGGACCGGATGACAAATGAACTAGAACCGGTACTTTTTTACGTGTTCTATCCAGAACAATACAATTTGATTTATCCGTATCAACGCTTCCCTGAAGAGTATTCAAAGAGCAATTATCATATCCCTCAACCGGAACTGCATTACCTTGGATATCAATTTTGAATCCTCCAGCTATTACAATTTCGGGTGCATTATCATTTAAAGTCTCGTCATAGGCAGCATCAACTACATCGCAAGCAGTAAGAGTAAGTGACGATGCCACAGCAAGACACAATAAAGAAAATCTGTTTTTGAGCATATTTGAGACCTTTTATAAAAATAAAATAACAGGAGAATTGTATCATTAACAGTCTAGTTCTAACGACTACCACTTTTAAGTATGTATTGAGCCAGTTTTATATTCAGGCACACCATATTGCACTCTAGCTCTTTCATCATCCTAGAAGAACTCTTAATTAAGTATTCTTCAAGTGGGCCAGCATATGCCCCTGATGTCACGATCGTTAGTTGCGTAAGAGGATGAGTCAAACTCTCAATGCCCTTCAGGATGTCATTCTGGACAGCAGCAATATAAACAGGCGAAGCCGCAATCAAATATTCATCATTCGGACTGGACTGCATTAACTGGCTTATAGTTGCGCAACGGTTATGCTTTCCTAGTGATTTTGTGATGGCTTTCCACCAGAGATCATGCCTGAATGGTACTTGATGAAATGTCGCCTCGTAAGAGGGCACCCGATCTCGACTATTTAAAAACCCCATCCCGGCAGAGATTATCCACAACTCCAGATTTCTGGTTGAGTTTAAAATTTCCTTTGCCGTAGACCAGTGATTACCTGAATACAAGGACAATGCCGGTACCGCCTGATTACTTCTGGCGTCGTCTACAATGTTACTCCAGGCATATGCTGCGTCGTCCGGGGTTTGTTTTGGATCTATGTCCAATGTCGGCCAGACGTGGCCCTGATGATTCTTGCCCTTTGTACAGGAAGTGATTAAGTGTACTGAGCGTTCAGAGAACATTATCTTCCTTACATACCCATAGAACAGCTTTCTAAGAACGGTGGGCTCGCCTGAAAATTACAAATCAGCCCCTTTCACGGCATCATTTTGATTCTTCGCGTCTGCCCCCAGTAAGATGACCGGTTTTCTGCATGACAGTGTTATTCCTAACAAACGCAACACAAAACCACGCCAGCCAGAGCAAATTTTTTCATTTGCTGCGTAAAGCCTATTGTTTTCTCTTTTAAGCTTCGCCCACTCGTTACAGAGGGTAACATCATCAAGCGCTGTTATATGCTTCGCCTCACCTTCGACGATAACGGTATGGATACCGTATGCTGTAAATCTCATACTATTTTCCAGAACCCAGTTGCGGTATTCGTTGAGTCCACCTTCGGAACCGGTAGCTCTGCGCCACATTTCAATTTGCTTGTGTGATGGGTCAAGTGTACTTGTCATTGAAGCCTCGTCTCAGCGATAACGCTTGAAATAGCCCGCTTTGGTCAAAATGAAATTAGCCATCTGACTGGCGATTTGATTGTATCTTACTCATAGTGCCCAACCTATAGGTTAAAAAGGGGCATTTTCGCTTTATAGCGTGTTCAACATCATCAATCATCCCAAGAAAGGCTGGCTTATTAGGGGTCTGACGCTCAGTGGAACGAAAACTCACGTTAAGGGATTTTGGTCATGAGATTATCAAAAAGGATCTTCACC
>NZ_WLVC01000063.1:0-16516 GCF_016859735.1 Lelliottia sp. RWM.1 | reverse complement strand
ATCGGCCCAGATCCGCGAAATTTTAATCAGCGAGTCAGCTTGGGAAGAAATGACCTGCTTATTCGCACCTTCCCTAAAGAAATCAAATTTGTAATTTCAGGCTAAATCGAATTACTGACAACTTAAGACGCGAAACTATGAATACAAAAACTGCTGTAACGCCCACAGTGGCGAGCAAGCCAACAGACGGAAATAAAAAACGTCTGCTGATGATGGCACTGCCGATTATCGTCGCGGTACTGCTGCTGTTTGTTCCTGTACCTGATGGATTGCCTCCCTATGCATGGCATTACTTCGCCATCTTTGTCGGTGTCATCGTCGGGTTAATCTTCGAACCTTTACCGGGCGCAGTCATTGGCCTGACGGGTGTCGTGGCCATTGCACTGTGCAGCCAGTGGGTGCTGTTCAGCCCGGAACAGCTGGCTGATCCAAAGTTCAAACTCGCAGGTGCGTCCTTTAAATGGGCCGTGAGCGGCTTTGGTAACTCAACGGTATGGCTGATTTTCGGTGCATTCATGTTCGCCGCAGGCTATGACAAAACGCGCTTCGGTCGCCGTCTGGCGCTGATTCTGGTGAAATATCTGGGCCGCCGCAGCCTCACTCTCGGGTATGCCATCACCTTCGCCGATCTGCTGCTGGCTCCGTTTACTCCCTCCAATACCGCGCGTAGTGGCGGGACCATCTACCCGATTATCGCCAACCTGCCGCCGCTGTATGGTTCTAAACCGAACGACCCAAGCGCACGTAAGATTGGTTCTTACCTGATGTGGGTCGCAATTACCGCAGCCTGTATCACCAGTTCAATGTTCCTCTCCGCCCTGGCCCCTAACCTGCTGGCACTGGCGCTGGTGAAAAGCATCGTAGGGATTAACATCTCCTGGGGGACCTGGTTCATTGCCTTCCTTCCACTGGGTGTCCTGCTGATTTTAGTTATGCCGCTGCTGGCCTACTGGTTCTACCCACCTGAAGTAAAAGTGAATGATGAAGTGCCGCTGTGGGCATGCCGTGAGCTGGAAAAACTGGGCAAACTGTCACGTAATGAAATCCTGCTGCTGGTGTTTGTATGCTGTGCGCTGCTGATGTGGATCTTCGCTGCCGCCTGGATTGAACCTGCGATGGCTGCTCTGCTCATTGTCAGCCTGATGCTTTGGACTGGCGTGCTGGAATGGAACGACATCACCGGTAACAAAGCGGCCTGGAACACTTTCGTCTGGTTCGCCACGCTGGTCGCCCTGGCTGACGGCCTCTCCTCTACGGGCTTCATCAGCTGGTTGGGTAAGGAAGGTGGCTTGTTGATGAGCGGCATCTCTCCGGGTGTTGCCACCATCGTTCTGCTGCTGGCGTTCTACCTGCTGCACTACCTGTTCGCCAGCACCACCGCGCACACCACAGCGTTGCTGCCCGCGATGCTGACCATCGCCGCCACGATCCCAGGCATGAACATGGAAGTGTTTGTTCTGCTGATGGTGACATCCCTCGGTATCATGGGGATCATCACCCCATACGGTACTGGCCCAAGCCCGATTTACTATGGTAGTGGCTACCTGCCGACCAAAGATTACTGGCGTCTGGGTACGATCTTCGGGGCCATCTTCCTGGCCGCCCTACTGCTGATTGGCTATCCGTGGATGTCAATGATGTTCTGATTCATAACCGCCGGAGGCTAACGTCCGGCGGTTTTATTTTATGGAGTGATGAGCTATGTCGAATAAACCGTTTGTTTACCAGGATCCGTTCCCACTGGAAAAAGACAACACCGAATACTATTTGCTGACTAAAGAGCATGTCTCTGTTGCCGAATTTGAAGGACAGGAAATCCTGAAAGTGGAGCCAGAAGCCCTGACACTTCTGGCACAACAAGCCTTCCACGATGCAGCATTTATGCTGCGCCCTTCTCACCAGAAACAAGTTGCGGCCATCCTTAGCGACCCCGACGCCAGTGAAAACGACAAATACGTTGCACTGCAGTTCCTGCGTAACTCTGAAATTGCTGCCAAAGGCATTCTGCCAACCTGCCAGGACACCGGCACAGCGATCATCATGGGTAAAAAAGGCCAGCGCGTCTGGACAGGCGGTGGCGATGAAGCCGCTCTGAGCCAGGGCGTATATAACACCTACATCGAAGACAACCTGCGTTACTCCCAGAATGCAGCGCTGGATATGTATAAAGAGGTGAATACCGGTACGAACCTGCCAGCCCAGATCGATCTCTACAGCGTGGATGGCAACGAGTATAAATTCCTGTGCATGGCAAAAGGCGGCGGTTCAGCTAACAAAACCTATCTTTACCAGGAAACCAAAGCGCTGATTACACCCGCTAAATTGAAAAATTACCTGGTTGAGAAGATGCGAACCCTGGGAACGGCGGCCTGCCCTCCTTACCATATCGCGTTTGTTATCGGCGGAACCTCTGCTGAAAGTACGCTGAAAACCGTGAAACTGGCCTCCACCCGTTACTACGACGGTTTACCCACCGAAGGGAATGCGCATGGCCAGGCATTCCGTGATGTTCAGCTTGAACAGGAACTGTTGCAGGAAGCGCAGAATCTCGGTCTGGGCGCGCAGTTTGGCGGAAAATATTTTGCCCATGACATCCGCGTGATCCGTCTGCCACGCCACGGTGCATCTTGCCCGATTGGTATGGGTGTATCCTGCTCCGCAGACCGTAACATCAAGGCCAAAATCAACCGCGACGGTATCTGGATTGAAAAACTGGAACATAATCCAGGGCAGTACATTCCGGAATCACTGCGTCGGCAGGGCGAAGGTGAAGTGGTCAGCATTAACCTAAACCGCCCAATGAATGAGATCCTGGCACAGCTTTCCGCGCATCCAGTGTCTACTCGTTTATCACTGAACGGGACCATCATCGTGGCGCGTGATATTGCCCACGCCAGGCTGAAAGAGCTTCTCGACAATGGCGAAGAACTGCCGCAGTACGTGAAAGATCACCCGATCTATTACGCAGGGCCAGCTAAAACGCCTGAAGGCTATGCATCCGGTTCACTCGGCCCAACCACCGCAGGCCGTATGGACTCCTACGTAGACTTACTGCAATCTCACGGGGCGAGCATGGTCATGCTGGCGAAAGGCAACCGTAGCCAGCAGGTCACAGATGCTTGCCATAAACATGGTGGTTTCTACCTGGGTAGCATCGGTGGCCCGGCGGCTGTGCTGGCGCAAAACAGCATCAAGAGCCTGGAGTGTGTGGCTTACCCAGAACTGGGCATGGAAGCTATCTGGAAAATCGAGGTTGAAAACTTCCCGGCGTTTATCCTAGTGGATGACAAAGGCAACGATTTCTTCCAGCAAATCCAGAACAAACAGTGCGCAGGTTGTTCCCAGCGCTAACTGTTCTCATCAAAAAGCCAGGCACTTGCCTGGCTTTTTTATTTCATCCTTCACTGGTTTCACTCTTTTGTAAAACACTCTGATTTAGCTCACATATATGGCGGCTCAACGGTAAAGGGCTATTCCTTCTCATCAACGGAGTGATAAGGTACTCCACGCACAGTAAGTCTGTGGAGAAAGCATCAGGAAGGGTATTCGGTGGAGGATAGTGGCGGAGAGAGGGGGATTTGAACCCCCGGTAGAGTCGCCCCTACTCTGGTTTTCGAGACCAGTCCGTTCAGCCGCTCCGGCATCTCTCCGTTTTGATGGTTGCCATCATGCCGCGTTGTTTGGCATTTTAACAGACCCTACCTTTCAATTTTGTTCTAGTGACGAGTTTGCGAGCAAAGCGATGATTAAGTGGCCCTGGAAATCGAATGATGCAAGTCGAAATATGGCGCTGCCCTGGGATGAGGCACTGGCAATCCCTGTGCTGGCCAATCTCCCACCGGACGAACAGTCAAAGCTGATTCAACTGGCAGATCGTTTTCTGCAGCAAAAGCGCCTGGTGGCGCTGCAAGGTTTTGAGCTGGATGCCTTAAAAAGTACCCGCATCGCCCTGCTCTTCTGCTTACCTGTCCTGGAGCTCGGCATCGAGTGGCTGGATGGTTTCCACGAAGTCCTCATCTATCCTGCACCGTTTGTGGTGGATGACGAATGGCAGGATGATATCGGCCTTGTGCACAACCAGCGCGTAGTGCAATCAGGACAAAGCTGGCAGCAAGGTCCCATCATCCTCAACTGGCTGGATATTCAGGACTCCTTCGACGCCTCAGGTTTTAATCTCATCATTCACGAAGTGGCGCATAAACTGGATACCCGCAATGGTGATCGGGCCAGTGGTGTACCGCTGATCCCATTACGCGAAGTGGCTGGCTGGGAACATGACTTGCATGCCGCGATGGACAACATCCAGGATGAGATCGACCTGGTGGGTGAGAGTGCTGCCAGCATTGATGCCTATGCCGCCACCGATCCTGCGGAATGTTTTGCTGTGTTGTCAGAATACTTCTTCAGTGCGCCTGAGCTGTTTGCCCCCCGCTTCCCGGCCCTGTGGCAGCGTTTTAGCCATTTTTACCAGCAAGATCCATTGCAGCGTTTACGTAAGAATGAGGAACATGGTGGCAATTCGCCCACTCAAGTTCACTAAAACAGCAGTTTGAAGCTTAATTAATCATTTGAATCAGCATGTTAATTTTAGTATTGACACAAATTAGCGAGGCCATTAACATGCGCCTCGTTCAAACGATTCCTCTGTAGTTCAGTCGGTAGAACGGCGGACTGTTAATCCGTATGTCACTGGTTCGAGTCCAGTCAGAGGAGCCAAATTCTTGTTTTCATGCCACTTTGCGAATCCCTATGTGATTCAGATTCAATAGGTTAGCGTGGAAAGTCTTCCCGATGCATTTTCAGTTTACTCTCCGCATCGGGAGAATTTGGTGGTCAGATTTGGGGTCAAGTTGGTTCGATGACGGAGTGACCCCCAAATGTCTCTTAACGACTCAAAAATCCGCAATTTAAAACCATCCGAAAAACCCTTCAAAGTCTCCGACTCTCACGGTTTATACCTTTTGGTCAATCCAGGCGGTTCACGTCTCTGGTATCTCAAATATCGCATCAATAAAAAAGAATCGCGCCTCAGCTTAGGGGCCTATCCTGCAGTATCTTTGGCCGACGCTCGTCAGCAGCGTGATGGTATCCGTAAATTGCTGGCGCAGAATATCAATCCAGCTCAACAGCGCTCTGCAGAGAGAGCCACTGCCTCACCAGAGGAAACCTTCAAATCAGTGGCGCTAAGTTGGCATAAAAGCAACAGAGCCTGGTCAGAGAACCATGCCGCTCGTCTGCTTGCCAGCATGAACAATCATATCTTCCCGATAATTGGACATCTGCAAGTCACAGAACTGAAAACCCGCCATTTTATCGACCTGCTGAAGGGGATTGAGAAAAAAGGTCTACTGGAAGTGGCGGCACGAACCCGACAGCATATGTGCAATATCATGCGTCATGCCGTGCATCAGGAGTTTATAGAGCATAATCCGGCGGCCAATCTGGACGGTATAATCGCCCCGCCCGTTAAACACCACTACCCAGCCCTTCCGCTGGAGAAACTACCGGAACTGTTGACTCGCATTGAGGACTACAGGCAAGGGCGAGAATTAACCCGTTTGGCAGTATCACTTACTCTGCACCTGTTCATCCGTTCCAGCGAGTTGCGTTTTGCCCGTTGGTCTGAGATCGATTTCAAAAACAAAATCTGGACCATTCCTGCCACTCGTGAGGCTATCCCCGGAGTGCGTTATTCCGGGCGTGGCGCGAAAATGCGCACGCCACATATCGTTCCCCTCTCTCGTCAGTCCATCGCTATTCTGAAACAGATACGGGATATATCCGGGCATCAGGAACTGATATTCCCCGGTGACCATAATCCGTATAAACCAATGTGCGAAAACACGGTCAACAAGGCGCTGCGCTTGATGGGTTATGACACAAAAGATGAAATCTGCGGCCACGGATTCCGCGCAATGGCCTGTAGTGCCCTGATGGAATCGGGTCTATGGTCACAGGATGCCGTTGAGCGTCAAATGAGCCATCAGGAACGCAACAGCGTCAGAGCGGCTTACATCCACAAAGCAGAATATCTTGATGCTCGTAAGGCAATGATGCAGTGGTGGGCTGACTATCTGGAAGCATGCTCAAATGAATATATTCCTCCCTTTACCTGGAATAAATAAATGTTAGCTATGGCCCAGAAAAGATAAGTAGGCGAGCGCACCAGAAGAAACTTTCATGGTGCGTATTCACCACACCGCGACAATCATTAAATTCACGTTATAGCCGATGGCCTGCCATTTTTATCGTAAACGGATAGTCACGAACAGTGCAAAACAGTCGAGTATGCATATCACTGGAAATTGAGTTACCCAAAGTAAAAATCATCGATAAGCACTCCCATTAAATCATCCACACAGGCATAAAAACTAACAATCATGATTATATAAAACTACGATATATCAACATGATACACTGCCATGTAAATTATTATAATAATTTATGAGGCTAGCCAGAAGCTTGAGGTAACCTAAATGAATATTAACTAAATATTATTCTTATTTGGGAAATTGACATTTTCGATCAATATCTTTTCGTTATTAAAAAACACGCTCTGCAGCTGATGGAAAAACCGCCTAAAATCTAATCCTACGTTATTGGCTAAATCTTTAGTCAGTCGACGTGAAAAATAATAGAAGTTCGTAAAAATTGGATTCTCGGATACTGGAGCCTTCTTCCAAACTAGCCAAGAGGTCTTTTAGGTCCTTTTTGAAGGCAGAGTCAACAATGCATACACAGGAAGTTCCCGGATATGCTGGTCTTTACCGATATAATACATCCAAGGTTCTCCGCAGTACCGTGTAGTAACCGCAGTGTCCTTCATATTGTCCAGCATAGCGCCCCCTCCAACACTGAGAATAGCATGTGCATGGGCTTCGCTGGCATGTGAAATGGCCTTTTGTAATGCAAACGGGGTCTCATCACAGACCAAGCCGCCATATCCAGTCCACGCAACACCAGCTCTCGTCAGTTGACGAGTGATTGCCTGAAAAAGCCCCTGCTGTCTGACGTTTTCGCTACTGTAGCAAATCAGAATTCTTGTTATACCTGCTGCAATAATATGACTGGCAATACTTACTTCCCGCCCGGGTCCAAATTCAACCAGCGTGGCCGGGAGGTAATGAATACTCTGCATGACGTTCTCCGCAAAATTTAACTGATCCGACTAGGACTAATCCCCGGAATAGTGAAGAAAAAGCCCACGCTGTACTATCCAGCAAGTTGACCGACCATCTGATAATAAGAACATGCTGTAAGCATTATCATGATCGCATGATGACTTTTATCGACGTTCCCCCCTCACTACGCGCTGTAAACAGTGCACATAAGGATGCCGCTATAAGTAATACAGCACTGACTTCAAAAGTGGCTTGATAGCCTCTGGCATCGTAAAGTACTCCCCCAGTGACCGCGCCGAGCATGATGGCTAGCTGGATGATAGCCACCATTAAGCCACCACCAGCTTCTGCGTCTTGCGGTAACGTTTTTGCCAGCCATGTCCACCAACCTACCGGTGCTGCGGTAGCAAACAATCCCCATAGCCCCAACAGAAGCGTAGTGACGACAACATGCTCACCGACATTCACAAGCGCCAACGCGATCGCAGCCATTAACAGCGGTAGCACCATCAGGGGGCGATACAAGTTCCTTCTGATAAAAATGCCAATCACTGCAGTACCAGCAAAACCGGCCACACCGATAATCAGCAGGATTAAGGAAAGCGTAGTGGTGTCGACTTTCGCAACGCTCTCAAGAAAGGGTCGCAGGTAAGTGAACAGCGTAAACTGGCCCATAAAAAACAGGGCACAAGCTGTCATACCAAGTACAACGGGTAGACGGTGCAGCAGCCAAAAAATATTGCCTGATATCGGTGATACATCCTGCTTTAGCGGCGGTAACGCCTGAATCTTCCACGCCAGAGCGATGACAGCCACCGGTACTACGCAAAAAAAAGCCCAGCGCCAGCCAATAATCGCCCCCAGAAAGCTGCCCAGAGGAGCAGCAAGCACTGTTGCCAACGCATTGCCACCATTCAGGATCGCCAGCGCCCGGGGGACATGATGCGAATCAACCAATCGCATTACCACCGCTGCCGACAGAGACCAGAATCCCCCGATAGCTATTCCAATGAGCGCACGCCCAACCATAAATACCCCATAATTTGGAGCAAAGGCTACAACGGTGCCGGAGATAATCATCAGCAATGTCAGACAGAGCAACATGTGTTTACGGTCACGCTTACCGGCCACGGCAGAGATCATCAGGCTAGTGAGTAGAGCGAATGCTCCGGAAATGGAAATAGCCTGCCCGGCCTGGCCCTCACTGATGTGCAGTTCACCCGCAATTGGCGTCAGCAAGCTGACTGGCATAAATTCTGATGCCACCAGCGCAAATGCCGAGAGGGACATTGCCAGTACCGCGCCCCAGGCTTGCCGGGGGCGGAATTTATGATGTTGTATCTTATCAGTCAAACCGATGTACCTGTGGTGTCAAAATTGAGAATGATGCGGCCACGCAGACGGCCTTCGTCGAAGCGGCGATGCGCGGCAACAGCATCAGCAGCCGGGAAGACAGCTGCGACTCTAAGAGGCAATACCCCCTCAGAGACCTGTTGTCCGATACGGGAAAGGGCGGCATGATCAATGATACGTTCGCGGACATTCACAAATATCGCGTTAATACCGCGCTCAAAACCATCTTCATTACCTGGACGTAGGGTAATCACAGTCCCTCCTGAACGAACAGCGGGGATGATCTGCTCACCAAGATCAGCCGCATCCACCACCGCATCAACACCCTGTGGAAGGGCTTTGAGGATCCGCATGGCAATGTCATCCCCCCGCGCAATCACCATGCTGGCTCCAACAGTACGCATAAAGGTTTCATCTGAAGGTGAGGTAACAGCCACCATATTAAGGCGATCTTTACTTCCTAACGCGACGGTATAAGCGCCCACAGCACCGGCCGCGCCGGTAACCAGCACCGTCGTGCCTTCCGTTAGCTGCAGGGTATCCAGCGCGTTGCGGGCCGTTAATGCGTTCATCAGAAAGGATGCTGCCGCAGTCAATGGCGTCTTCTCAGGTAAAGGAATAACAGACGCCGCTGGCAGACAGACATACTCGCTGTAACCGCCATAACTGCCAAAGTTATCCACGAGACCGACCACATCCTGACCTACCGTCAAACCGTATGCCGGATCAACGCCGCCACCCATTTCATCTATAGTTCCGGATATATCCATACCCGGTACAAATGGCGGTTGGGCACCAGCAAACCAATCTTTAAGGGAACCGTCACGGACCATAATGTCGACAGGGTTAATCCCAGCCGCTCGCACTTTTATCCGCACCTGATCCGGTAACGGATGAGGGTCTGGGAGCGCCACGCGCTGCAGAACATCTGGACCACCATAATGATTCAATCCAATTGCATACATATGTTGTTGCTCCTTCGGGCTATTCCGCCCGGGAAAGGGTCATGCTTATCTGACCTGACTGATGAAGTGCTTCAGAACCAGAGAGTATTTTTCCGATTCTAATGACGCCCGAAGCATCCGGCCCCTGACCGCGATAAAACGCGATGTTCCCCCACGGGGCGTAATATGCGATGTCACCTGTCTCACCAGCAGCACTTTCCGGCGCGCCTGCTTCGGAAAGACGGCGCGGCAAAGCATCACTGACTTTTTCCGCACGGCTGTAATCCCGCAGCGTAACGGTCAGCGGCAAAAGAGACAGAAAATCGCGCGCAGTAGGATTGTCATCCAGTTCAGCCGTCATCATCTTTGAGCCTATGGCAATCCGAACTTTCACTCTCTGCTCACTTGCATGGCTGATAGCGGTAGAACTGTCAGCCAGTGTTGACTCCGAGGAACTTGCTGCCCCTGCCATATTCGCCAGGCAGACACTCAGTGCCAGACAGACAACGAAATGTATTTTCATCATTGCTCCTCCCGGATGGAATACGACAGGGTAGCCTCTTACTTAAGGCTGTCTTTAAAAAAGGACGTCAGTTTGGCAAACGGGATAAGGTCAGTACGATCATAGAGATCGACGTGACCGGCACCCGGTACAACAAACAGTTCCTTCGGCTGACCAGCCAGTTTGTAGGCTTCTTCGCTGAATTCGCGGGAGTGCGCCTCAGAACCGGTAATGAACAACATTGGACGCGGGGAAATGGTTTCAATGTCATTGAATGGGTAGAAATTCATAAATTTCACTTCCATTGCATCTTTGCGGAAAGTCGTCGTTTCCGATGAGGCTCCAGCAGGCGTGAACTCACCGCGAGGCGTGCGATAAAAGTCATAAAACTCGCGTTCGATAGCATTGGAATTTGCGGTCAGTTTTAGCGGTGTTCCGTTTCCCCACGGGGTTTTGCCTCCGGTGAATTCGGTATAGCGCTGGTTCGCAGCCTCAACAAGAACCTGCTTACGTTGTTCCAGTGTCTGGGAGTGATTGAGCCCATTACGCTTAGCACCCCCCATATCGTACATACTGACCGTCGCTACAGCCTTCATACGTGGATCAATCTTGGCCGCGCTGACGACGAAACTGCCACTGCCGCAAATTCCGAGCACACCAATACGCTCACGATCTACGATGGGCTGAGTTCCGAGATAATCCACAGCGGCACTGAATGCTTCAGCATAAATATCCGGTGCAACGGCGTTACGTACCTGCCCTTCGCTTTCCCCCCAGAAAGACTGGTCGATAGCTAGGGTAATGAATCCCTGTTCAGCCAATTTCTGGGCGTAAAGATTAGAGCTTTGTTCCTTGACCGCCCCCATCGGGTGCCCCACAACGATGGCTGGGTAACGGGTGCCCTCCTTCAGATTCTTGGGAACAAACAGGTTGCCGACAATCTTCATTTTGTACTGATTGTTGAAAGACACTTTTTGCGTGGTGACCTGTGTGCTTTTATAAAAGTTATCCGCGCCACGAGACATGTCCTGCCCGGTAGCGGTGAATGAAAAGGCACTGGCAACAAAGGCCAGCATCAGCGTTAATGTCTTCAAAATATGTCCTCACTTCGTGTGAAATCGGTTGTGCTATGGCGAGCATATAGAGATCTGAGGTTGCCCTCAGATCGGGTTGTCAGGTGACTCAGGCGAGGTGTGTGGTGAAAAAGTCCGTCAGTTTGTCGAACGGAATCACATCGATGCGATCATAGAGATCGGTGTGGTTTGCCCCGGGGATGATCATCAGCTCTTTCGGTTGCGCCGCAGCGGCATAGGCGGTTTCGCTGAAGTATCGTGAGTGCGCCTTTTCACCGTGGATAAACAGAACCGGACGTGGAGATATCTCCGCGATGTAAGTCAAAATTGGCATGTTCATAAAGGATAACGGTGTGGTTATGGTCCACGCGTTGCCTGAGTTAACCGCCCGTGGATGGTATCCGCGAGGCGTCATGTAATAATCGTGGTAGTCAACCATGAACTGGGCCGCCCCCGCCGTTACCTCTTTGTTATAAGGCGGCTGGTAAGCCGGTGCGCCTTTTTCTGCATCCGCCCAGCGTTGCTGCCCCAGATGCTCCAGTGTCTGCGTGCGCTGTGCAAGGGTAACGCTGTCGTTATAGCCCTTCGACATTACGCGGGTCATGTCATACATGGTACTGGCAACAACCGCTTTTACACGCTTGTCGACGGCAACCGCATTGAGAGCCATCCCACCCCAACCGCACACACCAATGATGCCGATACGCTCGCGATCAACAGAAGGGTGTAAGCCGATAAAGTCCACGGCGGCACTAAAATCTTCAGTATTAATATCAGGAGAGGCCACATTGCGCGGTTCTCCACCACTTTCTCCCGTATAAGAGGGATCAAATGCCAGAGTGACAAAACCACGTTCAGCCATGGTTTGTGCATACAACCCGGACGACTGCTCCTTCACGGCACCAAATGGGCCGCTGACGACAATGGCCGCCAGACGTTTACCGGCACGGTTTTTTGGCAGATACAGGTCTGCTGCCAGAGTAATACCGTACCGATTAATAAAGGTGATTTTCTGGTGATCCACTTTGTCGCTTTTGGGGAAAACTTTGTCCCATTCCTGCGTCAGTTGCAGGGGGGATTTAGCTGCCACAGGTACGGTTTTGGCAATACCCGAACTCGCTGCCAGTAATGCAGCCGATCCCACAACAGCCCCCTGAAGGAACTTTCTACGGGGAAGGCCGTTTTCCTCAGTCTGGATATCTGCATCAGACTTTTTCATATTCGTTTTCATAAGCAACTCCTTCTTATTCAGCGGCCGCCAGGGTGGCGTTATCAATCACAAAGCGATACTTAACGTCGCCCTTGAGCATACGTTCATAGGATTCATTAATTTGGTCTGCCCGGATGAGTTCAATGTCGGAGACAATGCCGTGCTCAGCACAAAAATCGAGCATTTCCTGCGTTTCTGGAATGCCGCCGATCATCGACCCGGCAATAGCCCGGCGTTTAAAAATCAGGTTAAATACTTCAGGCGAAGGATGTGGCGAGGCCGGTGCCCCGACCAGAGTGAGGGTGCCATCGCGTTTCAGCAGCGTCAGATAAGCATCCAGGCTATGTGGTGCTGCGACGGTATTGACGATCAGGTCAAAGCTTTTGGCATGCACGGCCATTTCTTCTGGATAACGCGATACCACCACTTCATCAGCACCAAGTGCCCTGGCATCATCGCGTTTGGCATCAGAAGTTGTAAACGCAACAACATGTGC
Organism: Lelliottia sp. RWM.1; assembly: GCF_016859735.1. Taxonomy (NCBI): domain Bacteria; kingdom Pseudomonadati; phylum Pseudomonadota; class Gammaproteobacteria; order Enterobacterales; family Enterobacteriaceae; genus Lelliottia; species Lelliottia sp. RWM.1. The sequence goes on along the minus strand of NZ_WLVC01000063.1, from coordinate 3,817 downwards.
ACCCAGAGCATGCGCCAGCTTGACCCCCATATGGCCTAGCCCACCAATTCCAACAATGCCCACTTTTTTTCCCGGGCCTGCTTGCCAGTGCTTCAGTGGTGACCAGGTTGTAATGCCCGCACATAGCAGAGGAGCGACACCTGCGAGTTGTTCCGCCGGATGGCGAACACGCAATACATAGCGTTCATGTACTACGATCTGCCCGGAATATCCCCCTAGTGTCCAGCCAGGCTCATCTGTGGTGGGAAAGTTATACGTACCGACCATCCCGTCACAATAGTTTTCATGACCGGAATCGCACTCTTCGCAGTGACGGCAACTGTCTACAATGCAACCGACCCCGACCAGATCACCAGCGCGGAAACCGTTAACATGCGCCCCGACAGCCTCAACCCGACCGACAATTTCATGGCCTGGCACACAAGGGAACTGAGTACCCGCCCATTCCGCCCGCACCTGATGCAAATCGGAGTGGCAGACTCCGCAGTAAGCAATGGCAATCCGGACATCATGTGCTCCGAGATCACGTCGTGTAATTTGCAACGGCTCCAGCGGACGGTCACCCGATGTAGCCCCATAAGCGTTAACAATCATTTAAGAACCTCCGTTAGCGATTCGGGGTGCAATACCACGTAACAGCGCAGCCGCCTGGCTTTGCCGATTCTGAATCTCTGGTAAAGGGGTCGAAACCATGTCGACGATTAACACCGCTACAGTAGTGTTCGCAGGCCTGCTCACATTCTTACCCAACCCCATTGATAGATATTCTTTCATAATCTAATATGATTGATTAGATATTTAATAATTAATGGGCTTATAAACAGCGTTTATTAATTCGATGAGAGAACATGAATATGGCCAGACATAACCTGAATGATCTTCAGGCTTTCTTGATGGTTGCCCGGGAAGGAAGCTTTACGCGGGCAGCAGCCCGACTCGGTGTGACGCAGCCTGCATTAAGCCATGCCATCTCTGGTCTGGAAGCAAGACTAAAGATCCGTTTATTGACGCGAACAACGCGCAGTGTTTCGGTCACAGCAGCCGGAACCCGACTAATGCAGGTTATCGGTCATCGCTTTGATGAAATTGAAGAAGAACTCGATGCGCTGACCGAATTACGAGATAAACCGGCGGGAACGGTAAGGATCACTTGCGGTGATCACGTTCTGAAAACAACACTGCTGCCTAAACTGATGCCTCTATTGCATAAATATCCGGATATAAAAGTGGAGTTCGATATCAATTACGGATTCAGGGATATCGTTGCCGATCGATTTGACGCCGGGGTACGTTTCAGCGAAACCGTCGATAAGGATATGATTGCCGTCCCGATTGGTAAGGAGGTGCGCATGGCTGCGGTCGCGTCTCCAGCCTATTTTGCCAGTCACCCGAAACCCAAAACGCCGCGCGACCTGGTTGATCACGAGTGCATCAACATTCGTTTCCCGACATACGGTGGACTTGATGTGTGGGAGTTTGAAAAGAAAGAAAAAAAATTAAAGATCCGTGTCGACGCAAAACTGATTTTTAACACTACGACACACATTGCTGCTGCCGCAGTCGGTGGGATGGGAATTGCTTATCTCCCGGAAGAAGAATTTTCACCGTGGCTTGAAGAAGGTCAATTGATAAGAGTTCTTGACGACTGGTGTCCCCCATTTTCGGGCTATCACCTGTACTACCCCAGCCGACGTCAGACCTCGCCAGCATTCTCTCTTGTTATTGAGGCTCTGCACGTGAAATCTACGGGTATGCAGGAAGAGTAATTTTGCGATTATGGGCTGTTTAAAGAAAAAGCCCAGCCCCATTTACAACGTTATCTTGTCAGCCCATTGATTGATAATATTAATTTATAGGCCTTGTAAGTATTCGCTGGCTAGTCAGCCGATACAAGAACGATACAATAAGTGAAATACTTTACTCATTTGCAACCAGGGAGCTTCTCTCCCAGAAAGGGGCGTTTTCATGTCAACTATCGTTCTCATTTTCCAACAAAATTTCGTTGTAAAGCAGTCCAATTCTAGCCGGGCTACGCCCCGATTAATACAGTCATAGTGGGGAGCGTCTGTGAAACGTTACCTCATTCGAGCTTTAATTGTTTTGTCGATCGCTATCTTGCTTCTGGCAGGTGCCGGATATCTTTATCTGCAGCGCCCCCTATTTGGCATGCTTCCTGGAGAGGAACAGGCAAGACAATTTGAGCATTACTCCCCGAATTATCATGATGGATATTTCGTCAATCAAATTCCGTCGCCGATCCATACTAATGGCAGTACAGAATGGTCCATCTGGAAAGAGGAATTATTTGGTAAAAAAGGGCAGCCACGCCCTGACTCTCCTTTGCCTAACCTTAAAACAGACCTCAAGGCACTTGATATTCAGCAGGATTTATTTGTCTGGCTGGGACATTCCTCATTTTATATCCAACTTGCCGGGAAACGGATTCTGATTGATCCAGTGCTAAGTGAATACGCTTCTCCAGTACCAATAATAAACAGGGCATTTGCTGGTACCAACATTTACAAGGCCGATGATATTCCGCCTATTGATATGCTGCTGATTTCACACGATCATTATGATCACCTGGATTATCCCACCATCAAAGCCCTTCAGCAGGGCGTGAAGGAAGTTATGACAGGTCTTGGCGTTGGGACACATTTTCAAGCGTGGGGATACCCGGAAAACATTGTTCATGAAGCAGACTGGTATGACTCTATTCAGGTGGGTAATGTAGCGATAACCGCGACACCGGCACGCCATTTTTCCGGAAGAACATTGTCCCGAGATCAATCCCTGTGGGTGGGTTATGTTATCAAATCTACAGATAGGACGCTGTTCATTAGTGGGGATTCAGGGTATGGGCCTCATTTTGAGGAGATCGGAAAACGATTTGGTCCATTCGACTGGGTGGCACTCGATAGCGGCCAATACGACCCGAGATGGGCGAACGTGCATATGTCTCCTGAAGAAGCGCTGCAGGCGGCGCGCGATTTGCATGCAAAAGCGTTTACCCCAGACCATATTGGGCGCTTTTCCCTTGCCCCACATGACTGGAATGATCCGATGAGGAGGATCATCAAGAATAATACGTTTGGTCATGCACTGTGGACTCCGGTGATAGGGCAGCCTGTCTATTTTAACCATCCCCCTACCCACTATTCCCCTTGGCGGGAACCGAAATGACGATTATATACATGCATTGATGTATAGACCATTTCGAGAAAGTTTAAGTGATAGCATAATCCTTTGGTTAGATTACGTGATGACTTTAATGAAACCGTTTATTACTGACCATGAATAAGTTATATATTTAAAGCAAACATTCCTAAACAACCCCCTATTCAACATAAAAAAATCATAATTCAATATGTTATTTTCTGTTCCAATGAGAATCCATTATTTGTTGAAAGCAAGATATGATCATTTCGATTATATATATTGTAGTGAAAGCGAGTCACAAATTAAAACTGAGTGTCTCACGAGGCTGGTCGTCTTCACCAAAAACATTATCATTTCATTGACATTAGATATTTGATTTCCTCCCTCTTCCACTCGACTTCGGAGGGACTGATTCACCATATTCTAGCCACCAGGCGGTAAGTGCCTCCATTGTCGGTCCTAACCCCCGAGCTTTCTCAGTAATAGAATATTCAACGCGAGGTGGAACCTCAGCATAAATCATTCTTGCCACCAGCCCGTCACTTTCAAGCTCACGTAACTGCGCAGTTAACATATGTTGTGTGAATCGCCACAGATAATCTAGACACTTCCGAGCCGCTGATAATATTGTTTTTCGTATTCAGTTGGTGGCATATGA
>NZ_WLVC01000062.1:0-17488 GCF_016859735.1 Lelliottia sp. RWM.1 | reverse complement strand
TCATGATGTCCCTCTGGGATGCGCTCCGGATGAATATGATGATCTCATATCAGGAACTTGTTCGCACCTTCCCTAGTAAACTGAGATACAGATAAATTAGACGAAAAGAGGGACACCGTGGACTCCATATTTTCTATTGGCATCCAGTCATTATGGGACGAATTGCGCCACATGCCAGTCGGGGGAGTCTGGTGGATTAATACGGACCGCAATGAAGACGCCTTAAGCCTGGTAAATCAAACGATTGCAGCACAAGATCAGGATGCGCGTGTGGCTGTCGTAACGATGGGTGAAGAGCCCAAAAAAACCATCAAACTCGATAGTCAACACGGACCAAAAAAGGTGCGACTTTTTTCCATGCCAAACGAAGCAAATAGTCTATACTTTTTGCCCCGTGATATTCAGTGTAGCATTGATCCCGATCACTATTTAGTGATGCTAAAGTGCGCAACGAATACTTGGCAGAATATATCCGCTGAAAATTTGCGACGCTGGTTAGAAAAAATCAATAAATGGGCGCGGAATCAAAATTGCACGCTTCTGGTTATCAACCCGGGCAATAATAATGATAAACAGTTCTCATTTTTAATGGGTGAATATCGGTCCCTTTTCGGTCTGGCGAGTATCCGCTACGAGACTGATAGCTATCTTTACGATATTGCATTCTGGTGCAATGAAAAAGGCGTCAGCGCCAGACAGCAGCTTGATCTGAAAAATATTGAAGGTGAATGGCATCTCGCTCAACAAGAAGAAACCGTTGTGCAGCCACGTAGTGATGAAAAACGCATACTGAGCCAAATTGATGTATTAGAAGGTGCACCAGCACTTTCTGAATATTGGTCGCTCTACGAAACAAATGAAGCCATGTTTAATGAGGCGCGCACCACTCAGGCCGCCACTATTGTTTTCTCATTAACACAAAACAACCAAATAGAAACGCTGGCCAAACAAATCCACACCCTCCGCCGTCAGCGCGGTAGCGCATTAAAAATCGTGGTACGCGAAAATCACACCAGCCTGCGCGCAACTGATGAGCGCCTGCTGCTGGGTTGCGGTGCGAGTATGGTTATTCCGTGGAACGCCCCACTTTCACGTTGTCTGACGCTGATTGAAAGTATTCAGGGCCAGCAGTTTAATCGGCATGTCCCGGAGGACATCACCACGCTGTTGTCGATGACGCAGCCGATGAAACTGCGCGGGTATCAGAAATGGGATACCTTCTGCGATGCGGTCAGTAATATGATGAATAACACACTGCTTCCTGCAGATGGAAAAGGTGTGATGGTTGCGCTCCGCCCTGTACCGGGTATTCGTGTTGAGCAAGCACTTACGCTGTGCCGCCCGAACCGTACAGGTGACATTATGACCATCGGTGATAACCGTCTGGTGCTGTTTTTGTCTTTCTGTCGGGTCAACGACCTCGATACCGCGCTTAACCATATCTTCCCCTTGCCCACTGGCGATATTTTCTCAAACCGCATGATTTGGTTCGAAGATAACCTGATAAGCGCAGAACTTTTGCAGATGCGTACCCTTACGCCAGATCAATGGGTCAAACCGCTCCCTATAACGAGCGATTTCAAACCGATTCTCAATGCTCAGCATGATGGACATGTCTGGCGTCGAATACCTGAACCGCTTCGCTTATTACCAGAAAGTGAGGAGAGCGCATCATCATGAATATCAGCGATATTATTCAACTGATCGTACTTTGTGCGCTCATTTTTTTCCCGCTTGGCTACTATGCACGCCATTCAATGCGCCGACTCCGTGATACGGCCAGATTGCTGTTTGCAAAACCTCGCTACGTTAAACCAGCCGGAACACTGACACGGGCTCCGCACGTCAAGGCAAACCAAAAAAATGACTAATTCGACCTATACTGCTTCAGCTCCTTCGCCGCTCTGGCAATACTGGCGCGGCCTTTCCGGCTGGAACTTCTACTTTTTGGTGAAGTTTGGTCTGCTGTGGGCTGGCTATCTGAATTTCCATCCCCTGCTCAACCTGGTGTTCATGGCCTTCTTGCTGATGCCGCTGCCGAATATCAGGCTGCATCGCTTACGTCACTGGATTGCTATACCCGTTGGCTTTGGCCTGTTCTGGCATGATACCTGGCTTCCTGGGCCGGACAGCATTATGAGCCAGGGCTCGCAAGTTGCAGGATTCAGCGCTGACTACCTTCTCGATCTAGCCGAGCGTTTTATTAACTGGCAGATGCTTGGTGCGGTGTTTGTGCTGTTGATTGCATGGCTTTTCCTGGCACAGTGGCTCCGTGTGACAGTATTCGTCGTCGCCATCATGATATGGCTTAACGTGCTCACTCTGGCGGGCCCAGGCTTCTCTCTGTGGCCGGCGAGTGAACCAGCCACCACGGTCACAACCACCGGCGGTAGCGCCGCTTCGACGGTCGCCACAGCGGGCGATACGCCTGTCGTCGGCGATATTCCGGCAGAAACTGCGCCCCCCACCTCCACAAACCTGAATGCCTGGCTATCCAGCTTCTATACCGCTGAAGATAAACGCCAGACCCGATTCCCGGATGCTTTGCCAGCCGATGCTCAACCCTTTGAACTGCTGGTCATTAACATCTGTTCTCTTTCGTGGGCCGATGTGGATGCCGCAGGATTGATGTCACATCCATTGTGGTCGCACTTTGATATTCAGTTTAAAGATTTCAACTCGGCAACATCGTATAGCGGCCCGGCAGCGATTCGTCTGCTGCGTGCAAGCTGTGGGCAGCCGTCGCATAAGAATCTGTATCAACCTGCTGGTAACCAGTGCTATTTGTTCGACAACCTGTCAAAACTGGGCTTTACACAGCATCTGATGCTGGGCCATAACGGCGTATTTGGGAACTTCCTGAAAGAAGTGCGGGAAAATGGTGGGATGCAAGCACCGCTGATGGACCAGACTGGCTTACCTGTTTCGTTGCTGGGCTTTGACGGTTCACCGGTCTATGACGATACCGCGGTATTGCAACGCTGGTTACAAACCATCCAGAAAGAGACGAATTCACGCAGCGCAACGTTCTATAACACCCTGCCACTGCATGACGGCAACCACTATCCTGGCGTAAGCAAAACGGCAGATTACAAAGTTCGCGCGCAGAAGTTGTTTGATGAACTGGATGCATTCTTCACCGAACTGGAAAAATCGGGTCGTAAAGTGATGGTGGTGGTTGTACCGGAACATGGTGGAGCGCTGAAAGGCGACAGGATGCAGGTTTCAGGACTGAGAGACATCCCAAGCCCGTCTATTACCAATGTCCCTGCTGGCATTAAATTCTTCGGTATGAAAGCGCCGCATCAGGGTGCACCTATCGAAATTACTCAGCCAAGCAGTTATCTGGCGATTTCTGAACTGGTCGCCCGTGCAGTAGACGGTAAGCTTTTCGTCGAAGACAGTGTGAACTGGAATCAACTGACCAGTGGTCTTCCTAAAACGGCAGAGGTATCGGAAAACGCCAATGCGGTTGTCATTCAGTACCAGAATAAACCGTATGTTCGCCTGAATGGCGGCGATTGGGTTCCGTATCCGCAGTAACAACACTGACCCTTTCCCCGCAGGGGAGAGGGTCAGTCCCGTCCAATACTATTGCTCTGAGAGCCACACCAGCATTTTAAGGCTTGCGGAGTAGTAGTCGTCCTTTGCGGTAATGTCAGGTTCTCCGGGAGATTGCCCCATCGTTAAATCCCTTACCGCCAACAGACCCCCTTCCATCATGTAAGGTGCGTATTCGTTAGTCGTCACGTTTACCCACGCCGGTGTTTTTTCACGGCTGAACTGACCAAACCAGGAGCGCCATGGAGTGAGTAGCAGGCTTTGTTGATTAAACCAGTGCACATACAACGGAATACGAATGGCATCGTAACTCATCCGCGGCGGCCAAGCTTTCGCCGGAGTAAGCTTCCCACCAGCATCAAGAGAAACCCAGTCCGTCGGCAAATTCGCCTTACCCGAGCCCATTTTTCCCAGCAACCGCTGTCCATCCTGAATCAGTTCACGCCATACCTGTAAATGGCTACGATCGGCAAACGCCTGCCATGCCGGGAACACAAAGTAGGAGGGATTAAGCACAACTTCGCTGTTGAGATTAAACCCGTTAGCACCAGGCAACATGACTCGATAACCTGCATACCGAATCACATTGTGAGTGAGAAGGGCTTTGGCAATCTCATCCGAGGCAGTGCTATAGCGTTTGTCATGCCAACGCGCATCCGCTTTTAACAGCGCCCACGCAATCATCACATCACCATCCGTGGCGTTGTTTTTGTCGGTGATTGGGTTTGCCTCTACAGGGTTATAACGCCAGTAAAACAACCCATTATCTTTGTTCTTCAGCGTACTGTTCGTCCACTGCCACAGCTTGTCAAACGTTGCTTTATCATCATTTTCTACCGCCATCAGCATGGCAAAACCTTGCCCTTCGGTATGAGAAACGCTGCCATTGCCAGTATCGACAATACGGCCATCAGGCATAAAGAAACGCGCCTTGTAATTCTCCCAGGCCTGGCCTGCCTGAGAGAAAGGAGAAAACAGTACACTCACCATGACCACCAGCGCGGCACATGTGGACTTTCGCATAATTAACTCATTGTGGATTGTGGTAACGGAACTGAACGTCCGAAATGGAAAAGAGACGATCGCGACTCACCGTCACATGCGCTTTTCCGCCCTGCCCCTGCATCCAGTGGGCATATAATCCCTCCAGTATTGCACAGAAGGCATGACACCAGCGGTTTTGCTGATCGGCAATCCGGCTCACCGGCAACCCCTGATGACGCAACGTCAGATCAGTTTCATGCGTGTCTATATCCACACAGCCCCAGCCGAAACGCGCAAGCCGGGCATTAATGTTGGCCTCCAGTTCACCAACGGTTTCCGACGGTGGAAGCGGGAACTGTTCAGCAAGGGCGTGCCCCATTTGTCGCAGGAACGGCTGGCTCTCAGGTTCACCCACATTTCGCACCATACCTTCGACCATTAACGCCAGCAGATCAAACCAGCCTTCTGGCGTTTGCTGTCCACGAAACCAGCCCAGCAGTGCCGGATTATCCATACTCTGTGTCATTATTTATCTCCCAGCATGTAGCGGAAATAAACCCCCGCCGTACTTTCGTTATAACTGCCAAAGGTGTCGTAACCGACTTTGCCGCCAATGGTCATGTCTTTGTTGACGTTGTAGTCCACGCCAGCGCGAACCGTATAGCCAATACCATTTTCAGAGGTACTCTTGTAATGAGCCTCTTTAGTAAAGCCAAGGTTTGCCAGAGTCTCTAACGCCTTCTGGGCTTCCGGGCTGTCCGGGAAGTAGTCACTGCTGTCCTGGCTGTAGGACTGATAACCCACGGAGCCCCCAAGATTCAGCTTCCAGTTATCAAACTTCTGCGAATAATCGACCGGCAAAGAAACGCTGACGTAGTTTTGCGGGCTGAAGTAGCCCCCTTGTCCGAGCGTGAACTGACTGAGGTTCTTCGAGAAGTCCATCCAGCCGATGCTGATCCCCGTCTGAACCTGGCGATAATCGTCATGATATGGACGCACATACACGCCCGCATTCGCATTAATACTGGTATTGCTGGCAACATTCTCACCCAGATAGCTATAACCCCCACCACCCACGTAGAAACCGGCGTCACCATCGTCATAGCTTAGCTGCGCCGTGCCGCCATTTTTGGTCACCCGTCCCCACGTCTCGCCGGAATATTTGTCTTTCATACCCACGTAAGACAGCAAGCTGTCGGTGACCGCGCGGCGCTCACCCGTCAGAATAAGTGACAGATAATCTGTCAGTTTTGGTGACCATTTCACGCCACCCACCAGCGTACTGAGATCCTGGCCCAATGGCGTACTGCCGATATCCAGTTTGTAGTCTTTACCGCTTAACGCCATATTCAGCTCTATACCGTTAGCTTTCTGCGAGTCAGTTGAGTCTGAAATCGAGCTGCCGGAATTGGGCTTATAGGTGCTCTGACTTAACTCAGTCAGACGATTTGACGTAAGCAATTGGTCGAAAAGCGCATAGCCAGGTTCCGTGAATGGCGTAAAGTTTGCCGCATCTTTATACGCACTGAGATCGGTGAATTGAGCGCCATTGACGGTATCATTAAGGGCTGCATTCACAGCGGTACTGACGTTGTTCACTGCATTGGCCAGCGGATTCGTACCATAACGACGCCATGCGTCCCCGCTCGCACTGCCCGCGCTCAGCGTCACCGGCGTAGCCGTAAACTCGAAGCGAGATTCGCCAAACGGCGAGGTGGACCAGGTCAGCGGCGCTTTGACTTCCGTCAGCTTACTGGTTCCCGACTCACCATCACGCCCACGCACTTCTACGCCACCCTGCAACCACATACCGGTTTGCTCGTCCATCTGCTGCATCATGTCATCGACCTGACGCAGCGTACGGCTCTGTGCCGTTTCCTGCGGTAAATCCGTGCGTGTTGTTCCAGGCAGCGTTGAGCCTGGCTCACGTGCTGTCTGAGCCAGTTGCCACGGCAACGCGTTTCCACTGGAGGTTGTCGCTCCCACGGCCTGTGACGTGCGGCTGGTACTGACAAACGGGTTATCTGCAAGCAGCAGGCCGCCCATTGTCGGCGTTGCTGCGCTGTTGGTGGACTCCAGGCCCACCAGCTTACCGCGCGCGCTGCGCAGATACGTCATGGCTTGCTGGTGATTACCTTGCGCCTCTTCCAGACGAGCCAACAACAGCAGACGTTGTGGGGAGTTGTTAGTTTGCAGGCCATTCGCAAGCTGTTTTGCCTTCGCAACATTATCTTCCGCCAGCGCAACATCGATAGCGCCGACGCGCGCATCCTGGTCCGGCGTATCGCGGGTCATCAGGTAGTCATAAACCACCCCGGCTTCTTTATTCATTTTGCCGGTCTGGTAGAGACGTGCCATGGCAAACATCAGGTCGGTATTCTGCGGATCACTTTGTAACGCGCGAATCAACTTGTCATACGCAGCGGCATAGTTGCCCTGCTCTCGCAGTTGATCCGCTTCGTTAATAACGTAACCGTTACGCACGCCTGCCAGCTGCGTTGGCGTACTACGGGACAGAAGTTCCGGGCTGGAGAGGAAGCTCTGGGCTTCACTGTTCAACCCTGCCTGATTAAGGACCGCGACCTGATCGGCATAGTCACCCGCATTCCCTTTCACACCATCGCTCATGTTGCCACGCACAACCGAAACCGCACCGGTGAGATCACCGCTTTGCGCCAGCATTTTTGCCAGTTTTCCGGCATCGGCTGGGCTCTCTGGTGGGCGTGATGATAAGGTTTTCAGAGTGTTTGCGGCGGCAACAGAATTACCCTGAGCCAGATAGCGTTCCGCTGTCGCCATTTGCAGGTTGTAATTTACTCGCTGTGACAGCTCGCGCATTTGTGCCGTCTGGCTGCCAGGTGAAACGCGGGAAAGCAACGTTTGTGCTTGCTGCCACGCATCGTTCTCACTGGCAAACAGTGCGGCAGCATACAATGAGCTCGCCCCTGCGCCAGGGCGTGATGCCGGCTGAATAACTGAAGCCGCTTCGCTATCGGCCCCGGATTTTTGCAGCAACCGCGCCAGGTCGAGACGCAACCAGGGATCATCGGGTAAACGTGCGACACCCTGACGAAGGATGGCGATCGCCTGCGGCGTATTTCCGCTATCTGCCGCCTGCTGGGCCTGACGGCGAATCGGATCGCCAGGCAGGCCACTGACTACTCGCGGTTGAAGCTTCGCCTGGAGGCTGGCTGGCAAAGTACGCAACATGGCCTGCGCTTCCGCAGTCTTATCCTGCTCTTTCAGAACATAATAGAGGTTTTCACGCGCCGCACCGTTCTGCGGCTGCTCGTTCACCATGTCACGCAGGATCTGTTCCGCCTGCGGATAGTCTTTGTTATGACGCAAAACATCGGCACGGAACAGCTTAGCGGCCGTACCGCGCTCGCCCGTTTGTTGTGCCAGAGGCGCAGACAACGCCAGCGCCTGGCTGATATTGCCCTCTTTCAGCGACTGCTGAGCCTGAGCAAGCTGTCCATAAAATGCAGCATCATCGGCCTGGGTCTGGCGCTCGGCAGAAGCCTCCCCACCCTGGCTGGCTGCACGACCAAGATACTGAGCAGCTGCCTGATAATCCCCCTTACGCTGAGCGATATAGCCCATACCAGCCAGCGCATCGGCATCCTGCGGATTCGTTTGCAGCACCTGTTCAAACTGGCGTTTCGCGGCATCGGTATTGCCGCTATTCAGCGCGGTAAACCCTTCTCCCTTCGCGGCGCCACCGACATTTTTACGGTAATAGGCCTGCACTTCGCTATCCTGCGGATGGCGCTGCAGCCAGGTATCGTAAAACTGCTCATCACCCGATTTCGGCCCAAGCCATAACAGCGCCTGCCGTAATCCGGCATCAGCATCTTTACTACCGCTTGCCATTTGCTGAAGCTGGATGATCCCGTCACGGCGTGTCTCTTCACGCCAGGTGAGCATTTTACCCAGCGCGACGCGCGCCGCATTGTCCTGTGGATTCTGTGCCACGAAACGCTGCAACTCGCCTAACGCTCGCGGGTAGAGAGACTTATCGCTCCCCATGGTCTGGTAATACTCTGGCGCGAGGCTCGCAGGCGGGGTATCGCCATTGAACAGTGTTTTCCAGGTATCCAGTGCCGCCGGAATATTCCCGCTACGCGCCTGCTGACGTGCGAGTGTTAAGGTTCCCTGCGGGACTTGCGTCATCTGTTTGGCATTATCGAGCGACTGTAAACCCGCATCATTCGGTGACACTTTTGCCAGGCGCGCACGCCACTGTGCCGCCTCCTGCAGATCACCATTTTGCTGCGCCCACAGTGCCATCAGATACAGCGCCTGAGTATTATTGGCATCGACCATCAGCACTTTTTTGAGTGACTCACTCGCCAGATCATCGTGGGATTTTTCGTGCCAGTAGTTCGCCTGGTCGAACAATGCCTTGAGTGCTGCATCGTTTTGCGCAGCATTCGCGGCAGTGCCAAATGCCAGCACACCGGAAAGGCAAATCACCGATTTAATTGTTATTTTTTTCACTTTTCCGTCTCCGGGTTCAAACGCTTACGCGCACGCTTTTTCAGCCAGGCATAAAGCCCTAAACCGGCCAATGTACTGGTGATAAGACCCAGGATGGCCAACAGCGCCGAGTGCTGGTTGGCATACCAGACAATCATCATTTGCACTGGCATCTCGCCACTCGGGAATTGCGACCCCACACGGAAACTGCGAACACCGTTTTCGTTTGTGATGATTGCAGCATCACCACGGATCCCGGCATTGATGCGTGCGGAAGTTAAGTCGTCATGCAATCTGGAAAGCTGTTCGTCGTTACTGCCAAGCGCCATAACCACGACGCGATCGCTGTTCCAGGCAGAGCGGAAGCTCACAAAACCACGCCAGGCCTCATTCGAGGAGAAGTAACGATCCGCATCTACGCCATCCGATGTCCAGTCACCTGCGACCCAGCGCTGCAGTTTCTGCCAGGTTGAGGGAGTACGGACGCCCAGCGTATTGTCATGAGAGGTAAACGGAGAACCCGTCAACAGTGACTGGTTGAAGTCATGCTGCGCCATACCACTTACGGCCAGCACATCACGTGTTCGCAGTAATTCGAGGTTTGCCCCTGCCGTCGGCACACCCAACACCACACGGTTGTTATACAGTGCTGTGCCTGTTGCATTACCGGAACGCGCGGCCATATCGAGCAGAGTCGCGACCTGGGTTTCCGTTGGCTGTTCTGGCAGCAGCAGAACCGTTTGTGAATAGTCAGCTAAACGCGTGAACGGGAAAGATGCACCCACAAAGTAAGAGAGATTAGGCAACAGCGAAAAGTGACGCGTATGACTCAAATCAATCCATGAATCTTCATCAATACGGCTCTTAATGTTGTTATTTAACAGCACACTACATGGCGCATTCTCTTTTGCCACAATGTTGAAGTACAGCGAGAGCTGGTTATCGCCATAAATCATGTATGGTTCCAGCGGCATATCAAACTTCTCCTGGCGCGCATCCCCGCCCACCTTATGCCACAGCGTCTCCAGTGCACCTTGCTTGTTCACCGGGAGATTGTGCAGGAAGGTGTCGTTCATGGTCATACTCAGCCATGAACGGTTCTCATCAATCCAGTTTTCCGTCGGGAAGCGATAGCCAATATGCAGCGGGATCGTTTCGCCGTCCCACAGGAACAGGTCAGGCGCTGCGCGGAAGGCAACACGCAGTGGCGCATGCCAGAGACCGGTGACTGTTAAACTTTGATCTTTACGGATCAATTCAGAGAGCTTCACAGGACGATCGGTTGGGATCCATCGCGGTGCATCATAGGGTTTGCTCGCCGGGATCGTTTGAGAAGGGATCACCATACTGTCGGTTTGCAGCGCAAAGTTACCCCGCGTTAAACGCCAGGCCGCTGTGCGCAACGCCGCTTCATCGCTACCGACAACCAGCAGAAGCTTGTAAACCGGGTTCGCCGGGTTATCGATGATTTTGAGCATAGGCTGGGTGGTTTGCGGCAATGCCAGTCCACCAATCTTATCGCCTGGATGACCAATCAGGATGCCGTTTTTCTCCGGCAGAGTATCGTTTAACGCGGCAAAAGAGACACCGCGATAGTCCGCCTGAATCCCCAACCAGGAAGAGATTAACGCGGCAGCACCAAGCGCATCACTGCTGAGTTTTGGCCCAAAGGCAAAAGCAATGGTGGCAGGCGTCATCTGCATGCTATCGAAAAAGGGCCGTGGGAAGTGGCTTAAGTCCGCACCGATATCCAGTTGCTGGCCTTCCAGTTCAAAACGGGAATCCGGCAGGAGCGTCACGCTGTATTTATCTGACAGATCGCGCTGACACTGCATGGCGTCGCCGTCGTTAATTTTAAAGCTCAGGCTGTTACTGGAGACGAGCAACGCTGCCGGAATATCCAGCTGGAAGCGAGAAATATCCGTATCCGCTGCACCCAATGGCACTGTGCCTAATGGCTGTCCATTGAGCATCAGTTGCATAGTCGCGTTACGCGTAGCCATCGCCGGAGAGACTTTTAAATTTAACGACAGCCGCGCATTGGTGATCACCTGATCAACAGGCAGGGTAAAGTTCATTCCCCCTTGCAACTGGCCACCGCTCAGGGTAACGCCTTGTGGCTGCCCCATCTGCGCAACGCTTATCGTGTTCACCGTAGAGGGAACAAAACTTGCAGCAGGGGGCGACGATACAGGCCCCGTCGGGGCTGGCATCTCTACCGGCAACAACGACGCAACGGAGGTTTCCTCACTGTGCAACGGCAGTGCGATAAGTGAAGCGGCAAGCAAAGTGAGTTGAGTCAGACGTTTCATGCGTTGCCGTCCTCCTGTGCCTGTACTTTTGCCTGTGCCCGCCGATTTTCCCGCCGCGTTTTCCACGTCAGCCAGAAGAGATCAAATACGCAGCGTACAATCGTCGCCAGAGAACGGAACGGGTTATCCTGCGGTTTCGGTGGCTGGATCCAGGCATCGGCACGCGCCAGTACCACTCGAACCAGTTCACGACGTCGAGAAAGAGGAATGTCTTCAAACATCAGGCGGATAAATTGCTCGTCCGTTGCCACTACCTTTACCGGAATGCTAATCGCACCCGATTGCAGCAGCAGCTCAATCTCTTCGATTTCATCCGTCAGATGACGATCGTCCGGTAACTCAATACGGCATCCCCCCATCGACAGGTCAGCCGTCTGACTACGGGAAGAGATACCGCTCGCATAGTGAATGAGCACCGGAATGGTGACATCAATACGGATCGTTTTACGCGTCTGACGCGTTTCACGAGCCACGGCAATCGCGGCAAGCAGGAAGATCAGGCTATACAAGCCCCAGCCAACGTTGAGCGCAATAACACGGGGATCAACGCCATAATAGTCATGCGCAAACGCGCGAACGATACCGGCAATAACGCCAATGCCCAGCAAGATGGCAATCACCAAATGCGGCCTTACCACACTGAAATCGAAGTAGCCGACATTGAGCAGCCCACCTTTATCCGTCACATTAAACTTACCCCGTTTAGGGAAAATCATCGTAACGGCAGTCGGCAGCACCAGATGGAACGCCAGCACCAGGTCGTAAATTTCACCCCAGAAGCTGTAACGGTAGCGGCCATTCATGCGTGAGTTCAGGTAGATCGCCAGGAAGAGATGCGGCAATGCATAGGCAAACACCAGGCTCGCTGACGAGTGAATAATATTGAGGTTAAACAGCAGATAAGCCAGCGGCGCAGTCAGGAACGCAATGCGCGGCAAAGCAAACTGGTAATAGAGCATGGCGCTCAGATAACACAGTCTCTGCTGGATGGTCAGACCGCGGCCAAACAACGGATTATCGAGACGGAAAATCTGCGTCATTCCGCGCGCCCAGCGCGTACGCTGAATCACATGCAGAACCAGACGTTCGGTAGCAAGGCCTGCTGCCAGAGGGATATCCAGGAAGGCCGATTTCCAGCCGAGACGCTGCATCTTCAGTGCGGTATGCGCATCTTCTGTCACCGTTTCTACCGCGAAGCCACCAATCTCTTCCAGCGCGCTACGGCGGATGACCGCACAGGAACCGCAGAAGAACGTGGCGTTCCAGTTGTCATTACCCTGCTGAATCGGACCGTAGAACAGTGTGCCTTCGTTAGGAATGTTGCGCCCAACAGAGAGGTTGCGCTCAAACGGATCGGGCGAATAGAAATAGTGTGGTGTCTGCACCAGCGCCAGCTTCGGATCTTTCAGGAAACCACCAACCGTTGCCTGCAAGAAAATGCGGGTTGCCACGTGATCACAGTCGAAGACCGTAATTAACTCACCCTGAGTGAGTTTCATCGCATGGTTAAGGTTACCGGCCTTCGCATGAGAGTTGTCATTACGAGTGATGTAACCAACGCCGACATCAGCCGCAAAGACGGCAAACTCGCGGCGCTTCCCATCATCCAGCAGGTAGATCTTCATTTTGTCACGGGGATAATCGATACACTGCGCCGCAAGAACCGTATCACGAACAACATCCAGTGATTCGTTATAGGTTGGGATATAGACATCGACCGTCGGCCATGTCGACATATCATCCGGCAAAGGCACGATTTCACGTTTCAGCGGCCAGATAGTTTGCAGGTAGTTCAGCAGTAAAAGTACCCAAACGTAGACTTCCGCCAGAAATAACCCCATCCCCAGGATGGTTTCAATTTCAGAATTAAAATGCAGCGTCTGTGTCAGGCGGAAATACATATAGCGGGTCGACATCAAGAGTGACATCACGACCATAATCACTGAAATACTGCGCCTTTTACTGAATCCCATTAAGAACAGTAAACCGATACTAATAAAACCAAAAATATACTGTTTTTGGCTATCCATCGGCGTAATGATGATCAGCAAGGCGACAGGAACCATTGCCAGTAACAGCAAAATAAAGAGAAACTTTTTCATAGGTTGCCCTGCGTGGAATTAGAACCCCGACCTGCGTGGAAGGGTGTGAACTGTGCCGTCACCCACTTTCACCCCAAGGATGCCCGCGACTTTTTTGGCAATAAGCTCAATGTCGAAAGCGGCAGCTGACGCCGGGCTAAAGTCGAATACAGACTGTTGGGAGGCATTTGCTTCACCAACACTTTCATCGCGGTGAACCACGCCCAGAAGCTTATCGCCAAGCTTATTCTCGACGAAGGCCGTCACATCACGGCTGATTTGTCGGCGGTTATCACTCTGGTTAAGCACAAAGTAGTGCCCTGCTTTTTGATTCAGCACACTTCCCGTCAGGCGCTGGTTTTCGATCTGCGGCAACAGCGAAAGAGAGGCCGTATCTGCCAGTAACGTCACCAGATGGAGATCGGCAAGGCGTGACATTGCTTTCAGCGCAGGTGATGGACCAGGAGGGAAATCAGCAACAATGATCAAACCAGGGTAGTTGAGCAGCGTGCTCAGCCCGCGCGTAAGAAAATGTTCATCGTTTGTGAGGCGTTCTTCAAATGCCAGGCGCTGCGCCTCGGAGGCATCACCGTAGGGCAGGACAAAAATATTGCCCCCGGCGGTCAATACAAACTGGCTCCAGTCGGAAGACTCTGCTGCTTTGGCAACATAGCCACGACTATCCGAAAGAGGGACCCCAAAATGCAGGCGCAATGCGTTTTGCACATCAAAATCCAGTGCCAATACTTTGCTTCCCGAGCGTGCCAGTGCATACGCCAGGTTAGCGGTCATCGTGGTTTTACCTACCCCACCTTTTGGTGAGCAAACGCAAACTAACGGCATGTGGCGATCCTTTCCAGCAGTGAATTCAATGGCTGGTTTTTTTCAGCCGCAGGCGATGGCGTACTGGTCGCCGGTGCAAACAGGCGAGTGAAATCCACAGAGGTTTTCTCTGGTGCAGGCACTGGCTCAGGCACATAGGGACGGGAGGGAGAAGGCACGGGTGAGGCCGCAACAGGCGTTTGTCGGGATACCTCTGTCAGCTGTTCATCTACCCCCTGCAGAATGGAAGAAACAACCACGGGTTTAAGCTCAACAGCGGCAACCTGCAGCACTGGAGTGAGTTCACTCAGCGCAAATGTATCTTCCGTGACGAGTTCCGGCACAGGAAGCGAAACATGTCCGCCAGCGGCAAGTGAATTGACTTCAGTGACAGGACTTAGCTGGTTGAGAATGGCCCAGCTTCCCTGATCCTGCGCCTGATTCTGGGAAGAGAAATCCTTAAAATCGAGCGCCTGGCTACGCGTTTTATCCTTAAATCGCTGCAAATCATCATAATGATTCATAGTTATACTCATGATTTACAAAACAATAATGCACCTACCACAACTTGATTTATGTGGTCACGAATGTTCAACAGATGTATTTATTCAGGTGTAGGTGCACAGTCACGTTACGGTTTTAACGTACGTATATTATTGGCGTGTATAAATTACGGTTTTACTACCACGCTGCTTATTTTCA
Source organism: Lelliottia sp. RWM.1 (assembly GCF_016859735.1). Classification (NCBI taxonomy): domain Bacteria; kingdom Pseudomonadati; phylum Pseudomonadota; class Gammaproteobacteria; order Enterobacterales; family Enterobacteriaceae; genus Lelliottia; species Lelliottia sp. RWM.1. Next base: position 2,547 of record NZ_WLVC01000062.1, on the reverse strand, counting down.
GCAAAAACATAAACATCAGCCATGCACATGCTATCTGTTTTTTAACGCAAAAAATATGGAGGTATTTATAACCAAAAAACAAAGAACAGGAAGATTTAACATTTGATTAAACGTCTTTTTCAAGATGATTGTATTAACATAACCCCGTGACTCAGAGGTTATACCCATTTAGGATGATTCTTACTTTAATAAAATGTTACTCAGAGAAATATTTGGAAATACTTTTTCATCGTTACTTTTTAATAATCTAACTTAACTCTTTATTCTAACTAAAATTATCTCTTGCCTACTATTTTTCAGGAGGGAGGATAAAAATGGTGCAAACAGGTAAAAAAAAGGAGCCATTGGCTCCCTGATGTTATTCAGCACTTCGCAGTGAGATTTCACCACCCACCCATGGCTTGATAACGCCATCCTGCTCCAGTAGCAGCGCGCCTTGTGCGTCAATCCCACGTGAAACACCGTAGATCTCTTTATCACCGATAAGTAATTTCACAGGCCGATTGATGAAGTTATCGAGTTTCTCCCAACGAGAAAGAAACGGCGTAAGGCCATCCTGTTCAAATAGAGAGAGCGAATTGCGCAGCTCTTTGATCAGGCGAATGGCAAGGGTGTTACGATCGATAGTAATACCGGCTTCGTGGAGATTGGTCCAGGCTTGGTTGACAACATCTGCCTGAACATTACGCATCACCAGGTTTACACCCGCACCAATCACGATCTGTGCAGCATCACCCGTTTTTCCCGTCAGTTCGACTAAAATACCGGCCAGTTTACGATCCTGAATATAAAGGTCATTAGGCCATTTCACACGAACCTGATCTGCTCCCAGGTCGTGCAACACCTCCGCCATGATGATACCAATGACCAGGCTTAGGCCAATTGCAGCGGCCGGCCCCTGCTCAAGACGCCAGTACATAGAGAGGTAAAGGTTTGCTCCAAACGGCGAGAACCACTTGCGGCCCCGACGGCCACGTCCGGCTTGCTGATATTCCGCCACACAAGCATCGCCAGACTCCAGCTCACCCAGACGATCCAGGAGATATTGGTTGGTCGAGTCGATTACTGGCAATACAGCAACCTTTCCCTCTGTAATTTGGTTGCGAATCACTGCTTCATCCAGCAGCTGAATGGGCTCTGGCAGGCTGTATCCTTTCCCTGGTATCGTGAACACATCCACACCCCAATCGCGAAGAGTCTGGATATGTTTGTTGATGGCTGCGCGGCTCATACCCAGATGTTCACCTAGCTGCTCGCCAGAGTGGAATTCGCCGTCAGAGAGGATGCTAATCAGGGTCAATGGAACAGTATTGTCTTTCACGCAATCGTCTCCACGGCATTCACTTCACCAGAGCGACCAATGAAGCGGACTTCTGGCTCCAGCCAGACGTTAAATTTCTCGCCAACACACTGACGAACATGATGTGCAAGCTGCACGACATCATCACTGGTTGCATCGTGTTGGTTAATCAAAACCAGTGCCTGCTGAAAATGCACTGCAGCCCCTCCCTTCGAGGCGCCCTTCAACTGGCACTGGTCGATAAGCCAACCAGCAGCGAGCTTAATACTCCCATCGGTTTGCGGATAATGAGGGACACCAGGCCAGGCTGCCAGCAACGCTTGTGCATTTTCGCTGCTAATTACAGGGTTTTTAAAGAAACTACCCGCATTTCCACTTACTTTTGGATCAGGCAGTTTAGTCATTCGCATGTGACAAACAGAATCAAAGATCTCCCGGGCAGAGACATTTTGCGGATCAAGACGGGTTAAATCTCCGTAGGTCAGAACTGGCAGCCACTGTTTTGCCAGGCGCAAACCGACCGAGACAATCGCATAGCGATCCTGATACTCATGTTTGAAAATACTGTCGCGATAGCCAAAACGGCACTGCTCTGCCGTCAGGCGTAAGGCCTTACCTGTCGCTAGTTCAATACAATCGACATACTCACAAACATGTTTAAGTTCAATACCATAAGCACCGATATTTTGAATAGGGGAAGAGCCGACGCAGCCAGGTATAAGTGCCAGATTTTCCAGGCCAGGCATGCCTTTTTCGAGCGAGTATTGCACCAGGTTATGCCAGTTTTCACCAGCGCCAACATGCAAATGCCAGCTATCCATGCTCTCTTCGATATCAATGCCCATGATACGGTTGAGGATCACCGTCCCCGCAAAATCATCGAGAAACAGGACATTACTTCCTTCGCCCAGAATCAGGACTGGTTGATGGCTGTCTGCTGCAGTTTTCCAGGCGTCGAGCAATTGTTTGGCATTTTCAGCACGAACAATTTGATTAGCATTTCGTTGAATGCCAAAGGTATTCCAGGGCTTAAGGGAGTGATTCATGAACGCTATCCTGATGCAAAAACCCGGATAGTTTACCGTATATACGTGGGGATAGGTGATTAGTTTGTGGAGATGCTGATATTGTAGAAACGCAAAAAGGCCATCCTTCCGGATGGCCTTTTCACTTATTTGATGCCTGGCAGTTCCCTACTCTCACATGGGGAGACCCCACACTACCATCGGCGCTACGGCGTTTCACTT
>NZ_WLVC01000061.1:0-17965 GCF_016859735.1 Lelliottia sp. RWM.1 | reverse complement strand
AAACGGAAAGTGACAATAGCCCCCCTTACAGGGGGCATTCTCAAAAGCCACCTTCTAAGAAGGTGGTCTTTTACTTTTTGCGTAGTGCCTCGCAGGAAAACCCTTTCAAACTGGACGTTTATACAGCACAATTCTATTTTGTGCGGGTAGTACGTTGATGCAGGGGGCATTGTGGATATCTCAATCCTGATTTATGCGGTGATTGCGCTGGTGGGCGTGGGAATAGGCTGGCTGATTTCCAGCTACCAGCACGCGCATCAGAAAGCCGATCAACTGGCAGAGCGTGAAGAGATGGTCGCAGAGTTAAGTGCGACAAAACAACAGCTTGCTCAAAGTTCTCACTGGCGTGATGAGTGCGAATTGCTCAACAATGAACTGCGCAACCTGCGCGATATCAACACCTCGCTGGAAGCCGATCTCCGTGAGGTAACCACCCGCCTTGAATCCACTCAACTGCACGCGGAAGACAAAATCCGCCAGATGATCAACAGTGAACAGCGCCTGAGCGAGCAGTTTGAAAACCTTGCTAACCGTATTTTCGAGCACAGTAACCGCCGCGTTGATGAGCAAAACCGCCAAAGTCTGAATGGCCTTTTGACGCCGCTGCGCGAGCAACTGGACGGTTTTCGTCGCCAGGTTCAGGACAGCTTTGGCCAGGAGGCGCGCGAACGCCACACGCTGGCGCATGAAATTCGTAACCTTCAACAGCTTAATGCTCAGATGGCGCAGGAAGCCGTCAATCTGACGCGTGCGCTTAAGGGTGATAACAAAACTCAGGGGAATTGGGGCGAAGTTGTCCTGACTCGCGTGCTGGAGGCCTCTGGGCTGCGAGAGGGCTATGAGTATGAAACCCAGGTCAGCATAGAAACGGATACGCGCGCGCGGATGCAACCCGATGTCATCGTACGATTACCGCAGGGCAAAGACGTTGTTATTGATGCCAAAATGACGCTGGTCGCCTATGAGCGTTATTTCAATGCCGAGGATGATTTCACGCGTGAGTCAGCGTTGCAGGAGCATATCGCTTCGGTGCGTAACCATATCCGGTTGTTGGGCCGAAAAGACTACCAGCAGTTGCCAGGGCTGCGTTCCCTGGATTATGTCCTGATGTTTATCCCGGTTGAACCCGCCTTCCTGCTGGCGCTCGACCGGCAACCAGAACTCATCACTGAAGCGCTGAAAAACAATATTATGCTGGTCAGCCCCACGACATTACTGGTGGCCCTGAGAACCATTGCCAACCTCTGGCGCTATGAGCACCAAAGCCGTAACGCGCAGCAGATTGCCGATCGTGCCAGTAAGCTGTATGACAAACTGCGTCTGTTTGTTGATGATATGTCTTCTGTTGGGCAAAGCCTGGATCGTGCGCAGGACAACTACCGGCAGGCGATGAAAAAACTCTCTTCCGGGCGTGGGAATTTACTGGTGCAAGCAGAAGCATTCCGCAGCCTGGGGGTTGAGGTTAAACGCGAGATTAATCCGGATTTAGTCGAACAGGCGACCGCGCAGGACGAAGAATATCGGCTGCGCGAAGGGAGAGACGAACAAAATTTAAACAGTGAAGGCAACGGTTTAGAGACAAAAATACCATCGTCTGAACCGAGTGATCGTCTCTTTGGTGGTGGTTGAATCGTAGGGCAAACGCGGCCAATCTGTTACACTTCACGAACATTTTACTGAACAAGCAGGCTCTGAGATGGTTGACGATTCACAAGACACGACGCATTTTGGTTTTCAGACTGTCGCCAAAGCACAGAAAGCTGACATGGTGGCTCACGTATTTCACTCCGTGGCGGCGAAATACGATGTGATGAATGATTTGATGTCATTCGGCATTCATCGCTTGTGGAAACGCTTCACTATCGATTGTAGCGGCGTGCGCCGTGGGCAAACGGTTCTGGATCTGGCTGGCGGTACGGGCGACCTGACGGCGAAATTCTCCCGCCTGGTGGGTGAAACCGGTCGTGTTGTTCTGGCTGATATCAACGACTCCATGTTGAAAATGGGTCGTGAGAAGCTGCGTAACATCGGTGTTGTGGGCAATGTTGAATATGTGCAGGCAAACGCCGAAGCGCTGCCGTTCCCGGACAATACCTTTGATTGCATCACCATCTCTTTTGGCCTGCGTAATGTTACAGACAAAGATAAAGCACTGCGCTCTATGTACCGCGTGCTTAAACCCGGTGGACGTTTGCTGGTGCTTGAATTCTCTAAACCGGTTATCGAGCCACTCAGCAAAGCCTACGATGCTTACTCGTTCCATATTTTGCCGCGCATTGGCGAGCTGGTTGCGAACGATGCTGAAAGCTACCGTTACCTGGCGGAATCTATCCGCATGCACCCTGATCAGGACACCTTAAAAGCGATGATGCAGGATGCTGCATTTGAAAACGTTGAGTACTTCAACATGACGGCGGGTGTCGTCGCGCTGCATCGCGGTTACAAGTTCTGAGTGGAGGTCTTCTGTGCCCTTTAAACCTTTAGTCACCGCAGGCATCGAGAATGCATTAAACGCCTTTTTATACCGTGCGCCTGCGTTAAAAATGGCGCGTCAGCGGCTCAGCGGAAAGGTACTGCGCATTGTATTAAAAGAGTTCTCGACACCGTTCGTACTGGTTTTCAGTGAGCGCCAGCTTGATGTCCTGGGTGAGTGGGAAGGTGAGGCCGATTGCTCGGTCATTACACATATGAGTGTGTTACCTAAGCTGCGTGACCGTCAACAGTTAACTGCGCTTATCCGCAGCGGTGAACTGGAAGTCGAAGGTGACATCCAGGTTGTACAGAACTTTGTTGCGCTCAGCGATCTTGCTGAATTCGACCCGGCGGAACTGCTTGCCCCGTATATCGGTGATATCGCTGCGGAAGGCCTCAGTAAAGTCTTTCAGGGTGGAACGACATTTTTGCGTAAAGGCATTCAACGGCAACAACGTTATGTGGCTGAAGTGCTTACTGAAGAGTGGCGTATGGCCCCAGGAGCACTGGAAGTGGCGTGGTTTGCAGAAGAGACTGCGGCTGTAGAACGTGCGGTTGATGCGTTGACCAAACGGCTGGAAAAACTGGAGGGCAAATGACGCCTGGTGAAATTCGGCGCCTCTATTTTATCGTTCGCACCTTTTTGAGTTATGGGCTCGATGAGCTTATCCCCAAGATGCGTATCACGCTGCCACTGCGGATCTGGCGACGGATGTTGTTCTGGATGCCGAATCGACATAAAGAGCAGCCGCTGGGCGAGCGCTTAAGACTGGCATTGCAGGAGCTTGGCCCGGTATGGATCAAGTTTGGGCAAATGCTCTCTACCCGGCGCGATCTCTTTCCCCCGCAGATTGCCGATCAACTGGCCTTATTGCAGGATCGTGTTGCACCTTTTGACGGTGCGCGCGCCAAACAACAGATTGAAGAGGCGATGGGTAATATTCCCGTCGAGACCTGGTTTGACGATTTTGATATCCAGCCTCTGGCATCGGCGTCTATTGCGCAGGTGCATACCGCACGTTTGAAAGAAAACGGCAAAGAGGTCGTAATCAAAGTGATCCGCCCGGATATTCTGCCGGTAATAAAAGCGGACATGAAGCTGATTTACCGTCTTGCGCGCTGGGTTCCACGCCTTCTTCCAGACGGACGGCGTCTTCGCCCAATGGAAGTGGTTCGCGAATATGAAAAAACGCTAATTGATGAACTGAACTTGCTGCGTGAATCGGCGAACGCCATCCAACTGCGTCGTAACTTCGAAGACAGCCCGATGCTGTATGTCCCTGAAGTGTACTCTGACTACTGTAGCCAGGACATGATGGTCATGGAGCGCATATATGGCATCCCCGTTTCCGATGTGGTTGCTCTGGAAAACCAGGGAACTAACATGAAGTTGCTGGCCGAGCGTGGTGTGCAGGTCTTCTTTACCCAGGTGTTCCGCGACAGTTTTTTCCATGCGGACATGCACCCTGGTAACATTTTCGTTAGCTACGAGCACCCGGAAAATCCGAAGTATATCGGTATCGACTGCGGTATTGTCGGTTCACTGAATAAAGAAGACAAACGCTACCTGGCGGAAAACTTTATTGCCTTCTTCAACCGCGATTACCGCAAGGTTGCAGAGCTGCATGTTGATTCTGGCTGGGTTCCGCCGGATACCAACGTCGAAGAATTTGAGTTTGCGATCCGTACAGTATGCGAGCCTATTTTTGAAAAACCGCTGTCGGAGATCTCCTTCGGTCACGTTCTGCTGAATCTGTTTAATACCGCTCGCCGTTTCAATATGGAAGTGCAGCCGCAGTTAGTTTTACTTCAGAAAACATTACTTTACGTTGAGGGCGTAGGCCGCCAGCTCTATCCTCAGTTAGACTTGTGGAAAACAGCGAAACCTTTTCTCGAATCCTGGATCAAGGATCAGGTCGGCATTCCCGCACTAGTGCGTTCGCTCAAAGATAAAGCACCGTTCTGGATTGAAAAAATGCCGGAGATCCCTGAACTGGTTTACGACAGTTTGCGTCAGAGCAAGAATCTGCAGCACAGCATGGATAAAATCGCCCGCGAGTTGCAATCCAATCGCGTTCGTCAGGGACAATCGCGTTATCTCTTTGGGATTGGTGCGACGCTGCTGTTGAGCGGTACGCTCCTGCTGATCAATCGCCCAGAGTGGCAGATGATGTCTGCCTGGCTGATGGCGGGAGGGCTGGTTGTCTGGCTCATTGGCTGGAGAAAGACGCGCTGAATTTGCATCGCTATCACTGGGTCGCATACGTATAATGCAACCTGATTAATTAATCATCTACCTGAGGACGTTTTATGGGTGGTATCAGTATCTGGCAATTGTTAATCATTGCCGTCATCGTCGTGCTGCTGTTTGGTACGAAAAAACTCGGTTCTATCGGTTCCGATCTTGGCGCATCGATCAAAGGCTTTAAGAAAGCCATGAGTGATGATGAAAACAAGCAGGATAAATCTGGCCAGGATGCTGATTTTACTGCTAAATCCATCACCGAAAAGCAAGATGATGCCAAAAAGGAAGACGCTAAACGCCACGATAAAGAGCAGGTGTAATTCGTGTTCGACATTGGTTTTGGTGAGCTGCTGCTGGTCTTTGTGATTGGCCTTATTGTCCTGGGTCCCCAGCGTTTACCGGTTGCGGTGAAAACTGTTGCGGGCTGGGTACGTGCGCTTCGATCTCTTGCCACCACGGTGCAAAATGAGCTGGCTCAGGAGCTCAAATTGCAGGAATTTCAGGAGAGCCTGAAGAAGGTGGAGAAGGCAAGCATGGATAACCTGTCGCCAGAGCTGAAAGCCTCCATGGACGAGTTGCGTGAAGCGGCGGAATCCATGAAACGCTCTTATAGCGTCAACGATCCTGAAAAAGCGAGTGATGAAGCGAACACCATCCACAACCCGGTGGTGAAAGGCAGTGAAGCACAGAGAGAAGGCGTAACGCCTGCCAGTGCGGAGCATTCATCCAACGCACCTTCGCAGTCGCCACAAGAGACAGAAGTGAAAAAACAGGCACAACCGGAAGGACCTGGCGTGAAGACATCGATGACCGATGCCAACGCAGCAGCCGCGCCTGTTTCCGAATCATCCCCCTCGTCGAGTGATAAAGCGTAAACATGGCAGTAGATGATACTCAACCACTGATTGCGCATCTCATTGAGCTGCGTAAGCGTCTGCTAAACTGCATCATCGCGGTTTGCATCATTTTCTTAGGATTGGTCTATTTCGCCAATGATATCTATCAGGTTGTTTCGGCTCCGTTGATTAAGCAGATGCCGCTAGGGGCAACCATGATAGCCACTGACGTGGCATCACCGTTCTTTACGCCGATCAAGCTAACGTTTTGGGTGTCGCTGATTGCTTCTGCGCCGGTGATCCTTTACCAGGTTTGGGCCTTTGTCGCGCCAGCGCTGTACAAGCATGAACGTAAACTGGTGATCCCACTGCTGGTTTCCAGCTCACTGCTGTTCTATATCGGGATGGCCTTTGCGTATTTCGTGGTCTTTCCGCTGGCCTTTGGATTCCTGACGCACACTGCGCCGGAAGGGGTTCAGGTGTCGACCGACATTGCCAGCTATCTTAGCTTTGTCATGGCCCTGTTCATGGCGTTCGGCGTGGCATTTGAAGTCCCGGTAGCGATTGTGTTGTTATGCTGGATGGGCGTAACCACTCCTGATGATCTGCGTAAGAAGCGTCCCTATATTTTGGTAGGGGCTTTTGTTGTTGGCATGCTCCTGACCCCCCCGGATGTTTTCTCACAAACACTGCTGGCGATACCGATGTATTGCCTGTTTGAAGTGGGCGTCTTTTTCTCTCGCTTCTATGTTGGCAAGCGTCGTCCATCGGATGATGAAGACGAAGAAACGTCTGACAAAACTACCGAAGAGTAACACCGCCGCCCGTCAGGGCGGTTTTTACATGGGGTAACGCATGTTTGATATCGGTCTGAATCTGACCAGCTCCCAGTTTGCGAAAGATCGGGATGAGGTCGTTACGCGCGCGTTCGACGCTGGCGTAAAAGGTCTGTTGCTGACCGGGACGAACCTTCACGAAAGCCAGCAAGCGCAACAGCTTGCGAGGCGCTATGAATACTGCTGGTCAACGGCCGGTGTACATCCTCATGACAGCAGTTCATGGGTGGATAACAGTGCCGAGGTGATTTACACGCTCGCAAAGACAGAAGAGGTGGTCGCCATTGGTGAGTGCGGACTGGATTTTAACCGTAATTTTTCGACGCCAGCCGAGCAGGAAAGCGCGTTTACCGCGCAGCTTGCTCTGGCCGCAGAGCTGGAAATGCCCGTCTTTATGCACTGTCGTGATGCGCATAAACGGTTTCTGACTCTGCTTGAACCCTGGCTGGATAAGCTGCCAGGTGCAGTGCTTCACTGTTTTACGGGTTCCCGACAGGAGGCGCTGGATTGCCTGGGGCGCGGGTTGTATCTGGGAATTACGGGCTGGATCTGCGATGAACGGCGTGGTCTTGAACTTCGTGAGTTACTGCCTGTTATTCCCGCTCAGCATCTGTTGCTGGAGACCGACGCCCCATATCTGCTGCCGCGTGACCTTTCGCCAAAACCGGCATCACGGCGTAATGAACCTGCTTATCTTGCTCATATTGCGGAACGCGTAGCCTACTGGCGTGGAGAAGATCCACAGTGGCTGGCGGCACAAACGGATGACAACGTGCGCCGCCTGTTTGGTGTGCAGTTTTAAATTTTGCGGAAATCGGTGTTTTTGACGCTCTGAAGCACCTGCTTGTTCAACAGGTTGAGCAGAAGCATTGAACGCGCTTCGCCATCCGGTTCGGAGAAAATTGCCTGTAATCCTTCAAATGCACCTTCAGTGATCACCACGTTGTCGCCCGAGAAAGGCGTTTCCGGATCAGTAATACCTTCAGGTTGTTTGTAGACAGAAAGTTGGTGAATGACCGATGACGGAACGGTTGCCGGATGAGCGCCAAAACGGACGAAGTGGCTGACACCGCGTGTCGCGCTAATGGTCGTGGTATGGACGACTTCCGGGTCGAACTCCACAAATAAGTAGTTTGGAAACAGCGGTTCACTGACCATCGTGCGTTTTCCACGCTGTATTTTTTCAAGCGTGATCACTGGTGTCAGGCAGAGCACAGACTGACGTTCAAGATGTTCCTGTGCGCGCTGAAGTTGCCCGCGTTTGCAATACAGTAAATACCAGGCCTGCATAATCACTCTTTCCCTTAGTTCGGGGCGCAAGCATATCAAAACCCTGGAGGGATCGCTAAGTTGATTATAATGGACCAAATGTGAAGGAGTACGTGGAAATTCACGCTAATTTAACAAAATTACAGCGTCGTGATGACGAACGCCGTATAATGAAGCGCTTACAGAGAGGCCATGACTAACTGCATGAAATACCATGATCTACGCGACTTCCTGGCGCTGCTGGAAAAGCAGGGCGAACTCAAACGCATCACGCACCCTGTTGATCCTTATCTGGAAATGACAGAAATTGCTGACCGCACATTACGTGCTGGCGGCCCCGCACTGTTGTTTGAAAATCCCAAAGGTTACTCCATGCCGGTGCTGTGCAACTTGTTTGGCACACCTAAGCGGGTTGCGCTTGGCATGGGCCAGGAGGATGTCAGTGCGTTGCGTGAAGTGGGCAAGCTACTGGCCTTCTTAAAAGAACCGGAACCACCAAAGGGCTTTCGCGATCTGTTCGACAAGCTGCCGCAGTTTAAGCAGGTGTTGAACATGCCCACTAAACGCCTGCGCGGCGCACCTTGTCAGCAGAAAGTACAGGAAGGTGATGATGTTGATCTCACGCGTATCCCGATCATGCAGTGTTGGCCGGAAGATGCCGCCCCGCTGATTACCTGGGGGCTTACCGTTACGCGCGGCCCGCACAAAGAGCGCCAAAACCTGGGTATCTACCGTCAGCAACTGATTGGCAAGAACAAGCTGATTATGCGCTGGTTGTCCCATCGTGGTGGTGCGCTGGATTTCCAGGAGTGGTGTGCTGAACATCCGGGTGAGCGTTTCCCGGTATCTGTTGCACTTGGCGCCGATCCGGCAACTATCCTTGGCGCCGTGACGCCGGTTCCTGACACATTGTCCGAATATGCGTTCGCCGGTTTGTTGCGGGGAACGAAAACGGAAGTGGTGAAGTGTATTTCTAATGATCTGGAAGTTCCGGCCAGTGCGGAGATCGTGCTGGAGGGGTACATTGAACCTGGCGAAATGGCTCCGGAAGGCCCTTATGGCGACCACACCGGGTATTACAACGAAGTTGATCACTTCCCGGTGTTTACGGTTACGCACATTACCCAGCGTGAAGATGCGATTTATCACTCCACCTACACCGGGCGTCCACCGGATGAACCCGCAGTGTTGGGCGTAGCGTTAAACGAAGTGTTCGTTCCGATTCTGCAAAAGCAGTTCCCGGAAATCGTTGATTTTTATCTGCCGCCGGAAGGATGCTCTTATCGTCTTGCTGTTGTGACCATGAAGAAGCAGTATGCAGGTCACGCGAAACGCGTGATGATGGGCGTCTGGTCATTCTTGCGCCAGTTTATGTACACCAAATTTGTTATCGTTTGCGATGATGACGTCAATGCCCGAGACTGGAACGACGTTATCTGGGCCATCACCACACGAATGGACCCGGCGCGCGATACCGTGTTAGTTGAAAACACGCCAATTGATTATCTGGATTTTGCCTCGCCGGTTTCAGGGCTTGGCTCAAAAATGGGACTGGATGCCACAAATAAATGGCCGGGCGAAACCCAGCGTGAATGGGGTCGCCCAATCAAAAAAGATCCTGATGTGACCGCGCGCATCGACGCGATCTGGGACGAATTGGCCATAATGAATAACGGTAAACCAGAGTCTGACCGTTAAGCCCTATAGACTTCCCGACAGAGAGAGCGAATGACAACCTTAAGCTGTAAAGTGACCTCGGTAGATGCTATTACCGACACCGTATATCGCGTCCGTTTAGTGCCAGAAGCGGCATTCTCTTTCCGCGCAGGCCAGTATCTGATGGTCGTGATGGATGAGCGTGATAAACGTCCTTTCTCAATGGCATCTACGCCAGCAGAGCAGGAATTTATCGAGCTACATATCGGTGCGTCAGAGCTTAACTTGTATGCGATGGCAGTGATGGACCGCATTCTGAAAGAACGTGAAATTGTTGTCGATATTCCTCATGGTGAGGCCTGGTTACGTGAAGATGAAGACCGTCCGCTGATCCTGATTGCTGGGGGGACAGGCTTCTCCTATGCACGTTCCATCCTGCTGACGGCGCTTGCGCGTAATCCTAATCGTGATATCACGATTTACTGGGGGGGCCGTGAAGAGAAGCATCTGTACGATCTGTCTGAACTGGAAGCGCTGAGCGTAACCCATCCTAATCTGCGCATTGAGCCAGTAGTCGAGCAGCCTGAAGAGGGCTGGCGCGGGCGTAGTGGCACAGTGTTGACCGCAGTGTTACAGGATCATGGCACGCTGGCAGAGCATGATATCTACATTGCGGGTCGTTTTGAGATGGCGAAGATTGCGCGTGATTTGTTCTGTAATGAGCGTGGTGCGCGTGAAGACCGTCTGTTTGGCGATGCGTTTGCCTTCATTTAAGCATAAAAAAACCCGCCCCTGACAGGCGGGAAGAACGGCAACTAAACTGTTTCTCTTCGGCAATGACGCCATAACTGCGTTGGCCGCGCTCGCTCACCCGGATCACTGACTTTTCAGTAAGCTCATCGGGTTTCGTCCGCTTGCCACCGGGTTCTGGCGTCATTGGCTGCGAGATACCTTTTCTGGATTTACACTCTCTCAAATACTGTTGCGATCCCCTGACCCAACCCGATACACATGGTTGCCAGACCAAACTGGGCATCTTTGCGTTCCATAAGGTTGAGCAGTGTGGTGCTGATACGTGCACCGGAACAACCCAGCGGGTGACCCAGAGCTATCGCGCCGCCATTGAGATTAATCTTCTCATCGATCTGATCCATTAGCCCCAGATCTTTAATACATGGCAGGATCTGCGCGGCAAACGCTTCGTTCATTTCAAACAGATCGATATCGCTGGTTGAAAGCCCCGCTTTTTTGAGCGCCAGTTTCGATGCCGGGACCGGTCCGTAACCCATGATTGATGGGTCGCAACCGACCACTGCCATTGAACGGATACGGGCACGTGGCGTCAGGCCCAATTCACGAGCACGGCTTTCGCTCATCACCAGCATGGCGGCTGCACCGTCAGAGAGTGCCGATGAAGTCCCGGCGGTGACCGTGCCTGTTACCGGGTCAAATGCCGGGCGCAGCGTAGCAAGGGCTTCAACTGTGGTTTCCGGGCGAATCACTTCATCGTGGAAGAATTGCTTCAATACGCCGTCTGCATCGTGCCCGCCGGTGGGTAAAATCTCGTTTTTAAACGCCCCGGATTGAGTGGCAGCCCAGGCGCGAGCGTGAGAACGCGCGGCGAAGGCATCCTGCATTTCGCGGCTGATGCCGTGCAGGCGGGAGAGCATTTCGGCGGTAAGTCCCATCATTCCGGCGGCTTTTGCCACGTTACGACTCATACCTGGATGGAAATCAACACCGTGGCTCATCGGCACATGGCCCATATGTTCCACGCCGCCGACCAGGCATGCTTGCGCATCGCCGGTCATGATCATGCGGGCGGCGTCGTGCAGCGCCTGCATTGATGAACCACACAGACGGTTAACGGTGACCGCAGGCACGGAGTGTGGGATCTCTGCCAGCAACGACGCGTTACGGGCGATATTGAAACCCTGCTCCAGAGTTTGCTGGACGCAACCCCAGTAAATATCGTCAATCGCGGTCGCATCCAGCGCCGGGTTACGCGTCAGCAGGCTACGCATCAGGTGTGCGGAGAGATCTTCCGCACGAACGTTCCGGAATGCGCCGCCCTTTGAACGGCCCATCGGGGTGCGAATTGCATCGACAATGACAACCTGTTCCATTGTGACTCCTTAAGCCGTTTTCAGTTCGCCTACCGGGCGGGCAGGTTCAACTGGGGGATAATACGGTTCGTTGTGGCGCGCTTTATTACGCAAACCTTCCGGTACTGCGTAGAGAGGCCCGAGGTGCTGATACTGCTGAGCCATATCGAGATATCTGGCGCTACCGAGCGTATCCAGCCAGCGGAACGCGCCCCCGTGGAACGGTGGGAACCCGAGACCATACACCAGCGCCATATCCGCTTCTGCCGGGCTGGCGATAATGCCTTCTTCCAGACAGCGCACCACTTCGTTGAGCATCGGGAGCATCATACGGGCGATGATCTCTTCGTCAGAGAAGTCACGTTTTGGCTGGCTAACATCAGCCAGCAAACTGTCCACCGCCGCATCTTCTTCTTTCTTCGGCTTGCCTTTGCTGTCTTCTTTATAACGCCAGAAGCCCAGACCGTTTTTCTGCCCGAAGCGATTTGCATCGAACAGAGCGTCGATAGCATCGCGATAATCTTTCTGCATGCGTTGAGGGAAGCCTGCAGCCATGACCGCCTGCGCGTGATGCGCAGTATCAATGCCGACCACATCCAGTAAATAGGCCGGGCCCATCGGCCAGCCAAACTGTTTTTCCATTACTTTATCAACCTTACGGAAGTCCGCACCGTCGCGCAGTAACTGGCTAAAACCAGCAAAGTAAGGGAACAACACGCGGTTGACGAAGAAGCCTGGGCAGTCGTTCACCACGATTGGGGTTTTGCCCATCTTGCTGGCCCACGCCACGACTTTGGCGATGGTCTCGTCGGAGGTTTTTTCCCCGCGAATTACTTCAACCAGCGGCATACGATGCACTGGGTTAAAGAAGTGCATACCGCAGAAGTTTTCAGGGCGCTTCAGCACGCTTGCCAGTTCGTTAATTGGAATGGTGGAGGTGTTTGAGGCCAAAACGGCATCCGGGCGAATTTTATCTTCGGTTTCAGCCAGGACTGCTTTTTTCACTTTTGGGTTTTCAACCACCGCTTCGACCACCACGTCTACACGTTCGAAACCGGTATATTCCAGCGTTGGCTGGATGGTGGAAATCACGCCTGAGAGCTTCAGACCGTCAATCTTGCCACGTTCCAGTTGCTTGTTGAGTAGCTTGGCCGCTTCGGTCATACCGAGCGTCAGGGATTTTTCGCTGATGTCCTTCATCACAACCGGCACACCTTTCCAGGCAGACTGGTAGGCAATACCGCCCCCCATAATGCCAGCACCCAGCACTGCCGCATGTTTTGGCGTCTCAACGTTTTTGGTCAGTTGTTTCGCTTTGCCTTTTACATACTGGTCATTCAGGAAAATACCTACCAGGGCGCGGGCTTCATTGGTGTGCGCCAGCGGGACAAAGCTCTGGTTTTCTAATTTAAGCGCTTCGTCACGGCCCAGACGGGCTGCGGCTTCAATGGTTTTGACTGCGGTTATTGGCGCCGGATAGTGTTTGCCCGCGGTCTGCATCACCATGCCTTTGGCGATGGTGAAGCTCATGGTGGCTTCGATTTTACTGAGTTTTAACGGCTCCAGTTTCGGCTGGCGTTTGGCTTTCCAGTCGAGATCGCCCTTGATAGCCTGACGCAGAATAGCGAGTGCACCATCTTTCAGTTTTTCAGGCTTAACGACACCATCAACCAGGCCGATTTTCAGGGCTTGTTCAGCGCTGACATCTTTACCGGCGGCAATAATTTCCAGGGCACTGTCTGTACCCAGCATACGCGGCATACGGACGGAGCCGCCAAAGCCCGGCATGATGCCCAGTTTGGTTTCCGGCAGGCCGATACGCAGGTCTGGCGTTGCGAGGCGGTAATCGGTAGAGAGCACACACTCACAGCCACCACCCAGCGCGTAGCCGTTGACCGCTGAAATCGTCGGAACAGGCAGATCTTCCAGGCGGTTAAAGACGCTGTTGGCGAAATGCAGCCACTGGCTCAGTTGCTCTTCCGGGACAAGGAACAGCGAAAGGAACTCGGTAATATCGGCCCCAACAATAAAAGCGGCTTTCTCTGAACGTAACAACAGACCTTTTAAGCCAGGTTGTTTTTCAAGTACGTCCAGTGCCTGGCCAAGACTGGCCACTGTCGCAGTATCGAGTTTATTAACTGAACCGGGGGCATCGAACACCAGTTCGGCGATGCCATCTTCCAGCCAGTTTAGGTACAGGGTGTCGCCTTTGTAGAGCATGTCAGTCTCCTGAATCCAGCAATTGGATCTGGTCATACCAGATGAGACCGAGTGTGGAATTTATGTTAATAAAATGCAAATTACTCATTAAAAAATTGCTGCATTGATCACGGTCGGTGGAAATCACGCAGGTGGTGTCAGGTGTGCTAAGATGCCAGAATCTGAGCGCAAAAAAATGAAAGGAAAAACAATGGACTCACTGGCTGCACTCTATAAAAATCATATTGTTACATTACAGGAACGTACTCGTGACGTACTGGCGCGTTTTAAGCTTGATGCGCTGCTCATCCACTCAGGCGAACTGATGAATACGTTCCTTGATGACCATGCGTATCCGTTCAAGGTCAATCCGCAGTTTAAAGCCTGGGTTCCGGTCACACAGGTTCCAAATTGCTGGTTGCTGGTGGATGGCGTGAACAAGCCGAAACTGTGGTTCTACCTGCCAGTAGATTACTGGCATAACGTCGAACCGCTGCCGACCTCTTTCTGGACCGACGATGTGGACGTGATTGCGCTGCCTAAAGCGGATGGCATTGGCAGCCAGTTGCCTGCAGCGCGTGGGAATATTGCGTATATTGGTCCGGTTCCTGAGCGCGCGCTGGGCCTGGATATTCCGGCAGATAAACTCAACCCGAAAGGGGTGATCGATTTCCTGCACTATTATCGTTCCTATAAAACTGACTATGAGCTTTTCTGCATGCGTGAAGCGCAGAAAACAGCAGTAAACGGCCATCGTGCGGCACATGAAGCGTTCTTGTCCGGCATGAGTGAGTTTGACATTAATCAGGCCTATCTCACCGCAACCGGTCACCGCGATACCGACGTGCCTTATAGCAACATCGTGGCGTTGAACGAACATGCCTCTGTGCTGCACTACACTAAGCTGGATCACCGTGCGCCGTCTGAGCTGCGTAGTTTCTTACTGGATGCCGGGGCAGAATATAATGGTTATGCGGCAGATCTGACCCGTACCTGGGCGGCTCATGGCGATACCGATTTTGCGCAGTTGATTAAAGATGTGAATGATGAGCAACTGGCGCTTATCAGCACGATGAAGGCAGGGACTCGCTATGTGGATTACCACATCCAGTTCCATCAACGCATCGCTAAACTGCTGCGTAAACATCAGATTGTGAAAGACATGAGCGAAGAGGCGATGGTGGAGAACGATCTGACCGGGCCATTTATGCCACACGGTATCGGTCACCCATTGGGGCTACAGGTTCATGATGTTGCCGGTTTTATGCAGGATGATACGGGCACGCACCTGGCTGCACCATCCAAATACCCGTACCTGCGCTGTACCCGTATTCTTGAACCGCGCATGGTGCTGACCATCGAGCCGGGTATCTACTTCATCGAGTCTCTTTTGACGCCATGGCGTGAAGGGCAATTTAGCAAACACTTCAACTGGCAGAAAATTGACGCCCTGAAGCCGTTCGGTGGTATCCGTATCGAAGATAACGTGGTGATCCACGAAAATAACGTCGAGAACATGACGCGAGACCTGAAGCTGGCCTGATGGAAAGCTGGCTGATACCGGCTGAACCGGTCACCTTTGTTGAGGAAATCAAGAAAAGCCGCTTTATTACACTGTTGGCGCACACCAATGGTGTTGAGGCGGCAAAAGCGTTTGTTGAGTCTGTTCGCATGCAGCATCCTGATGCGCGTCACCACTGTGTGGCGTGGGTGGCAGGGCCACCGAATGACTCGCAGAAACTGGGTTTTTCAGATGATGGTGAACCTGCGGGAACGGCTGGCAAGCCCATGCTCTCCCAATTGATGGGAAGTGGCGTGGGCGAGATTACCGCCGTGGTGGTTCGCTACTACGGCGGTATTTTGTTAGGCACGGGGGGGCTGGTCAAAGCCTACGGTGGCGGTGTCCAGCAGGCGCTAAATCTGCTTATTACGACCCGCAAAACGCCGCTTACCGAATATACTTTATTGTGTGATTACGCCCAGTTATCGGGTATTGAAACGCTGCTCAGGCAATTTAACGGTGTGATTGCGCTCAGTGAATATCAGGCGACAGTGCACCTGCGTGTGGCGCTTCCTCAGGCAGATCTGGATGCTTTTTCAGCAAAGCTGGCTGATTTTAGTCGCGGCGCGTTGCAATTGCTGCCGATTGACGAATAATCCCCACCTTACTTTTTGAATACCAAAGGACGCGGCAGAGATGCATTTTCGTGCCATTACCCGAATCGTTGGACTGCTGGTCATACTCTTCTCCGGGACGATGATTCTCCCAGGCCTGGTTGCACTTATCTACCGGGACGGCGCGGGGCGTGCATTTACCCAGACATTTTTTGTCGCGTTGATGATCGGCTCTCTGCTGTGGTGGCCAAACCGTCGTGAAAAAGGCGAGCTGAAATCCCGCGAAGGCTTTTTAATCGTCGTCCTGTTCTGGACGGTGCTGGGGAGCGTGGGTGCGCTGCCGTTTATCTTTTCCGAGCAACCGAATCTAACCGTGACGGATGCCTTTTTTGAATCGTTTTCGGGTTTAACCACTACCGGGGCGACAACGCTGGTGGGGCTGGATTCGTTGCCGCATGCCATCCTCTTTTATCGCCAGATGCTGCAATGGTTTGGTGGTATGGGGATCATTGTGCTGGCTGTGGCGATTTTGCCAATTCTGGGCGTAGGGGGGATGCAGCTGTATCGTGCAGAAATGCCTGGGCCGCTGAAAGACAATAAAATGCGCCCACGTATTGCCGAGACGGCAAAAACACTATGGCTTATCTATGTGCTTCTTACCGTGGCGTGTGCGTTGGCACTGTGGTTTGCCGGGATGCCAGCCTTCGATGCGATTGGCCATAGTTTTGCCACCATTGCTATCGGCGGGTTTTCTACTCACGATGCCAGTATCGGTTATTTCGATAGCCCGACCATTAACACGATTATTGCTATCTTCCTGCTGATTTCCGGCTGTAACTATGGCTTGCACTTCTCTCTGTTAAGCGGCCGTAGCCTGAAAGTTTACTGGCGTGACCCTGAATTCAGGATGTTCATTGGCGTTCAGCTTACCCTGGTCATTATCTGTACCCTGGTGTTGTGGTTCCATGATGTGTATAGCTCAGCGGTAACCACGCTGAACCAGGCTTTCTTCCAGGTCGTATCGATGGCGACAACTGCAGGTTTTACCACTGACAGTATCGCCCGTTGGCCGCTCTTCCTGCCTGTATTGTTATTGTGCTCTGCCTTCATTGGTGGTTGTGCGGGATCGACGGGTGGGGGTCTGAAGGTTATTCGTATCCTGTTGCTGTTTAAGCAGGGTAACCGCGAGCTGAAACGTCTGGTACACCCGAATGCGGTTTACAGCATCAAACTGGGGAATCGCGCATTACCGGAACGTATCCTCGAAGCGGTATGGGGTTTCTTCTCCGCTTATGCGCTGGTTTTCATTGTCAGCATGCTGGCGATCATCGCGACGGGCGTGGATGATTTCTCTGCATTTGCCTCTGTTGTTGCAACGCTTAATAACCTTGGGCCGGGGCTTGGCGTGGTGGCGGATAACTTTGCCAGTATGAATCCGGTAGCGAAGTGGATCCTGATTGCTAATATGCTGTTTGGGCGTCTTGAGGTCTTTACGTTGCTGGTTCTGTTTACCCCAACATTCTGGCGCGAATAAGGAAGCCATCGTTGAAAACATTAATTCTATTCTCTACACGAGACGGGCAAACGCGTGAAATCGCCTCTTATTTGGCCTCTGAGTTAAAAGAGCAAGGGGTTTATGCGGATGTGGTGAACTTGAATCGCGCAAATGAGATCGCCTGGCAGGATTATGAGCGTGTCGTTATTGGTGCTTCTATTCGCTATGGCCATTTCCATCCTGCGTTGTATCGTTTTGTGAAAAAGCATTTAGACGTACTTAATACGCTGCCTGGCGCTTTCTATTCTGTCAATCTGGTGGCGCGTAAAGCGGAAAAGCGCACGCCGCAGACGAACAGCTACACGCGCAAGTTTCTGCTGAACTCACCGTGGCAGCCAGATCTGTGCGCTGTGTTTGCCGGAGCGTTGCGTTACCCTCGTTATCGCTGGTATGACCGCTTTATGATCCGACTGATTATGAAGATGACGGGAGGTGAAACGGATACACATAAAGAAGTGGTTTATACAGACTGGGGCCAGGTTGCCAGTTTTGCTCGTGAAGTCGCGCAATTAACCAGCGATTCGCGGGTTAAATAAGCGTGGCGTTTGAAAAATGAGCGAACGAAAAGTTTTTTGTATTTTATACTTGTCACTGGCGAATAACTCCCTATAATGCGCCTCCACTGACACGGAACAACGGCTTACAGGCCGCCGGGTTGGCGGGGTTCAGAGATGAAC
>NZ_WLVC01000060.1:0-18257 GCF_016859735.1 Lelliottia sp. RWM.1 | reverse complement strand
AAACGGAAAGTGACAATAGCCCCCCTTACAGGGGGCATTCTCAAAAGCCACCTTCTAAGAAGGTGGTCTTTTACTTTCATTGGCCGAATCAGCATAGCGCTATCCGGCAGGTTCAGCCGTTCGCTATTACCTTCATCGGTTTTTAGCCAGTGTGGCGTTTTCAGCGTATCAGAAAAATAGCCGATCAGTTCGCATAACAAATCTGCCATTACGATTTCTGACTGTCGCGGCAATGACCCGTTCATCAGCAGTTGCGTAATTTCCTGACAGTAACGCCCCAGTTGATCGGATTCTGGCTCAGAAGAGGGTACTTGGGAGGAGAGTTCCTCCACGGTCAGGCTTGCTTTTAAACCTTCCCCGGCGCATCTTTCGATGCCTCTGCTCAGCCCACTATTGAGATGTAGCGAAGCATGCTGCCCAACCATGTGCCGCCGATAAGATAAGTCAGGATGCTAATCCCGACACCTGATTTTTCAGGTGCGAGAAGAACCTACTGCTCATCAAAACAGGTGGCAACAGATTTACGCTATGTAACTGAAGATATTACCATTTATGGAAAGAGGCTCGCAAAATTACAGCAATGAGAACCCTGCTGTGGATAAACATCTTACAGCGATGTCCTGTTTCTCTCCACAGGGGCGAGAGGACTGTTCAGTGCCCGCATTTTATATGGCGATCCCCTTGCCCAAAAATTAACCTTGAAACGCTCAGCAAACTCCCGTTATTCTTACCCCGTTAAATTTCGCCCTCTGGAGCGCCCCCCAAAAATGAACAAACACGACTGATGAATTTCGATCCTTGCTAAACGCCACCGCGTCGGCAGGGGATGTTTTGATTTCATTCAGGAGTGCTTATGGCTCATTTTGCGCAGTCCCCTTCTTTTATTTTGCATCAGGTCACCTGTCAGTTTGCGACGGGCGATACCCTTTTTGGTCCGCTGAATCTGTCGCTGGAGCACTCCCTGTGCGCGCTGGTTGGCCGTAACGGCAGTGGTAAAACACGTTTATTACGTCTGCTGGCGGGCCTTGAACAACCAACGACCGGTCACATCGAGCGTTTTGGTACGCATGTCTGCGTGGCTCAACAACATGAGATTTCCCCGCAAACGACGCTGGCCGACCTGCTCGGTTATGACGCGGTCTTTGCTGCCCGCAAACGCATCGACAGCGGTGATTATCTTCCCGAGGATCTGGAGTGTCTCGATGGATTCTGGGATCTCCCCGAGCGGCTAAACGACGCATTCATTAACGCCAACCTTCCGCCCTTTGAGCCCGATAAATGCGCGTCAGAGTTGAGTGGTGGCGAGCGCATGCGGGCGCTGCTTTGCGGAGCATTCAGTGCAGATTCCGACTATTTATTGCTGGATGAGCCCACAAATCATCTGGATCGTCACAGCCGGGAGTGGTTCTACAGTCAGCTTACGCAACAGCGTGGTGGAGTCCTGGTCGCTTCACATGACCGTGAGTTACTGGCCCTGGTTCCGCGCATACTTGAACTGAGTGCGTCAGGCCTGCAAAGCTACGGCGGAAATTATGCTGACTATCAACGCCAGCGTGATGCCGGGCAGCAGGCTGCCCGCGCTGCGCTAGAGCATGCTACCACAGAGCGCAAACGTACCCGTGCCCGGATGCAAAAAGAGCACGATGACAGCCAACGGCGTTCAGCCAAAACGCTCCGCACGGTAGACTCACTGAATATTGCTTCGTTTGAACGCATCAAATACAAAATGGCGGCGAAAGAGCGCATCGGTGCATGGCGCAAACAGCATAGCGATCAAAATGATGCGCTAAACGCTGCCGTGAATCAGGCGCGGGAGCGTGTTGAAGAGGATGATCCGGTGATATTTACGCTGCCGGGAAGCCGTATCGCGACGGGTAAGCAGGTGCTGGATCTTGAGGATATGGTATTGCCATATGTGGACATCCCGCCGATAAACTGGCGCATGGCTGGGCCGATGCGTGTCGCGTTGCGCGGGCCAAACGGTTGCGGGAAATCGACGCTGTTAAAAGCGATCCTCGGTGAAGTATTGCCGCGATCGGGAATTTGTCGGTTGTCGGTAAAAACAGCCTATCTTGACCAGCATCTGTCAAAACTGGATCTGTCACTTTCTGTGATGGCACACCTCAACCTGAGCAATACGCCACTGGAAGAAGGCATGATACGGACCCGATTAGCCCAGCTTCAGCTTGGCGCAGAAAAAGTGTCGCTTCCGCTGGCGGAGCTTAGTGGAGGTGAACGCCTGAAGGCTGCCCTGGCCTGCGTGTTGTGGCGAGAGGATGCAGCACAGTTACTGCTGTTGGATGAGCCGACCAATCACCTGGATCTGGCTTCCGTTGAAGCGATTGAAGCGGCACTGGCCGATTTCCCTGGTGCTCTGGTGGTCGTCTCCCATGATGATACTTTTCTGCATGGGCTGACGTTGACGCATAACATGGTGTGGAATGATAAAGGGTGGCGTTGTGAAAACCTCTGAAACACAAACCCCCGCATATGCGGGGGCGATAACACAGGTTTATTAGGCTATCTGCTTGCTGAGTGCAGGGTTGGCCTGTATCAGGCGCATCAGCTTTAACTCGGTTGGCGTGGGTTTTTCACGTTTTGATTCCCATTCCATCACCATGGCTACGCTAACACCCATTGCTCTGGCGAATTCATCTGTCTGAAGTCCTGTCCCTTTGCGCAATCGCTCAAATTCTGTAAAGGGATTGGATTTTTGGGGCAAGGTAATCGTCTGCGGTACATCTTTAAACACAATCTGTTCCAGACTGCTCAGCAGTTCAAACATAGGATCTTTATATTCCATTGAGAACTCCTCTTAAATCACACAGCGGGATCGTGAACATCAGAGAGCCAGTTAAGAATAGTCGGTAAAGGATGGGCAGGAGCCCTGGGTGTGTGATTAATCGTGCTGTTGTCCTGGCTTTACGCGTTTCAGCAGAAGAGGTATCCAGGCTAATTGACTGATTATTCAAAAACAGGGCTCGCAGAGTATTTTTTTGTAAATCGTCAGTACGAAAACGGCAATAGCCGTTTTGCATGAAAAGAGTATCTTGCAGGCCTGACCTGGACTATCCTTGTCAGCGTCGGGCATGCCTGTGCCGGTGTGCGCTTTTTAGGGTGAAAGGAGTAATAAAATGGCGACAGGAAAGTCCTGCTCTCGCTGGTTTGCGCCTATTGCGGCGTTGTTAATGGTAGTTAGCCTGAGTGGGTGTTTCGATAAAGAAGGCGATCAGCGCAAGGCGTTTATCGATTTTCTACAGAATACCGTGATGCGCAGCGGTGAACATCTTCCAACGCTGACTGCGGATCAGAAAAAACAGTTTGGTCCCTTCGTGTCCGATTACGCCATCCTTTATGGTTATTCACAGCAGGTGAATCAGGCGATGGACTCGGGTCTGCGTCCGGTGCTGGACAGCGTCAACGCTATTCGCGTGCCGCAGGATTATATGACTCAGCGTGAGCCGCTGCGTCAGTCTAACGGTGCGCTGGGTGTTTTGAGCCAGCAACTGCAGAATGCAAAGATGCAGGCTGATGCCTCGCGTTCCGCCTTAAAGCAGGGTGATGATCTGAAACCTGTCTTTGACAAGATTTATGAGAAAGTGGTGACGAAACCCGCTGATGCCATGCAACCGTTGATTCCGGCTGCGCAGATTTTCACCCAACAGTTGGTGCAGGTTGGGGACTATATTTCCCAGCAAGGGACTCAGGTGAGCTTTGTCTCTAATGGCATCCAGTTCCCGACGTCGCAGCAGGCGAGCCAGTACAATACGCTGATTGGGCCGCTGGCCTCGCAGCACCAGGCCTTTAGTCAGGCATGGAGTGCGGCGGTGACTGCCACGGAGTAACACGAGCAACGAAAAAAACCCCGCTATAAGCGGGGTTTTTTATTCATATTAAAAATAATACTTGTCTTTCATGTACCACATCGGTATAACTATGTCCGTCGGTTTGTTACACAGACCTAAAGCAGTTTAGTAAAGCAGTCCAGATTGTTATCCATAGATACCCTTCGTAGTGACCCTTCCTTCATCGCTTAAAAATCTGTAACGCAACCATCGTGCCGGAAGGCAAAACAAATTTTTAATAAGGTAATTTCTATGTCTGGTAAAATGACTGGTCTGGTAAAATGGTTCAACGCTGATAAAGGTTTCGGCTTCATCACTCCTGACGATGGCTCTAAAGATGTATTCGTACACTTCTCTGCTATCCAGAACGAAGGCTACAAATCTTTGGACGAAGGTCAGAAAGTTTCTTTCACCATCGAAAGCGGCGCTAAAGGCCCAGCAGCTGGTAACGTTGTAAGCCTGTAAGCTTCCAACTCAGCAGCACAAGAATTTAAAAACCCGCCTTCTGGCGGGTTTTTTCGTTTCTACTGCTGAACCTGCGGGTTAACACAGTTTTTCTCAACTTTTCCGCTGAGAGCGGCAATCAGATTGTCCACTGCAGTTGCGGCCATGTTGTAGCGAGTTTCATGGGTGGCAGAGCCGATGTGAGGCAGGGCAACCACGTTGGGCAGCGTCAGCAGCGGGGAATCAACCGGCAGCGGCTCTTGCTCGAATACATCCAGCCCAGCAGCATGGATCTCCCCGTTTTGCAGTGCTTCAATCAGTGCTTTCTCATCGACCACCGGACCACGGCCCGCATTAATGAAAATGGCCGATTTCTTCATTTTGCCAAATTCAGCCTTGCCAATCAGATGATGGGTTTCTTCCGTCAGCGGCAGGATCAGACAAACGTAGTCAGCTTCCTGCAACAAGGTATCTAAATCACAGTAACGCGCGTTAAAGCGCTCTTCGGCTTCGTTGTGATGACGGCGTGCGTTATACAGAATCGGCATATTGAAACCGAAATGCGCACGTTGTGCGAGAGACAGGCCAATGCGTCCCATGCCGACGATCCCCAGCGTTTTACCGTGGACGTCCACGCCAAACCAGTCCGGGCCGATACCTTTGGTCCATTCACCCGCTTTCACACGTTCGGCCACTTCGACCACGCGACGGGCAGTGCTCAGCACCAGCGCCATCAGTGTGTCCGCCACTGTTTCCGTCAGGGCATAGGGCGTATGCATCAGCAGGATCTTGCGGGCGTTCAGTGCATCGACATCGAAGTTGTCGTACCCCACGGAAATGGTCGAGGTAGCACGAAGCTTCGGCATTTTCTCCAGCAGTGCGATATCTACTTTCTCGCTTGAACCCAGCAAACCTTCAGCGCTGGCAAACGCCGTTGCGTGTTGTGCTACGGTATCCGGGCTCAGGTTCTTCACCTGGGTAACAGTGAAGTGTTCTTCCAGGCGTTTTTGCAGATCTTCAGGCAGTGCTTTATACAAAATGACGGACGGCTTCATGCTAATCTCCGTTGATTTTAAAGGATTCAGGCGTGGCGTGCGCCGATGGGTAGTTGTTGATTATTAGCAGGCTTAACAATCAAAGTAAGCCACACTGACGCGAAAAGCGCTACCCCCATAAATATGTACGAGGCCGAAGGGCTGCCGGTTGCACCATTCAGGTAGCCAACAAACCAGGAGCCGAAGAACGACCCGAGCGCGCCCATGCTGTTGATGAGCGCCATTGCGCCACCTGCCACGTTACGCGGCAGCATTTCCGGAATGATGGCAAAGAACGGGCCATACGGGGCATACATGGCAGCACCGGCAATAACCAGTAGCGTGTAAGAAGCCCAAAAGTGGTTTGTGCCAACAGCCCATGAACCAATGAACGCGCAGGCCGCGATCAGCAGCAGTGGCCAGACAAACAGTTTGCGGTTTTGCAGCTTGTCCGATGCCCAGGACGCGACAATCATCGCGATGGTTGCTGCCAGATAAGGGACGGATGAGAGCCAGCCCACTTCCACCATGCCAAGGTTTTCACCACCACTCCGGATAATTGACGGCAGCCACAGAACGAAACCGTACACCCCAATACTCCAGGTGAAATATTGCATGCACAGCAGAATAACGTTGCGGGAACGGAATGCCTCTCCGTAGTTGCGCACCGCTTTCAGGCCCTGCTGTTCTTTATCCAGTTGCGCTTGCAGCGTAGCTTTTTCCTCTTCGGAAAGCCACGTCGCCTGGGTTGGTTTATCTTTCACCAGCACCCACCAGCAAAATGCCCAGATAACAGCCGGAACACCTTCGATGATAAACATCTCGCGCCAGCCGAAAGATTGAATCAGGTAGCCGGACACCACCGACATCCACAGGACCGTAACCGGGTTCCCGAGGATCAGGAAGGTGTTAGCGCGAGAACGTTCGGATTTGGTAAACCAGTTGCTAATGTAGATAAGCATCGCGGGCATCACGGCCGCCTCGACGACGCCGAGGATAAAGCGAATGGCAGCAAGCGCCGGGATGTTATGCACCACCCCCGTCAATGAGGCACAACCTCCCCAAAGAATCAAACAGACGAAAATGAGTTTTCGCACGCTGCGGCGCTCTGCATAGATAGCGCCAGGGATCTGGAAGAAGAAGTAGCCTAGGAAGAAAAGGGCGCCTAACAGTGATGAGACGCCTTTGGTGATCCCCAGGTCTTCGGTGATCCCTGCGGCGGATGCGAAACTGAAGTTTGCACGATCAAGGTACGCCAGGCTGTACGTGATAAACACGATCGGCATGATGTACCACCAGCGTTTGACTGCATTGGTCGAACTGTTCATAGGCTTGCCTCTGTTGTTGAGGTTTGTACCGCCGTTGTATGTAGGGTACACGGTGGTTTCATTGTGTGGTGTGGGTTTTCCCCTCACCCAGGCTCTCTCCCTATAGGAGAGGATATTTATGCGTCGAGCTGCGCGCGCGTAGGTAATCCTTCGCTGTCGCCCTGCACCTGAATCGCCAGCGACCCAATCTTGTTGCCCCGCGTGACGGCCTGATGCAGCGTTTGACCTTCCAGCAGGCTGCTGATCACGCCCACGGCGAAACCATCCCCTGCGCCGACGGTATCGACTACGTTTTCAACTTTTATCGCCGCAACAGCACCTTGTTCACCATTGGTCGTTTTAAACCATGCGCCATCGGCCCCGGTTTTCAGGACCACGGTTTTTACACCCTGATTCAGGTAAAAATCTGCAATCGCGTCGGGCGTATTTTTCCCTGTAAGGATCATCCCTTCTTTGAGGCCTGGCAGTACCCAGTCGGCCTGGAAAGCCAGATGATTCAACTTCTCGATCATCTCCGTTTCGCTTTTCCACAGCACCGGACGCAGGTTTGGATCGAAAGAGATGGTTTTACCTTGTGCCTTCATGCTTGCCGCCGCGTGATCGAGCAATTCATATGAGCTGGCAGAGAGTGCCGCAGCGACACCGCTCAGGTGAAGGTGTCGTGCGCCCGCAAAATGGTCAGCATGATAATCTGCGATGGACAGGTGGCTTGCTGCTGATCCTTTACGGAAATATTCAACGATGGGATCGGTTCCATTTTCAACTTTAGATTTAAGCTGAAAACCGGTTGCGAAGCGTTCGTCTTGTGTGACGCCTGCAGGATCAATTCCTTCCTTATTCAGTGTGTCCAGAACGAACTGGCCGAAACTGTCTGTGCCCACGCGGCTCACCCAGCTTACTTTCAGGCCCAGGCGTGCCAGACCGGTCGCAACGTTCAACTCTGCACCTGCCACGCGTTTGATAAAGTGGTTTACGGCGCTCAGCTCCCCTGTTTCTGTAGCAACAAACATGGCCATGGCTTCGCCGATGGTGATAACGTCCAGCGTCTTTTGCATCGTCTTATTCCTCACGCAGCAGGTTAACGTAATGGCGTGTGATGGCGGTTAAATCCGGGCCTTCCAGCGGAAACTCAATTCCGCGCGGCGCATCGACAGGTAACTGGTTGAGCAGATCCAGCCAGCGGGCATCAGCATGATCGGGCGCGATGGCGCGGAAATGCTGGTTATGCGGGACTGCGGCCTTGACATGGATATAGCTCACCGCGGGGGCGAGGTGGCGTGCGGCTTCTTCCGGCGAATCGCCCGCCCACAGCCAGTTTCCCATATCGAAAGTGAGTGTAATGGGCAGTTCCATAACCCGACAGGCGGCTTTGAAGCGTTGCATGGGAGCGAGTTGACCGCAGTCGGTTTGATCATTTTCGACAACTAACGCCATGCCGCTTTCGCGAAGCTGTGCGCGGAGTTCCTCCAGCGAGTGCTTATCCTGGAAATACCCCAGAGAAACTTTCAGCCACAGGGCATTTAGCGTGCTGGCTTCGGCAAGGTAGCGCGACAGGTCCGGGTTGAGTGAGCCGTCAGGCATAAACAGGGCGGCAGGGGCGGAGTAGCAGACCAGTAATCCCAGCCGCTCAATGGATTCGCTCAATGCAGGCAAAGCCTGCAACTCCTGAGGACTGAATAATTCACGGCGGATCTCTACCCCGTCGGCCCCTGCGGCGGCAATCACCGGCAGGATCGCCCGTTGACCGCCAGCTTGTCGCACCTGATCCGCGCCATACGCGGCGGTAACTACCATAATTTTCCTGCTCATTGGCTGACTCCATCGCAATATCAATATGTATTACGCTAGATGGAACCGGTTCCAAAGAAAAGGTCAGGATGTTGAATTTATGATCGGCATCACGAAGGGGAGTTAACGGGCCGTAGAGCCGCGGACAATCAGTTCACCGGAGAAGACTTGCTCGCGTACAATATCGCTGGCGCCTTCAATGCGGCGAACGACCTGTTCGACCGCAGCAAAACCAATTTGCCAGGTCGGTTGTTTGAGGGTCGTAATCCCCACGCCCGCAAGTTCTGCCCACTCAAGTTCATCAAACCCGAGCAGGCCGATATCACTTCCCCAGTGCAGGCCAATCCGCTTGAGTGAACGAGCAACCTGAAGAGTGAGTGCTCCGTTGGCGGAGATAACGGCTTTGCGCATGCCGCGATGGCGGGTGTGGAACTGGCGGAGGATATTGTCGATCTGTTCAGATTCATGCAGTGGTGTTTCGGCATTTTCCGCGATCACGCCAGGATAGCGTGCCAGCGTAGCACGGAAGGCACTCAGGCGATCCCGGCGGGTGTTCACCGTGCCCAGCGGCTCACTCAGGAACAAAATGGCCTCGAAGCCTTGTTCAATAAGGTGTTCTGTCGCTGTGGTTGCTGCTTGCGTGTTATCCAGCCCGACCACATCACAGGCAAATTCCGGAATTTTACGATCGATAAGTACCATCGGCAGAGAGGATTGTTGCAGGCGATTTAGCCCTTCCTCGCGCATGCCAACGGCATTGACGACAATACCTTCCACCTGATAACTGCGTAGTAAATCAAGATAATGCAGTTCCTGGTCAACTTCGTTATTGGTGTTACAGACCAGCGGAGTGAACCCTTTTTCACGACAGGCCGCTTCAATGCCGCTCAGCACGTTAACGGAATAGGGGTTGGTGATGTCGGCAATAATCAGGCCGATAAGTCGGGTCCGGCCATGTTTCAGGCCACGAGCCATAAGGCTTGGGTGATAATCCAGTTCGGCGATAGCTTGTTCAATACGTGCCAGCAGCGCGTCGGACAGCAGGTGTTTCTCGCCATTAAGATAGCGTGAAATACTGGTCTTACCCGTTTTAGCGGCTTTTGCCACATCGCTGATGGTGGCCCGTGTTGATTTGCTCATCGCTGATTTCCCTGACTTTAGTGAGAACACCTTAGCGTGAAAATCAACGATGGCAAGCGGTTCATACTGGAGTGTGAGGCCTGATGTCCTTACTCCAACCCTCTCCCTGAGGAGAGGGGGAATACGAAATCTACTGGATCGGGCTCAGCGTGATCTCTACACGGCGGTTCTGTGCTTTACCTTCAGCCGTGCTGTTGCTGGCAATCGGGTTTGCCGGGCCCATACCGCTGGTACGGATACGGTTAGCGTCAACGCCCTGGGTAATCAGCGAACTGGCGACCGAGTCGGCACGTTGCTGTGACAGGCGTTTGTTCAGATCCTGGCTGCCAGTGCTGTCGGTGTATCCGATCACGTTCACGGCAGTCTTATTGTACTCTTTCAGAACCATTGCCACGCCCGTGAGGGTATTTGCTCCGGCAGGTTTCAGCGTCGCGCTGTTGCTGTCGAAGGTCACGTTATTTGGCATGTTCAGGATGATGTTATCGCCGCTACGCGTCACGCTCACGCCTGTCCCCTGCATTTTGTCGCGCAGTTTCGCTTCCTGCACATCCATGTAATAACCCACGCCCCCGCCCAGTGCAGCGCCTGCTGCTGCGCCGATCAGAGCGCCTTTGCCGCGATCTTTCTTGGAGGAGGAGAGTGCGCCAACACCTGCGCCAACCAGCGAGCCAAGGCCTGCGCCGATGCCCGCTTTGCCCGCTTCACGTTCACCGGTGTAAGGGTTTGTTGTGCAGCCTGATAAAGCTAAAGTCCCGCTCACCAGAGCGGCAATGACGAGTACGCGTTTTTTCATCTTCTTTCCTTAATCCTTTTTATTCTTTGCCATGACGAGGCTGGCGGTTGATTATGACGTCCAGATATGTCGAAAATTCCGGGGATAACTCCGAAATTTGTGTCAAACCATAAACAGCCTCATCTAAGAAGGCCGTAAACCTGCACGCAACCAGGAGCGCACGCTTTGACCACCTCAACAAAAACTATTCTGACCGCCGCCCACTGGGGACCGATGCTGGTCGAAACCGATGGCGAGAACGTGTTGTCATCCCGTGGGGCATTACCCACTCAACACCCTAACTCCTTACAAACCGTGGTTCGCGATCAGGTACACAGTAAAACCCGCGTCCGCTGGCCGATGGTGCGTAAAGGCTTCCTGGCATCACCGGATCAACCGCAGGGAGTGCGTGGTCAGGATAAGTTTGTCCGCGTGAGCTGGGATGACGCGCTTGCGCTGATTCATGCGCAGCATAAACGGATCCGCGACAGCTACGGCCCGTCGTCGATTTTTGCAGGTTCCTACGGCTGGCGCTCAAACGGGGTATTACATAAAGCGGCAACGCTACTGCAACGCTATATGAGCCTGGCGGGAGGATACACCGGGCATCTGGGGGATTACTCGACCGGTGCGGCGCAGGCCATCATGCCCTATGTCGTCGGAGGCAATGAAGTTTATCAACAGCAAACCAGCTGGCCGTTGGTACTGGAACATACGGATGTGATCGTGCTGTGGAGCGCTAACCCGCTCAATACGCTCAAGATTGCGTGGAATGCCACCGATGAACAGGGTATTCCGTATTTTGATGCGTTGCGTAAAAGCGGTAAACGCGTGATTTGCATTGACCCAATGCGTTCCGAGACGATGGATTTCCTGGGCGACAGTGCCGAATGGATTGCGCCGCATATGGGGACTGACGTGGCGATGATGCTGGGTATCGCTCATACGCTGGTCGAAAATGGCTGGCAGGATGAGGCATTTCTTGCTCGCTGCACCACGGGCTATGACAAATTTGCGGACTATCTGACGGGGAAAACCGATGGCACGGCGAAAACCGCAGAGTGGGCTGCGGAAATTTGTGGCGTAAATGCAGACAAAATTCGCGAACTTGCCAAATTATTCCATACCAACACCACGATGTTGATGTCGGGGTGGGGGATGCAGCGTCAGCAGTTCGGTGAGCAAAAACACTGGATGCTGGTGACACTGGCCGCCATGCTCGGGCAGATTGGCACACCGGGTGGCGGTTTTGGCCTCTCCTATCACTTTGCAAATGGCGGAAACCCAACGCGTAAAGCCGCGGTGCTGGCGTCAATGCAAGGATCCGTACAGGATGGCATTGATGCTGTGGATAAAATTCCGGTGGCGCGCATCGTGGAGGCGCTGGAAAATCCTGGTGGTTTTTATCAACACAATGGCATGGATCGTCATTTCCCGGATATCCGTTTTGTCTGGTGGGCGGGTGGCGCAAACTTTACCCATCATCAGGATACAAACCGTTTGATTCGCGCGTGGCAGAAGCCAGAGCTGGTTGTGATTTCGGAGTGCTTCTGGACGGCCGCAGCCAAGCACGCGGACATTGTGTTACCTGCGACGACATCATTTGAACGTAACGACCTGACCATGACCGGGGACTACAGCAACCAGCATATGGTTCCGATGAAGCGTGTGGTGGCCCCACGTGATGAAGCGCGTGATGACCTGGAGGTGTTTGCCGAACTCAGCGAACGCTGGGAGCCGGGAGGACGAGCGCGTTTCACTGAAGGGAAGTCCGATCTCGAATGGCTGGAAACGTTCTACCAGATTGCCGGGCAGCGTGGGGAAGCGCAGGGCGTCACCTTGCCACCGTTTGCTGAATTCTGGGAGGCGAATGCGATCTTCGAGATGCCGGAAAGCGAGCAAAATGCCCAGTTTGTTCGTTTTGCTGATTTCCGCCGTGACCCGCAGAATCATCCGCTGAAGACCGAAAGCGGGAAAATTGAGATCTACAGCCAGCGTATTGCCAGCTTCAGTTATGCCGACTGTCCACCACACCCGATGTGGCTGGAGCCAGATGAATGGCACGGGAATGCGCAGCCGCAGCAACTTCAGATTTTGTCGGCGCATCCGGCGCACCGTCTGCACAGCCAGCTTAACTACACGTCACTGCGTGAACAGTATGCGGTCGCTGGGCGCGAGCCTATTACGCTCCATAAAGACGACGCGAAAGCGCGTGGCATTGTTGATGGTGATGTGGTGCGCGTCTGGAACCAGCGTGGACAGGTGTTGGCAGGCGCGGTTGTCAGCGACGGGATTAAACCCGGTGTGATTTGCATCCATCAGGGAGCCTGGCCAGACCTGGAACGGAGTGAAGGTGGCATTTGTAAAAATGGGGCCGTCAACGTGCTAACCAAAGATCTCCCCAGCTCTAAGCTGGGGAATGGTTGTTCAGGGAACACGGCACTGGCCTGGGTAGAGAAATATCAGGGACCCGAACTTACGTTAACGGCGTTTGATCCACCTGCCAGCTCATGATCCATGTCGGGTGTTGGGTATCATCCTGCCAGGCGCTGTCTTCAATACGAAAGCCCTGCGCATGGTAGAAATTCACCGCCCGGACATTCTTCTGGTACACCTCAAGGCTTAAATAGGGATAGCGCTGTTGAACATAATTCAGCAGCGCATGCCCAATCCCTTTTCCGATAAAGGCCGGTGCGACAAACAGTGCTCCGACAAACTGTGATTGCATCACGCTGATGAACCCGCGTGGGCATCCGTCCTGTTCCCAGATCCAGGTCTCCGCTGAAGGGAGGTAGACATCACGTACGATGCTTTCACTCTCTTTCCAGTAGTTTGCATCGATAAAGGGATGTGCTTCGGTTGTGCTCTCAAGCCATAAGCTCAAAAGTGGGGCAAGGTCATCACTTTGCCATTTGCGGATCATCGTGGCCCCCTGGATGACAGAAACAGCCGGTGATATGGTCGTTGACCAGACCGCAAGCCTGCATAAAGGAATAGCAGATGGTTGTGCCCACAAATTTAAAGCCACGCTTCTTCAGCGCCTTAGATAAAGCATCTGAAGCGGGTGTGGACGTGGGGATCTCTGCAAGCGTTGCGGCCTGCGTGATCTTTGGGTTGTGATCCACAAATGACCAGACAAAATCTGAAAAGGATTCGCCGTTTTGCTCCATGGTCAGGTACGCACGCGCATTACCGATGATGGCCTGAATTTTACCGCGATGGCGGATAATGCTGGCATCCAGAACCAGTCTTTCAACATCCTGTTCGGTCATGATGGCAATCTTGACAGGATCAAAGTGATGGAAGGCAGCACGGTAATTTTCCCGCTTTTTCAGAACCGTAATCCATGACAGGCCTGCCTGTTGGCCTTCAAGACAGATCATCTCGAAGAGTTTCTTTCCGTCGGTTTCCGGCACGCCCCATTCCTGATCGTGATAATCGATATAGAGCTGATCCTGGCTTACCCAGCCGCAACGTTGCATAGGTTATCTCCCTTATTGATACTGAAATCGCAAAAATTTCAATCTGCCCGGCTTGACGTGTCTGCTAAAGAGACAATAGTTAATACAGGGCTATGCCCTCACATCTCTTCCTAAACAATGACAAATATCGCCGAATTCGGCTCTTTCTGGAGTCGCTTTGATGATGATAAAAAAAATCAGTGGCCGCCATGCTGTTTCTGGCCTGGTGGGTGTATCAGTCTGCTTGCTTTTTTGTAACACAGCTTATGCCTGGCAACAGGAATATATCGTTTCAGATACACAAAGTAATACGGCTGAACGCTATACATGGGATGCCGATCACCAACCGCGTTATGACGATATTCTCGCGGAGCGTATTCAGACGTCGCAAAATGCAGTGGGCCTTACTCTCAATTTGCCATCTGACGCGGTGGTAGACGTGCCTACGTCAATGAGTGTGGGATTGAATTTTCCGATTGCCGACCATTTTACCACCGGGCCGGTTATGGCCTGGCGTTATGACGGTTCAGCGCCGACGATGTATAACGAGTTTGGCGATAACCCGACGACGCAATCTCTCACCGATCCGCTCTGGCATGCAAGCGTCAGCACGCTCGGCTGGCGTGTCGACACGCAATATGGCGATCTTCGTCCCTGGGCGCAGGTAAGCTATAACCAGCAGTTTGGTGAAAATCAGTGGAAGTCTCAGTTTGGAATGGCACAGTCTCCAGCACCTATGCAGTATGGCAACTGGGTTGATGTCACCGTTGGGGCCGATGTGTTGTTAAACCCGCATATGGCGGCGTATGCATCGTTGTCTCAGGCTGATAACACGACAACGGGCGCAGACTTTCTTTACACACTTGGTGTGAGCGCCAGATTCTAGTGTGTTACGTTTTTAAACGTTATGATAACATCTTCAGTACAATGACAGTCGGGGCTGCAGCGATAGTATGCACTAACACATGCTGGCACAGTTTCCCGACCAGGTCATTCATTCCCGATTCCAGGCATTTCATTCCGCTCCTCCTGCATTTCATGCCGTTTTCCCCCAGGTAATTGACGGTTTTGTTTATCGTTGTCTGCAGCGAATTCCCTTATTTTTTCTTGCAGGACAACTGCCATGAACACATCAACTTATAACCGCACACGCTGGCTGACTCTATTTGGAACTATCGTGACGCAGTTTGCGTTGGGATCGGTCTATACATGGAGTCTGTTTAATAGCGCGCTTTCCGATAAGCTCGGCGCACCGGTCAGCCAGGTCGCATTCTCCTTCGGTCTACTGAGCCTTGGCCTTGCTCTTTCCTCTTCTGTCGCGGGTAAATTACAAGAACGTTTTGGTGTTAAGCGCGTCACCATGGCATCCGGCATTCTGTTGGGGGTTGGGTTCTTCCTCACGGCTCACTCTCATAATTTAATGATGCTCTGGCTAAGCGCCGGGGTGTTGGTTGGTCTGGCAGACGGTGCAGGGTATTTGCTGACGCTGTCTAACTGCGTGAAATGGTTTCCTGAACGTAAAGGGCTGATCTCGGCCTTCGCGATTGGCTCCTATGGACTGGGCAGTCTGGGTTTCAAATTTATCGACTCACATCTGCTGGCCTCCGTTGGCCTGGAGAAAACTTTCATGATCTGGGGTGTGATCGTGTTGGTGATGATCCTGTTTGGTGCAACGTTGATGAAAGATGCGCCTCAGCAGGAAGTCAAATCCGTGAATGGTGTGATGGAAAATGATTTCACGCTGGCGCAATCCATGCGTAAACCGCAGTACTGGATGCTGGCGGTCATGTTCCTGACGGCCTGCATGAGCGGTTTATATGTGATTGGTGTGGCGAAAGATATTGCGCAGGGAATGGTTAAACTGGATGCGCTCACTGCCGCCAATGCGGTCACGGTCATCTCTATTGCTAACCTGTCTGGCCGTCTGGTGCTGGGGATCCTGTCAGATAAAATGTCCCGTATTCGTGTGATTACGATTGGGCAGGTGGTATCGCTGGTGGGTATGGCGGCACTGCTCTTTGCACCGCTGAACGAAGCCACGTTCTTTGCCGCGATTGCCTGTGTCGCTTTTAACTTTGGGGGAACCATAACCGTCTTCCCATCGCTGGTGAGTGAATTCTTCGGCTTGAATAACCTCGCGAAAAACTACGGTGTGATTTACTTAGGCTTTGGTATTGGCAGTATCTGCGGTTCGCTTATTGCGTCCCTGTTCGGTGGGTTCTATGTGACCTTCTGTGTGATTTTTGCCTTGCTGATTCTTTCCCTGGCATTGTCGACAACGATTCGCCAGCCGCAGCGCGAAGTGTTTAACGAAGCGCACGCCTAATTTATCCTTTTAAAAAGGCCGGATTTCCGGCCTTTTTTGTCTCTGAAATCCAATGGTTTTTTATTGTTGTTCAGTCCGGCATTCATTTTTTGTAAATATCTGTACCGATCACACTCTCTGCTGCCACTTTTTTCTTCCGCTGTGGTCTACTGACCACGCTTGTAGACGTTTCCGATAACGATTCCCTGAGCGATTATTTAATCTGTTCACTTTTGATACATCAGTGAACGGCGTTACTGTCCCTTTTTCCGGGTTGCTTGCATGAAATACATTAAATCGATGGCACAACAAAAGCTGAGTTTTTTGCT
This sequence comes from Lelliottia sp. RWM.1, assembly GCF_016859735.1. Lineage (NCBI taxonomy): Bacteria > Pseudomonadati > Pseudomonadota > Gammaproteobacteria > Enterobacterales > Enterobacteriaceae > Lelliottia > Lelliottia sp. RWM.1. The sequence continues at coordinate 1,811 of NZ_WLVC01000060.1, read as the reverse complement.
GGCGTTGTACATCGGACTGTTTATGAATGGCGCGGTGTTCTTCCGTCGGTTTGACGGTTACGCGCAAGATTTTACCGCCTGGAAAGGAATTGCCGCGGTTGTTGAATTGGTTGCTGCTGTGCTGGCTACATTCTGTTTGCTTCGTGTGCTCTCACTCTTTGGTCGCCGTGTGTGGCGGGTACTCGCTTCGTTTGTTGTGTTGTGTTCGGCAGGCGCCAGCTATTACATGACCTTTATGAACGTGGTGATTGGCTATGGCATCATCGCCTCGGTCATGACCACGGATATCGACCTGTCGAAAGAGGTGGTGGGCCTGCACTTTGTGCTCTGGCTGCTTGCTGTGAGTGCTTTACCGCTGTTACTCATCTGGAGTAACCGCTGCCGGTACACGCTGATTCACCAGATCCGCACGCCGGGACAACGTATCCGAAGTGTTGCATTGGTGCTGCTGGCCGGGTTGATGGTCTGGGGACCGATTCGCCTTCTGGAAGTGAAGCAGAAGTACGATGAGCGTACCTCAGGTGTGGATCTGCCAAGCTATGGCGGCGTTGTCGCCAACTCTTATCTACCTTCTAACTGGATTTCTGCACTGGGGCTTTATGCCTGGGCGCAGGTGGATGAGTCTTCTGATAACAAATCGCTGATGAATCCGGCGAAGAAGTTTACCTACGTGGCTCCAAAAGATATCGACGATACCTATGTCGTCTTTATTATCGGGGAAACGACACGCTGGGATCATATGGGTATTCTGGGTTATGGTCGTGATACCACGCCAAAACTGGTTCAGGAGAAAAACCTGGTCGCCTTCCGGGGGTACTCTTGCGACACTGCCACCAAACTCTCCTTGCGTTGCATGTTTGTGCGACAGGGCGGGGCGAGTGATAACCCACAGCGTACACTAAAAGAGCAGAATGTGTTCTCGGTTCTGCGCCAGCTTGGGTTTACCTCTGATCTCTACGCCATGCAGAGCGAGATGTGGTTCTACAGCAATACCATGGCGCAAAACATTGCGTACCGTGAGCAAATTGGAGCTGAACCCCGTAACCGTGGCAAGAGCGTGGACGACATGCTGCTGATCGATGAAATGAAGATCTCCCTGAACGGGAATCCGGATGGCAAGCACATGATCATCCTGCATACCAAAGGGTCGCACTTCAACTACACCCAACGTTATCCGCGCAGTTTCGCGAAATGGACGCCGGAGTGCGTAGGTGTGGACAAAGATTGTACGAAGGAACAGCTGATCAACTCGTTCGATAACTCGGTTACCTATGTTGATCACTTTATTGATACGGTGATTGATCAGGTGCGCGATAAGAAAGCGATTGTTTTCTATGCGGCTGACCACGGCGAGTCCATCAATGAATATGAACATCTGCACGGTACGCCGCGTAAGATGGCTCCGCCGGAACAGTTCCGTGTGCCAATGATGGTCTGGATGTCGGATAAATATCTGGAAGACCCGGCGAAAGCGAAGATGTTTGCGCACCTGAAAAAAGAGGCGGATATGAAAGTTCCGCGTCGTCATGTGGAGCTGTACGACACCATCATGGGTTGCCTGGGTTATACCTCACCAAACGGTGGGATTAACGAAAATAACAACTGGTGCAATATCCCTGATAATACTGCAGAAGCCGCTAAATAACCGGTCTGGCGAGTTTATCGCCAATCAGATGGCTTTTTTATGATAAGGGATTGACGAGGGCGCACCTCAGCAGTAAGATGCGCTCCGCATTCGGCGAGTAGCGCAGCTTGGTAGCGCAACTGGTTTGGGACCAGTGGGTCGGAGGTTCGAATCCTCTCTCGCCGAC
>NZ_WLVC01000005.1:0-242159 GCF_016859735.1 Lelliottia sp. RWM.1 | reverse complement strand
AAAAATCGGCCCAGATCCGCGAAATTTTAATCAGCGAGTCAGCTTGGGAAGAAATGACCTGCTTATTCGCACCTTCCCTAACTACCTCTTCCCTGCCGCAAAAAATAAAGTAATCAATTACGGTTCTATTATTGGTTTTCATGGCTCACCCAATTCGGATGACAGCAAATTGATCACGACAGTCGATGGAGAAAGAACATCTGACCCTGCGACAACAGATAAGATCTTTTCCGAAATAAGAAAAACTGATAAAGCATTCTACAACAATATACATGTGTCATGGATGATGCCGCTTTGCGGGCAAAAAGAAAATATTGGTGATCCTGACACAGGCCTGTCGACGTACAGCGAGAAGGATTTTACGCAATTTGGCGTAAAAAACATTTCATACACGGATGGTGAAATGGTATGGAAAAAGTCTATGGATATTATGGGTATACCTTTTGCTCACTATTGCAAGGAAAATTAATTATGCGTGAACTGAATGAAAATGAATTAAGTCATGTAAGTGGTGCAGGCATGTGGGGTTCTATCGGCAATGCTATTGGTGGAATGTTCGGTGGTAGCAGCGCAGGTTGCAACGGTAGCTATTCTCATACCAGCACAACCAATAAAGATGGCTCCCACTCTGAAAGCACCTCTTTTAGCGGCGGTTGCTCAGTCAATGCTGGCGGTAAAAGTGGTGGTAACTCGAAAGGTAATGGCGGTTCAAAAAATGGTGGCGGTCACAACACCGACCACGGTAAACATTAATCAATAAAATGGCAATGTAGCGCCACATAGCCAATAGCCGCTTATCTTCAGCGGCTATTTCCTCAACAGCAGGAGGCCAAATTTGTTTCGCAAGGAAGCCATTGAATATCAACGAACCCAATGGGAAGGCAAAGCCATTCTTCTTCCCGGCATTCCTTTTTACTATATCGTATTGCTCTGTATCCTTTTTATCAGTGCTATCACCACTTTCGTCGTTAAAGGGACATATACCCGACGCGTCGTTGTTCATGGCGAGATAACTACATTCCCCGGCCCCGTTAATATTTATGCCTCCACACAGGGTACGGTTGTACAGAAATACATTACCGAGGGTGACCTCGTAAAAAAAGGCGACACCTTATTTCTCATCCACTCTGGCGTATCGACCCAGTCAGGTTTCGTTGATGAGAATAAAAAAAGAGATATTGATCTACAGATAAAAAGTATCAGTAGCATGATGACAAATTTGTACTCGACGAAACAAAGTACGCTCAATTCACTTTCTGTGCAGAAACAACATTATCAGTCCAGTTTTAAGGTCTCATCGACCCTTCTTACTCAGGCGCAGCAGGAATTACATCAAATAGAGAAAAACGTTTCAGATTATCGTGCCTATCAGAAAAAAGGGCTTGTCACTAAAGATCAGATGAGCAGTCAAAGCACCCTTCTTTATCAACAACAGAGCAATGTTTCCGATCTGGTCGCCAGAAAATCACAGGACCAGGTACAAGTCGACACCCTTAATCATCAGATTCAAACGCAAGCCTCCGACTATGACCAGCAGATTTATCAGCTTGAGCAACAAAAATACGAGCTGGAAAAAGAAAAACTGAATACGGAAGCCGAGGGGAACTATGTCATTAAAGCTACAGCCGATGGCGCAATCGACTCGGTAAATACGGCACAGGGAAAAATGCTTAGTGCAGGAGATGTATTAGCCCGTGTTCAGCAGAGCACGCATTCACCCTGTTATCTCGAAACCTGGGTTTCAGATGAGGTATTATCTTATCTTGCCGTCGGCCAGCAGGTTAATGTCAGTTATGACGCGTTTCCTTATGAGAAATTTGGACAGTTCAGGGCATCAATATCCGCAATTTCAAGGCTCCCTGCCCCAAAAACAGAATTACAGTCGAAACAAACTATCGCGCAGGAATTTTATGACGATAAAAAATCCTGGTACAAGATCATGATCAAACCTGAACGCCAGTCTGTACAGGTTCATGGCAAGCCGCTTGTTCTCGGCACAGGAATGAAAGCACAAATCACGCTTTTCCTGGAAAAAAGACGTGTCTATGAATGGTTATTGTCGCCATTTTATGAAATGAAAATGAGCGTAATGGATGTGGGCAATGACTAATATTTATCACCCTGAAACACTGATACGCAAACTGGATCTGACGTTATTTAAACGTGTCCCCGTAGTCTTTCAAACCGAAGCCTCCGAATGTGGTCTGGCCTGCCTTTCGATGGTATGCAGCTTTTATGGTAAGCAGGTCGATTTATTGCAACTCAGGCAGCAGTTTAATTTATCGGCTCGTGGGGTTAATCTTCAGTCTATAAAAGCAATTGCAGGTGAACTGGGAATGTTCTCACGCGCTTTATCAGTGGACCTTCTGGAGCTGCGCGACGTCCGGAAGCCCTGCATTTTGCATTGGGATTTTAATCATTTCGTCGTGCTGGTTAAGGTGGGTAAGAACAGCGTTGTGATCCACGATCCCGCTCTCGGAAAGCGTGTGATTAGCCTGCCAGAACTCTCCCGGCATTTTACCGGCGTGGTGCTTGAATTATGGCCAGGAACCTCATTTTCAGGGCAAAAACGGAATAAGACATTACGAACATCAGCGTTATTGAAAAATATTAACGGTCTGATTCCCTCTCTCGCAAAAATATTTTTCTTATCCCTGGTCATTGAATTCATTAGCTTGCTATTGCCTGTAGGAACACAATTAGTCACGGATAATGTCATTGCCTCCGGGGATTATGGGTTACTGAACATCATCTGTCTTGGGATTTTTATTCTTATCCTGTTGCGATTGACTGTCAGTATTATACGATCCTGGACCACGTTGATACTGGGAACACTCATTGATGTTCAATGGAGTTTTGGCCTCTTGTCACACCTGGTTAAGCTTCCGATAACCTACTTCGAAAGACGAAAACTGGGTGATATTCAGTCTCGCTTTCACTCGCTCGATATTATCCGCTCGACCTTTACTACAGGATTAACGGGCAGCATCATTGATACGCTGATGGTTATAGGGCTGCTGATAATGATGTTTTTATACAATCTCCAGCTCAGCCTGATTGTGGTCTCTTTTACGGCGTTGTACACCCTTATCCGATTTGCAACCTACCGCTATTATCGTCAGTTATCCGAAGAAGAGTTAATTAAAGAAGCGCGCCTGAACTCTTACTTTATGGAAACCCTGTACGGCATCGCAACCATTAAAATTCAGGGCATGACTGAGCTGAGGGTCAACAACTGGTTTAATCTTTTTTCGGATAAGATCAATACCGGTATTCGTCTGACGAGAATGGATCTTTTCTTTGGCGGTGTGGTGTCGTTTATCGCCACCTGCGATCAAATTGTCATTCTTTGGGTAAGTGGCAGACTGATGATTGATAGCCACTTAACCATCGGCATGTTTATCGCATTTAATACCTTCAGAAGCCAGTTCTATGACCGTATAAATGCGCTGATTAACTTTATCATCCAGTTGAAGATCATTAGTTTACACAGTGAACGCATCGCAGATATTGCCCTGCAAAAGGCGATACCGCCAATGGCAACCAGCCCATTGCATTTACCCCAGGGCGCGTTAATCCTGGAGACTCACGATCTGGCGTATCGCTATGATAACCACGCAGGTGACATCTTCAAAAAACTGAATCTGAGCATTCGTGCAGGAGAAAGTATTGCTATTACGGGCGTCTCTGGCGCAGGTAAAAGCACCCTAATGAAAGTGCTGTGTGGGTTATTTGAACCCACCGAAGGTTGCGTCAGAATCAATGGAATCGATATTAAACAACTTGGTTTCGACCATTATGCCGAGCACATCGCCTGTATCATGCAAGAAGACAAGCTATTTTCAGGATCAATTAAAGAAAATATTGCGGGTTTCCGCCCTGATATTGACGATCGGTGGGTGGTGGAATGTGCTATCGCCAGCCATATCCACGATGATGTTATGAAACTCCCGATGGGTTACGAAACACTGATTGGTGAACTGGGCGAAGGGTTATCCGGCGGTCAAAAGCAACGGCTTTATATTGCCAGAGCATTATACCGCAGGCCTGGCATTTTATTTATGGACGAAGCCACCAGCCACCTGGATAAAACAAGCGAAAGCCAGGTAAACCAATCGATAAGAGCGATGAACATCACCCGAGTCATTATCGCCCACCGTGAAACAACGATTTCATCGGCAGACCGCATATTCGTGATGGATGCAGACATGCCACACTAACACGCGCAGATACGCTGGAAATACAGCATCCTTCTATGAATTTCATTCATAGCGCCTATTTACCAGGCGTAATTATCTTTCGCGAAAATTCGGTTAATCTGCATTTACGGTCGTCATGACAGGCTGACTGGCGTTGCTGAAAACCCGGTTAAATATGCTTATCAAAGAAGGTATCTAACTGGCTCATCGCCTGGTCAACATACGAGGAACCCGTAGGTTTCGATATGCGTCGCGCCGTCGATCAGATACCGCGTTTAAAAGGCGGATCTGGATCTGCAGAGACGTTTACCGGGCGCGTGCGGGTCGATCCGCTATTCAGCCCAGATAATGTCATGACGGTTTCAGGCGCGTATCTCACTTTCGAGCCTGGTGCGCGCTCCGCATGGCATCCCCATTCGGCAGGCCAACAGCTTATCGTCACTTCCAACGTCGGGCTGACACAACAGTAAGGCAATCCCGTTCAGATTAATCGCGCAGGTGATGTTGTGCCGTGTCCCCCCTGTCGTCAAACACTGGTATGGCGCAACGCCAGACAGCACCATGACACACCTTGCGATAACAGGGAGGGTCGTTAGCTGGATGGAGAACGTAAGTGATGAACAATACCATGCCCATTAAAGCATTCATGGCAACAGCCTTACTGTTCCTGAGCTGTAGCCTCCCGGCCCAGGCTGCGTCCGTAACCACAGGAGTTCAAGAAATGCATCACGACAAAATCGAATCGGATACGTTGTCTGCCCGCCAGCAGGCCATCCCGTTGATCGCAACCACCATGGCAAGCAGCCAGATGGAAAAACTGAATACGGCATTGAACCAGGGGCTGGACGCCGGGCTCACCATCAACGAAAGCAAAGAAATTCTCGTGCAACTCTACGCCTACACCGGCTTCCCGCGCAGTCTGAATGCGTTAAATGAGCTGATGAAGGTTGTCGACTCGCGTAAACAGCGCGGCATCCACGATGCTGAAGGTAAAATGCCCATCAGGCCTGTCCCGGTCGGGGAGGAACTCCTTCGCGTGGGGACGGAAAATCAGACCAAAATCTCCGGTGCGCCCGTCCAGGGTCCCTTGTTCGATTTTGCTCCGGTCATTAACCAGTTCCTGCAAACACATCTGTTTGGCGACATTTTTGCCCGCGATAACCTCGACTGGCAAAGCCGCGAACTGGCGACCGTCGGCGCATTGGCCGCAACACCGGGACTGGAATCACAGTTACTGTCCCATACCCGAGCCAGCCTCCGGGTCGGTCTGACGCCAGAACAGCTACGCCAGCTGGCAGCGGTTTTACGCGAACAGGGCGAAAACGATGCTGCGACGCGAGCGGAATATGCCCTGCAACAGGCACTGGCGAACGCGAAATAAGGAAGCCATGATGGAACACGATCCCACCCGCAGAATGTTGATCACGGCCCTGGCCGGGATTTCGCTGGCGCGCCTCCCTCAGGCAACAGCAGCCCCCGACATCACCAGTGTGCAACGTGGCAGCCCTGTTCTGGTCACGTACTTTTCACGTAGCGGCAATACGCGGGTGATTGCGGGTGTGATTCATCGCAGCCTGAAGAGCGATCTGTTTGAAATCGAACCCGCTTCCCCCTACCCGGATGACTATTTTCAGACGGTAGAACAGGCAAAAAACGAACGCGCATCGGGAACCCGGCCCGCATTAAAGCATCGCCTTGCGGGTCTCGGGCGTTATCAGACGATTTATCTGGGTTTTCCCATTTGGGGAACCAGCGTCCCGCCCGTGGTGCAAACATTTCTGAGTACCCATAACCTCGCCGGTAAATTGCTTATTCCCTTCATCACCCACGGCGGCTACGGCAAAGGTGATAGCGACGATATTCTTGCCTGCCTTGCTCCGGCCGCACGACGGGAAAAACCGTTCGTGATTGAATGCGATCAGGAGCGAAAAACCACGGAGGCCGTCACCCGCTGGCTGGAGGCAGTACGCAGTTGATGAAAAGGGAATTCAACCCTGGCCCGGTGTTAACCAAAGACCATTACGTCAAAAAGAAAGTGTGCTTAAATCAGTGGGGTTCATTCGCATAAAGCCATGCTGGTAGCAGCACACATCAGGGGGTCAGTTTGCTCGTCGAAACAAATCGTTTGCGTCTTCGTCCCGTCATCACGTCCGATGTCACCGATCTTTTCAACATTTATGGTGACCCTGCAACGAACACCTTTAACCCAGCCGGTCCCTACCCGGACATTGACCATGCAAAAACGGTGATGGATCGCTGGCTCGCCCATTGGCAAAACCATGGATTTGGGAACTGGGCTATCTCGCTTCTCGCCAGCCCTGAAAAAATCATCGGTTTCGGTGGGTTGAGCATTCTCCGCTATGGCGATATAACCATTAATAATCTGGGGTATCGGTTCGCCACCGAAGTATGGGGAAAAGGCCTGGCAACAGAGTTTTCAGCCTGCGCGCTGAAATACGGTTTCGAGGTCATTAAACTGGTTGAGGTTTCGGCCGTTGTGCGCAGTAATCATCTGGCGTCGCAAAAAGTTCTTGAAAAAACCGGGCTGAAATATGACAGAGAGATCCACGATGTTAAAAATGAGCCTCCGAGCTTGCTTTATACTCTCTCGTTAAATGAGTGGCAGAATACATTAACCTGAATCTGCCACATGCCCTTCCCGGCAAACCCAATGCCGCAATTCTGTTTTAGCCATCAGGCGCGGGATGGCTATATTCTTTTTCCGGTTTGTTCGTCATTTTCCTGTTTCATGGTAAACCGCCTCAATATTATATCCGTCAGGATCACGGATAAACGCGGCATAATATCCGGGGTGATACTGAGGCCTGTAGCCCGGCGCACCATTATCTATTCCACCCGCCGCAAGAGCGGCACTGTGGAATGCTTCCACTTCCTTTTTATTTTTTGCACTGAAGGCAAGATGCATTCGGGGCGTAGAGGGTGTGCCCTGAGTGATCCAGAATGCCCCTCCCGGATCAGCGCTTTCATCCGGGTGAGCCGGCCCAAAACCTACCGCCTTTCCCGGAATGTCAAGCCGGGCAATATGACCAAGGCTTGCGAGAACACGGGAGTAAAACCGTTTACTGTCTGCAAGATTTGTGACGCTGAATCCGGTGTGGTCAATCATGATTATCCTCCTGCCAGTAAAGAAGAGTCTGCAGTAAACCATTCAACCACTGGTTGGTATTTGATTTGGCATAACAACAGATGATTATCTCAGTACTATTTTCGATAAGGTGAAATAATTGATTGTTCCGGTTTTTTTATATCATCTCCTGGCAAAACCGAGGACCTGCCCCCTCCCAATAAAAGGGGGGATGATGCATAAAATGGCCAGGAAAAGGCATGGTAAACTTTACTGAAAAACGATGATATCTCGCCCGGAGAATGAAGATTGTAGCGTGCCAGATATTACCACCACAGAAAAACAGCGTCGTCAAAAGTTAAACCAACGACAGTAAAAATGAGTGCCACCCGGCATTGTAAGGTAATTATTCTGCATGGAGGGAATATGAATAGTTATATCGTTTTTATTAAAGGAAATGAGTCAAAAGTCATCACTGCCGATCGTGTCACGCGAGCGCTTTCCAGGGATCTGAAAAAGAAAGGGTTTACTCAGTAAACTTACACAATAGAAGCAAGCAATGAAAATGATGCTATTCAAAAACTCAATAAACAGGGTCAGGAGCATCTGAATGCGCTGTCTGAATACTCCGGAAACATCTTTTTCTATTGTGCCATTTTAGTTTTAGGTTTAGTTGTGGCGCTCATTTTCTCTCATTGAGGATTTGTGATATCCCCTTCCCCTGGAATTACACTATCCCGGTAGTCCAGGAGAGATCCAAAGGATAGCGCTACATCGATCCGTTGAATCACCACGTCAACGGGGTGCGTGTCAAGGCGGTCTTGGGAGGGGTCTTATTCTGAACGCCTTTAGCCTTAAGGAAACATCTATGTTAATCGCGCAGGTTTCAGATATTCATGCCTCACCCGAAAACGATCACCTGTCCCGTTTTGACCGGGTTCTGATGTGGCTGGCGCAACTGCAACCGGATGTCCTGATCCTGACCGGTGATTTAACGGACAACAGCTGGAACGAGGGTTATAAACAGATTGCGGCCCGCCTCCGTCAGCAGAATTATCCGTCGCTGGTCCTGCCGGGCAACTCCGATGACCGTAGCCTGATGCGCTCAGTATGGGATAAAAATTCATGGTCAGGCGATGCGCCTGAAGAGGCTCTGCACACAATCCATTATGCTGATGGCTTACGGCTGATTGGGCTGGATTCGACGGTTGAGGACCAGACCTACGGTTCTGTGACCGATCACCTGCTATGGCTGGATAAACACATTCATCATGCAGATAATTCACCCTCGATACTGTTCATGCATCACCCCGTTTTTGCGTCCGGCATTCCAACGCTGGATGAGACCATGTGCAGAGGGCTGGATGAGCTGGAAGCGCTCATCAAAAACACGCCAAACAAACTGCTCGCCATGGCGGCGGGACACGTTCACCGACCCGTCGCCGGTCTGTTTGCGGGGATCCCGGCTTATATTTGTAGCTCCGTCTGTCCGGCCAATCCGGTCTGGTTTGGCACAGTTAACGTGCCACCAGCAGAAAAATCGCCAGGATTGATGGTTCACCGCTACGTCAACAACACGTTAACCAACCACCATGTCTGTGTTTGACGGAACGGCTGAAACGCCGGAATCACGCTGAAAAAAGGCCGGTTTCATCTCCAGGCAAGGGCTGACCGCTCCACTGTGCTCCAGATCATGAATATGCCTCATGTTGTATTGAAATTTAGTCGCTTTAACTCCGTCATTGACTCTGGCATAAAATATGCAACATTAACTTATTGATAACATGAAAACGACGGGACAGAAACAACGTCCGTTTTCATATCAGAATCCAGGATGCAGAGCCGCGATGAGTAAAGCGTTTACATTTACGATTAAAAGTAGTCGTTTTGACGAAAACTATAACCCTTCTGAAAATACGCGTATTACAACCAACTTTGCTAATCTGGCCAGAGGGAGTAACCGTCAGGAAAACTTGCGCAACACACTCGCCATGATTAACAATCGTTTTAATACGTTAGCTCATTGGGATAACCCCAAAAGCGATCGCTATGCCGTAGAGCTTGAAATAATTTCAGTTGAGATGAACATTGTCGAAAATGGTGATGTTTTCCCCGCCATTGAGATATTGAAAACCTATATTATTGATAAAAAAACGCAAGAACGTACGGAAGGGATTGTCGGTAATAATTTCTCTTCTTATGTGCGTGACTATGATTTTAGTGTGTTGCTGCTGGATCATAATAAAGACCAGACCACATTTAGCATTCCGGAAAACTTTGGCGAGTTACACGGAAATATATTCAAGCACTTCGTTAACTCGAATGAATACAACGATAACTTCAGGAAACAGCCCGTTATTTGTTTAAGTGTGTCAAGCAAAGATATTTATCACCGTACAGGTAACGAACATCCTGTATTGGGTATCGAATACCAGCCGAATGGCTCTTCTTTAACGGAAATGTACTTCAATAAAATGGGCCTGAAGGTTCGTTACTTCATGCCTAAAAACAGCGTCGCACCGTTAGCCTTTTATTTCTCTGGGGATTTATTGGGTGATTATACTAATCATGAACTTATTAGTACGATCAGCACAATGGAAACCTTCCAGAAGATATACCGCCCTGAGATTTATAATGCTAACTCCGCAGCAGGACAATACTATCAGCCCGACCTGAATCATCAGGATCACTCATTAACAAAAATTGTTTATGACCGGGAAGAACGTAGCCAGTTGGCGATTGAGCAGGGAAAATTCACCGAAGAACACTTTATCAAACCGAATAAAGCCATTCTTGAACAATGGTCTGCTAACTACGCTATTTGACTTACCGAAAATAAAAGGTGAATGATTATGAAAAAATTACTACCCACGTCTACTGCTGGCAGCTTACCGAAACCGTCCTGGCTTGCGCAACCAGAGACACTGTGGTCCCCCTGGAAATTGCAAAATGACGAACTGATTGAGGGGAAAAAAGATGCCCTGAGTTTGTCCTTATTTGATCAACTGCGTGCAGGCATTGATATTGTCAGTGATGGGGAGCAAACGCGTCAGCACTTTGTCACCACCTTTATTGAGCATCTCAGCGGGGTGGATTTTGAGAATCGCCAGGTGGTCAAAATTCGTAATCGTTATGATGCCAGTGTCCCGACGGTTGTGGGTGACGTTACCCGCCAGAAACCGGTGTTTGTTGAAGATGCTAAATTTTTACGTCAGCTTACCCGCCAGCCGATTAAATGGGCGCTGCCTGGGCCGATGACGATGATCGATACGCTTTATGATAATCACTATAAAAGCCGTGAAAAGCTCGCCTGGGAATTTGCCAAAATTCTCAACCAGGAAGCAAAAGAGTTAGAGGCTGCGGGAGTGGATATCATCCAGTTCGATGAACCTGCCTTTAATGTATTTTTTGACGAGGTGAATGACTGGGGAATCGCGGCTTTAGAAAGAGCAATTGAAGGCCTTAAATGCGAAACCGCAGTACATATTTGCTATGGATATGGCATCAAAGCCAATACTGACTGGAAAAAAACGCTCGGCTCAGAGTGGCGACAATATGAAGAGGCGTTTCCAAAACTGCAGACCTCGAATATCGATATCATCTCCCTGGAATGCCATAACTCACGTGTTCCAATGGACCTGCTCGAACTGATTCGCGGTAAAAAAGTTATGGTCGGGGCGATTGATGTGGCAACCAATACCATCGAGACGCCGGAAGAGGTCGCCGATACGCTACGCAAAGCACTTCAGTTTGTCGATGCCGACAAACTCTATCCATCGACCAACTGCGGCATGGCTCCCCTGCCTCGTCGGGTCTCCACGGGCAAACTGAATGCGTTAAGTGCAGGCGCAGAGATCGTCCGGAAAGAACTTTCGGCAAACTAACGACACCAAAACCCTGTTTTCCACGAACGGATAAATGGGGCTGATTTCCGCGGTTGAATGTCTCCCCCGTCGTGGAGGACAGTATGTCCCTCCACTTCTGCTTTGGCATTCTCCACTGAATTCGGGTTAACTGCGCGCCTACGAACACCAGAATGCTGTCAACCGGTGCACGATAATCTCTGGGGGTGTATCGCACCCCTCTGTTATTCATTACGCATCCTTTCTCATTTCAGCAATCACCCCCCCCCATTACAGAACAATCATTGATACGTGCATTGGTTATTCACCCATGCCTCCCGGAAGATCAAGTCATACCGGTTTAGCAACGACACCCTCTCTTACTTCGCAACAGGCAGATCGGAAAAACGTGTGGTATAAGACGGGGAAAGCATTTCGCGTTTCATTGCCCAGGATTTTTCAATTCCCTGCCCTGCAAACCACACTTTTCCTTTCCCGGAGACATTGACGCGGTCAAGGGTGGCCATCAGAGCCGCACTGTTGGCGCGGGGCTGGTTGTCGTCAAACAGATTAAGCTGTGCGACACCGTGACTGAAAAAGTCCGCCAGCATCACACCGGCCTTCATATAGCGATGCCCATCGTTCCATATCCCTCCGAGTCCCTCAGTGGCGGCGCGAATAATGTCCCGCGTGTCATTTGTCGGGGTCATCAGTGTTACGGATGCCTGATTCCCGTAATAAATTTCATTTTCAGCATGTGGGCTGGTGCGCATAAATACACTGACGAAGCGGCAAAACTGGTGCTGGGCACGTAACTTTTCCGATGCGCGCTCCGCATAGGCGCAAATGGCCTGGCGCATATCTGCATAGTGCGTAATGCGATGCCCAAAAGAACGGCTACAGATGATCTGTTGCTTCGTCGGCGTAAACTCTTCCAGCGCAAGACAGCACTCACCACGAAGCTCACGCACCGTGCGCTCGAGAACGACGTTAAAATGCTTACGTATGACCCACAATGAACTTTCCGCCAGTTCAAGCGCCGTGGTAATGCCCATCTCGTTTAACTTTTTACTGATTCGCCTGCCCACTCCCCAGACTTCGCTCACCGGCACAACCGCCAGCAGCTTTCGCTGGCGATCTTTATTTGATAGATCGACCACTCCCCCTGTCCTTTGCCATTTCTTGGCCGCAAAATTTGCCAACTTCGCCAGGGTTTTCGTCTGGGCAATCCCCACGCCGACGATGAGCCCGGTATTTTGACGGACCTGGCTACGCATTTTATGCCCAAATTCCGCCAGGGAAATGCAGTTGCTGATACCCGAAACATTCACAAACGCTTCATCTATTGAGTAAATTTCTATCGCCGGGGAGATATCGGCCAGCGTCTGCATAACTCGATGGCTAAGATCGGCATACAGCGTGTAATTGGAACTAAAAAAGTTGATTCTGGACGGATAGGTATTTGCTTTTACCTTAAAAAACGGTTCTCCCATTTTGATGCCGAGTCGCTTTGCTTCTGCTGAAAGCGAAATAATGCAGCCGTCATTGTTAGATACCACCGCAACAGGCTTTCCCTGAAGGTCCGGACGAAAAACCGTCTCACAGGACGCGTAGAAGCTGTTGACATCAACAAGCGCGAACATGTCTGTGTGTCTTCAGTGAATGGGTGACCACGCCGAAGATCTGCAACTCCTCTTCAGACTGAAACGTAATAGGCTGATAATGCCTGTTGTGCGCAAGCAACCTCAGGGTTGGACGAATTTGTAGCTCCTTCACCGTAAATTCACCGGCGACGGAGGCTACAACAATGTCGCCATGCACCGCCGTCAACGACCGATCAACCACCAGCAGATCGCCGTCACCGATCCCAGCCCCGACCATCGAATCGCCACTGACTCTGACAAAATAGGTTGCGCTGGGATGTTTTATTGCCAGCCGATTCAGATCGAGACGATCTTCAACGTAATCCTGTGCCGGGCTGGGAAAGCCGCAGGGCACATGCTCTAAAAAAAGAGGTAACTCAATAAGTTGAGTGGCGTGATACGAAAAGAGGATGCTCATTATTGCCTTGCCTGCGTGATACTGTATATAAACACAGTATTACGCTTTTAGGCTATCCTGCAAGACTCTCCAGGCGCAAAAAACAGAACCCACTGAAATAACGACACATTCAGATAAAGAGAGCCGGATTTCATCCGGCCCGTGGCGGGTTTAACAGGTGAAGGCTTTATTTTTCGCCAGTAAGAAAGGCCGCAAATAGGCCACGGTATTTGACAGTGGGATCACATCGTCGCTCAGCTTTATATTAAGCTCATTATTTATATAGTTTTTTCTGGCTTCAATTCTCGCCCATAACTCAGGCCAAAGGTGTTGTATCTCCTTCTGAAGCGCAGGATCTGCCAACGCGATACTCTCTTCGGCGCTTATGCCGGTGTACCCCGGGACGGATGGAATAATATCGATCTGCAGGATCATTCCGCTTTTCAGGGTTTCCGTAGAGGCGTTATAGACTGGGGATGACATCCACTCTTCGTCTGCGCTGAGATGCCCTGGATTCAGATGCCATCTATATTTTTCTTTCGGCAGAACGGACGAGATCAGGGAGTACATCTCCCCGCCCTTCATCCCAATTTTTATCGTTTCGAGCCAGGTAACAACAGCACCAAAGTAGGGTTTCGCTACGCGTTCAAGATAGTCTTTTTGCGTTTCCGGCAACTCGCTCTCATCAGCAATGACAAAACCAGTCCGGCTGGAAAGCCCGCCTTTAAAACCGGTCGTCATGGAAAGAGGCTGGCCTCGCTGCACCGGTTTATATGTCGGGTAAAGGTTGGCCTTTTCAAAACGTTGCCCGGCAGCGGCAATCGTTACTACCGTATTGTACTGGCCTTCTGCCGTGAGATAGCTGCCCAATTGCGCCTCGCGAATCCCCGGCTCCACGGCATTCATCGCGTTCAGTATGCAGGTTGACGCAAGATTTGCGCCGTACTCATAATGTGCAATCTCATTCGCGTTATTGGTGATCCGGACACCCTTATTTCCGCCAATAAAAAGATGTGCGGCATTTTCCAGGACCGTACTGGCCGAAATACTGTTGCGAATGGCGTCGACAATAAACCAGGGTAAATCGAAAAGTTGCTTATTGTCAGCCAGAGATGAGGTAAACATTTTCCAGCCGACTAATCCAATGCGGGACATGGCACTCAACCCAATTTCATCGAACAGCACACTCAGGGGTTTATCGTTTTCCATCGGCTGGTTAGGCAGCGAGAATAGCGGGCTGTGCTTAAGCGTGACCGGCAGGCGGGAATATGTCGCCATCTTCAGATTTTCATTGCCGAGGATCACGGTCGCGTCACCGTTTTTCTCCAGCACCAGCAACCCCTCTTCAAAGCGGGGAATAAACCCCGTCAGGTACTCAAAGTTGCTGCCGTGTTCTTTGTCGGCATACACAATAATGGCGTCAAAATCCTCAGCATCCATTCGTTTCAGGACATTGTTCTTACGTTCCTGCATCGTTGCGTCGGTAAGCGGGACAGGTGCAACGCCCGGAAACGCCGGTGGCGCAGCCGTAACCTGTAAATGAAGTGCGCTAAAATCCATGTTATTGACCTCAAATTCTGATGTAAGCCCGTCGTGGAAAGGCATCAAACCAGTTGCTCAGTGATACTGTCTGAACTGAGCTGGACCAGCCCTTTCACGCCATAGTGATATCCCGTTTTATCATGCCGGAGACGAATTTCGCGAATATGCTGATTAGGGTTGTTATCCAGCATATCCTGAACACGCGGCAGGACTTCTTCACCGTAATCTTCAAACAATTCACCAGTGGCAATCGCCAGCTTGATGTTATGAATGGGCGCAGTGCAACAAATGGCGAAGTAGAGTGCTTTCGCTGTGGTCAGCACCGTCTCTGCTTTGTTCTCTTCAATGACATTAAAGGCGTGTTCTATGCCGCCTTCATACGGTAAATGTACGATTTCCGGATAAAAACCGTTCTCACCCAACCCTGGTACACCGTTTGTGCAGTAGCCATATCCCAGGCTGCCAAAGCCTGGCATAAAGGCCACATACGATAATCCCGGCGATCGCTTTGCCAGCAGGTAGTTGGTGCAATGAGCAATGTTATAAATTCGGGTGGTGATCCCGACATGCTCCTGAATAAGCGCCATCAGATTGACGTTATTGTCCGTAAACAGCGGGCAATAACGTACCACACCGGTGAAATGTTCAATCCCGCCCTGTAGCGCTACACTGGCCACGTTGATGCAGGATTGCGCAACCCCGGCGGCGTCGCACAGCGCTTTAATGCCACCCGCAATGCGGATGACCAACTCGGCTGGCGTCATCATTTCCGGCAGGGAAAATTCATGAGTCGCAAGCGCATCAACCTGGGTGTTGTAATCGTTAAGCGTTCCCTGAAAACTCCCCTTTCGCAGCATAATATTGATACTAAAGGCTTGTCCGCCTTTTACGGCCAGAAGTTGCTGCGGACGACCAAAGGCGACATCTTTAATATCGCGCTCCTCAATCCACCCTTCCTGCAACAGCTGTGATGTCAGCTTGGTAATGTAGGCTTTGGTGACGCCAACCCGCCGGGTCATCTCCGCGCGTGACGCGTGCTCACTGTGCAAAATATTGAGAATGTGTTTTTTATAATCCATGTCGTGTCGCCTCTTTCCGACCCGCCTCATCCCGAACGGCCATCATAACATCCCTCATTTTTTGTTCATCCAGCCGATAACACTGCAGCAAAGCCGCCGTCAAAAACAGGCAACAGGCCGGGAGCCAGATATAGAGCCAACGAAACGCCGGAAGGTGATCCGGCAACGCCACGGTGTGCATTTCTGGCCGATAACCATACCATGCCAGCACATACCCTATCAGCGCGCCCCCTACCGCCATACCGGCTTTCGTCGCGAACAACATACCGCCGCCAATCATGCCGTTAATGCGAACGCCAAAACGATAAAATCCGTAATCTGCGGCATCTGCTACGCTTGCCCACAGGATCACCGCAATCAGCTCTGCCGCCAGCGTGGCGAAAACAAAAAGCCCGACATGCGACCAGAGCGCACTGGCTGGCATAAAGCCAATCGCCAGCGTGATCGCCCCACTCGCCAGCTGGCTGTAGACCAGCAGCACAATGCGTTTCACCTTTCCACTGCGTAGCAGATATCCGGTCATCACCGGAGCCACAATACCCGCCACCGATGCCATAGTCAGCATCATGCTCAGAAAGGTGACGGGCATACTGAGGACATATTTTACGAAATAGGCTGCCGCACCAAACTTCAGCGTATTCATGATCATCACCAGCCCTTGCGCCGCAAAAAGGATCAGCGCCTGGTCATTTTTCAGGAGATAACCAAACTGCTGGCGCAGACTGACGGCGGGCATACCCTCCGGGATCACCCGCTCCTGCGTATTGAAGTAACAAATCAGGATCAACAGCGTAGACAACAATCCAATCCCGCTCATCACCACCCGGTAGCCCAGTACATCGTGATCAAAGAGGGTAATCAGCGCAGGGATCAACAGTGAGCAGAGTAAGTAGGCCGTTTTGGCAAGAGGAAAGCGGATCGCATTAATGTGGATCCGTTCGTCGCTATCGGCTGAGATTGCGCCCAGCAGTGATACATAGGGAACCACCACAAAGCTGAAGCTAAGCACCAGCGCGGTATAGGTCAGACAGGCATAAACCGTGCGCCAGAACGCGCTGAGTTCAGGCGAAAAAAAGACCGCCGCGCAGCTCAGTCCATAGGGAAACGCGAACCAGAGCAACCAGGGCCGATAACGCCCACGGGAAGAACGAGTCCGGTCCGCCAGAAGACCAATAAGGGGATCGCCAAACGCATCCAGCAAGCGCGCCATCAAAAACAAACTGCCCATTATTGCAGGGTTAAGCTGGAACACATCGGTGTAGTAGATGGACAAGAACATCATCGTCATGCCCATAAAGATATTCGCTGAGGTATCCCCCAGGCCGTAACAGAGCTTCTCTCGCAACGTGAGGGCGGGCGCAAGAGCGGTTTTCATCGTGGTTCACCGGCAGAGTTAACGAAGAGGTGATGTCAGAGGCTTTCGCATCCGACATCACTTCATACCTGAATTACTTGACGGAAACAATGATGCGACGGTAGGAGGTTAACGACGGAGTGCCATTATCCGTCACGGCCAGAATCAGGTGCTCAGTACCCGCTCGCTGGGCTTTCACCGTCACACGTTGTTGGCCATTTTCACCCAGCGTCAACACGGCTGGCGCATTGAGATTATCTTCTCCGCGACGTCCCTGAACGTCGTTAACATCCACGGCAGCAGAGCTGGCCGAACCGGCCTCAGGGTAGAGAAACCAGTTGTAGCTGAGCTTATCGCCATCGGGATCTTTGCTGCCTGATGCATCCAGAGTCAGTGTTTCCCCTTTTTTGGCCTGCAGATAAACCCCCTGTTGACCCGCCTGACCATTCACCACCACGTCCGGGTTGTGATTGGCGTTCGCATAGTCGTTAATCCCCCATGCCATACGTGCAGCAAAGTCATGCTGGAAAGCTTCACGCCAGCGCCAGATCGTCGCCTGGTTAGAGGTATACTGCTTGCCGTCTTTTCCCGTCACCGTATCCGCTGCGTTAGGGTTGCCTGGATAAAAGTCCCCTCCGCTGCTCCAGACAGGGCGCGTTTCATGCTGCGGCTGACGCACAATATAACGTCCTCCCCAGCCACCCCAGCCGGGGTTTCTTTCGCTGTTTAAGCCGTTACGGATGAGGCTCATAAACGACAGCGTGTCACCTTCCATGATAAACAGATACTTCAGATAGCCTTTCCCCATTGGCCCTTTATTGCGGATATTCTCATCCAGCCAGTGCTGAGAGACGGTGGTAAAGTCTGCTCCCGGTGCATTGCGGTAATACCGATCGCCGCTGATCCCGGTCCAGGTGGCTCGGGCATAATCTTCACCGTTTTGGCTGGAGGGGTCGACGATGTAGGTGATATCCGGGTAGTGTTCACGCACCCAGCTTCCGGCATCATCCTGATCGGAGATGGCATACACCACCAGATTACGCGCCAGCGACTGAACCCTCTCTGCGGGATGTTTTCTCGACACATCCTGTAACGCCTGCGCCAGGGTGTTCGCCCCTCCCCACAGGGTGATAAACAGCGGGTGATTCGCATCAGTACTCTTTTCAATGGCCTTAACCAGCAGCTCAGAACCCGCGGTCTGTTTTCCTTCCCCTGTCGCTGCGATGCCATAGCTTGCCAGGCCTGGCGCCACCACAGACTGCAGTGCAGACACCGTCGGGAATCCGGCAGCATGTTTCAGCAGATTCGGCTGTACTTCACCATAGTGCCCCACCACCAGGTCAATCATATCGGTATGCACTTTTTCACGCTGCCAGGTCGATGTGGTTGCCACCAGACCTTCAATATTCATCTCGTTGGCGTAGAGCAAAAACCGCGTCAGAGACATCTGGTCGTCCGGCTCATTACCGATATCGGTTAGCACAAAGACCCGGGGTTTTTCCTGATAAGGCAGTACCTTACCGGCAATCTGTGTGATAGCCGTTTCCGCGCCAAAAGCCAGTGGTGCAGAGAATGTCGCCACCCCGGCCATTGCCAGCAAAATGCCCTGGGTCATCTTATTGATATGTTGGTTCACCATCGTGTTTTCACCTTTTTTATGCCATAGAACAATGGCCCCAACATAGTTAACACAGGAAACAAAGTAAAAAGAAAAAAGGTGATTCTGTGATGAGACGTAAATTTTTGAACTCGCAACCTTAGAGGAAACTAAGTCAAACAAAAGTCATATAAAAATCACTTACCAATGACTTAATCTAAATGCAAAACCAAAAAATAACATCACTATGCAATCACTATATATTGACTTTAATTTTTGTCAGCAGCATATTTTACAGCACAAATTAACAAGACAACGTGTAGAGGACGTTTTCTATGCCAACCCGTGATTATCCGGATAAGCGTATTGCACGCGGTTTCGCAAAAGATGCCGACCTGAAGATGTTAAGTGCAAGAGTTGATAAAGACTTAATGGAGTACGTCAGAGCCACTGCGTTTGAGACACGCAAAAGTAAGCAGGAGATTGTGGCGGAAGCATTAGCGCTGCACAGGAGAAATCGCCAGGCAGAATCTGCGGCGGAATAAACCCGACAGGGTTTACAACCACAAAACGAGAAAGATTGTCATGAAAAAAACAGTGATGATAGCCCTGGCTTTAGCCACCCTGACTGCCCTCCCTGCACATGCTATTAGTGCAAAATACCGCGCGAAGCTGGAGCGTTCCGGCTGTACTCAGGTCACGGAAAGCAACGGCACGTGCGACATTAACAAAACCAAAGCGCAAAACATCGCCAGACATCCTGAGCTGAAGGCAAAGACTACTCAGTCGGATAAGGTTATGCGTAAATAACATGCCGGACGGAAAAAGCCCAAAGCCGTCGCTTTGGACTTTTCATTTTTGCGCTTAATCCACCAGCGCGTTCAGGGTATCAAGCGCATCCACCGGTAAAATCAGATCGGCAGCGGCCAGATTTTCACGCAAATGCACCACAGAGGATGTACCGGGGATCAGCAAGATATTGGGGGAACGTTGCAGCAACCAGGCCAGTGCAACCTGCATGGCTGTTGCACCTAGCGAATCGGCGACCGCCTGCAGCCCGGAAGATTGCAACGGTGTAAAGCCGCCAAGCGGGAAGAACGGGACATACGCGATCTTCTGCTGAGCGAGCAGATCAACCAGAGCGTCATCTTCACGATTCACAATGTTGTACATGTTCTGAACGCAAACAACCGAAACGATCTTCTGCGCTTCAGCAACCTGTGTAGCCGTCACATTACTTAATCCAATATGACGAACCAACCCTTGCTGCTGAAGCTCCGCGAGCGCGGCCAGTGGCTCAGCAATCGAGCCTTCTGCCGGACCATGCGCACTAAACATGATGCGTAAATTAACCACATCCAGCACATCCAGTTTCAGGTTGCGTAAGTTGTCATGCACTGCCTGTGTCAGTTCAGCCGCCGAAAATGCGGGCAGCCAGGAAGCATCATCACCTCGCCTCGCACCTATTTTGGTAACAATGGTGAGGTCGTCACGGTACGGATGAAGTGCCTCACGAATAAGCTGGTTAGTGACATGAGGGCCGTAAAAATCACTGGTATCAATGTGGTTCACACCTGCGGCGACTGCATGACGAAGCACATCAAGCGCAGCATTTTTGTCCTTCGGTGGCCCAAAAACACCAGGACCTGCAAGCTGCATTGCGCCATAGCCGAGCCGCTTAACCGTACGCGTCCCTAACGTGTACGTTCCACTTTTATCAATACTGGTCATGTATGCCTTCCTGATTCACTGGGTAGAGAGAACGCCTGGACCATCAATATTGTTCCGGTTTACAACGCGTTCCGGAGCAATACTGTTAGTTAAGTAATAGTTAAATTAAAGTTTAATTTCGCTACGTCGATATTATTTGTGCAACTCCTGCACCTATAACGGACGACCGCCATGCTGAAAAATTTGCACGTTATCACCGGTATTATCTTTGCACTCACCATATTCTGTCTGCTGCAAGTTGTCACGGGCGGGTTGTTTTACTCTGCCGTCAGTAATGACCGCCACAACTTCCAGAACTCAGGCGTGCTTAACGCGCAACAGGAAAGCCTGAGTGACAGCGTGAACACCCTGGTGAAAACACGCGTTACCGTCACCCGTGTGGCGATTCGTTATCTGAAAAATCAACGTGACCCAGCGGCAATGGCCGCCATCAGCAAACTGCTGGGAACGGCCAGTGAATCACTGGGAAAAGCCGAAACCTATTACAGCGCCTGGCAAAAAATGCCACAGGTGAAGGGCCAAAACCAGGCTCTGACGGAAGAGATGCAAAAATCCTGGACGCAAATGCATGAGGTGATGCGTCTGTCGATTGAGTATCTGCGTGCAGATAACTATCAGGCTTATGGCGATCTGGATGCGCAGCAGGCGCAGGATGATATGGAGGCGGTATACAATCGCTGGCGTGCAGAGAATAACACCTTACTCAAAGCCGCCGCCGAAGAGAACCAGAGCAGCTTTACGCATATGCAATGGACGCTGGCTGGCATCTTCCTCGCCGTAGTCGTTGTCCTGGTGGTGATTTGGCAAGGTTTACAACACCTGCTGTTAACCCCACTGAAAAGCATCATGAACCATATTCGAACCATCGCAGGTGGCGATCTGACGCACAGCATTACTCTTGGCAGCCGTAATGAAATGGGACAACTGGCGACCGGTTTGCATGAGATGCAACAGTCTCTGGTGAGCACGGTCAGCGCGGTGCGCGGCAGTACCGACTCGATCTACACCGGCGCAGGTGAAATTGCCGCCGGTAGCAACGATCTCTCGGCCCGTACAGAACAACAGGCTGCCTCACTGGAAGAAACGGCTGCCAGCATGGAAGAGTTAACCGCAACGGTCAAACAGAACTCCGATAATGCCCGTCAGGCCACCTTACTGGCCAAAAATGCCTCCGATACCGCGGCCAGGGGTGGACGTGTCGTCGATAACGTTGTGCGTACCATGACCGAAATTGCCGACAGCTCACAGCAGATTGCTCACATTACCAGTGTTATCGACAGCATCGCGTTCCAGACCAATATCCTGGCACTCAACGCCGCTGTTGAAGCCGCTCGAGCCGGGGAACAGGGCCGGGGATTTGCCGTCGTAGCAGGCGAAGTACGAACGCTGGCCAGCCGCAGTGCGCAGGCGGCGAAAGAGATCAAAGGACTTATCGAGAACTCGGTTAGCCGCGTAAATACCGGTTCTGGCCAGGTCAGTGAAGCGGGTGAAACCATGAAAGAGATCGTCGCGGCAGTCACCCGCGTGACCGACATTATGGGTGAAATTTCGTCGGCATCCGATGAGCAGAGTCGGGGGATTGAGCAGGTTAGCCTGGCCGTTTCGCAGATGGACAGCGTGACACAGCAAAACGCCGCGCTGGTTCAGGAATCAGCAACGGCCGCCGCCGCGCTGGAAGACCAGTCAGAACAGTTACGTCAGGCCGTCGCGGCATTCCGCCTGAACGCACAAGAAAAGGTGACGGCTTCTCGCCCGACAAATGTGAAAACACCACAATTGTTACGCCCGGCAACCACTACCGCCGCCGACGGTAACTGGGAAACCTTCTGATCGTCATACGAAACCCAGCGGGCGATCTGTCGCCCGCTATTTAACGCACGCGCTGATATCCGGAATATGCCCGAGCAAGAACGCACGTAGCGTCTCAATGCCCTGTTGCTTTGGGCTGTCGCTGGGCCAGACCAGATAATAGCCATCCCCGGTTTCAATCGTGCGGGTAAACGGCATCACCAGCAAACCACTCTCCAGCGCCGGAATGCTCAGCGCCACATCCCCGACAGACACACCGAACCCACCGGCTGCCGCCTGATTTCCCTGCTCCAGCGTATCGAAAACCTTCCCTTTGCTGATATCCAGCGTCAACTCAAACGGGCTACCTTTAAGCCAGCGTCGCCAGTCACGCCGATCTGGCGAAGGGTGAATCAGTTCGCAGGCACTGATATTGTGTTGCGCTTTTTCCAGAAGCCCCGGCGCACATACCGGCGCAAGGCACTCTTTAAAGAGCAACTGTGAAACGGTCTGCTCGCCAAACTGACCGTTGCCGAGCAAAATCGCGCAGTCAAACGGCTCCTGATAAAAATCAACGTGATCGACATCCATCCAGACACTGGAAACATGCACCTCAGGCGTTGAGTTTTCCTCAACAAATATCTTCAGAATGTTCAGTAACCAGTTCAGTGTTAGTGTTGAGGGGGCTTTTAGTCGTAGTCCGTGGCGGGTGGTACGAAATGCCTCACACGCACTCTCCAGCGTAGCAAAACCATTTCTGAGTTGGCTTGCCAGGATACGTCCGGCATCGGTCAGTTCAACCGCAGGACCATTGCGCAGAAAGAGCTGGCAATGAAAGTTCTCTTCCAGGGTACGGATGTGACGGCTGATTGCGCCAGGTGTGACGTGCAGCATTTGTGCCGCACGGGTAAACGAGCCACAAAGGGCGGCGGCATCAAAGGCCCGTAGTGCATACAAAGGCGGAAGTGGAGAGAGCATGGAATAATCCATTGTGAGTTTAACTCACATTAAAACGCAGGATTTTCCGTTTTTCAATTCCAGTGCGATGGCAGACACTCCTCTTCTCTTCACCACAAGGAATGCTGATATGGCGTTATCGCTACTGGGCTCTTATCTCGTGGCCGTTATTCTATTGCTCATCACACCCGGTCCCGTTATTGCACTCGTGACTCACACAGCCTTACGGGAAGGGTATAAACGTGCATTTATCACGCTTGCCGGAACCAATTTAGCGTCGCTGGTGTTACTGGCGATGGCGGTGTTAATCCTGAGCGGGATCGTGGAAATACACCCATTAAGCCTGACGTGTATCAGCCTTGCGGGTGCGCTATTTCTCGGTGCAATGGCAATTCAGATACTTACGCATTCAGGTACAGGGGAGCAAACATCAACACGACCGGGCGGCTTTATCACCGGATTTTTAACGGCTATTGCCAACCCAAAAGACATTCTCTTTTTTGTCGCCTTTTTCCCGCTGTTCGTCCCGGTAACCCATAATTTTGCGCACAGCATTGCTCTGTTGACGGCTATCTGGATTGTGCTGGATCTGGTGATCCTTACCCTCTGGATCGTGGGCATCAGACGGTATGTCTCAGTAAAGTACGAACGTGTCATACGGTTCGCGACAGCCGTATTTATGCTGGCGGTCGCGGTGTATGGCGTGATGTGGAATGGGAAAGAGATACTGGCAGCACTGAGCGCAGGTTAACGACTGCGTTTGGCGTGCCGCTCCCAGTTTTCAGCTCTGGCTTCGTCAGATTTTCGTAGCGCGACATAACAGGCTCCGCTGCCTCCATGATGAGGCAATGCCACACAAAATGCCTGCACGTCGTCAAATTCCGCGAGCCAGCGTGCCAGATAACTGCGCACAACGTTGGGGTGTGAATTCTCTTCACGCCCTTTTCCGTGAACGATAACCAGATTGCGCAACCCCTCGCGCCCTGCCTGGCGGATAAACGCAAACAGCATCTGACGGCATTGTTCAACGGGCTGGCGTAATAAGTTTAAGCTGGCCTGACGGGAATACTTACCTGAGCGTAACTTATCAATAACCCCCTGCTGCACGCCGTCACGTTGAAATGCCAGCGGCTCTGCAAGCGGGACTAACTCCAAAAAACCCAGCGTTAAAAAATTATCGAGTTGCTCGGTATCAAGCTCTTGTCGGGTACGCGAATTACGCTCCGGCTGCCAGTGAATATCGGTACAGCGCTTCAGGGGCTGGACATCTTCCATGGCGTCAAGAAAGAGCGATTTGTCGTCAGGGTTCATGGACATTCTCCGGCTACATCTGAGCTCTGTACTATACCCTTGCCTGAGGCGTGTCTCAATCACCCCGCCCCTGAATACGCGGATAATAATAAACACAATAAATAATCACACAGGGGAAAATACAAAAATAACTAATGACAAATTTAAACCTAACTTAACTTAAATTTCAGCATTAGTTAAACATTAAATTTAAGTTAAAAATTCGTGAAATCAATCACTCTACAACCTTTCATTTTACAGGAAAGCTGTTATAACTAAATAAACCTGCTTAACGGATAAAACACGCGGGACATGTGAAAGGATATACTGCTGTGTGTACTGTAGGGTCTGTCAGGTGTCGGCAGACTCTATTTTTTTATTTTTGTTATTTTATTCATATACTATATTTCTGGCTTCCATTCTGAATTGCGTAATTAACGATTCAGTAAGCGGTGTCTGGCGTGAATCACGTCGCTGGATTAAATAATAAGTCGCTTTTGGGAGTGTTTCGACAACAGGCAGCATCACCAGACGATGCGCCAACAACGGGTCACAGCCCAGTTCCTGCGGCAGAATGCTCAGGAAATCACTTTGTGCGACCAGGCTAATGCAGGAGGAAAACGTTTCACAGACAATACCGATACGGGGTATTTGCGAGCGGTGCATAAACACATCTTCTAATTGTTTATAATAACTTCCCCGTGGCGTTGGCATTGTCCAGTCATAATGTAAAAGCTCATTAATTGTTCTGGCTCCTATTGCCGGATGCCCTTCCCGACAAAATATGGCAAACGGTTTTTCAAAGAGTTTTTCGAAGGTAAATTCATGATCGTATGGACCCTGGCAATAAGTGTTTATTGTAAAATCCAGTTCCCCCTGACGTAATTCGTTAATCATCGATACCAGCTGCCCTTCCATTATTCGGACCTTCACTCGTGGATGCTGCACGTGAAAACGGGTAATGACCGCAGGCATTAATGTTCGGGAAATACTGGCTCCCATACCAATGTTGATTTGTCCGGCCAGTTGCCCCTGCCGCTGACGAATGTCGTCCTGCGCGGCACGAAGTTCCTCAAGAATGAGGTTGGCATGCTGATAAAAGCTTTCACCACACTCTGTCAGCGTCACACCTTTACTGCGCCGAACAAAAAGCTGAGCAGCCATCCCTTCCTCCAGCTCCTTGATCGATTTGGTCAGTGCCGGTTGGGAAAGATTCAGCGCCCGGCTCGCCCCCCGAATACTGCCCTGGCGAGCCACTTCTACAAACGCCCGGATTTGATGAAATTTAACCTGATAGGACATAACTCACCGATAACTGTTGTTTATCAGAGTAAAGAAATTGTCATCTACTTTAATGGAAATGGATGTGCGAGGGTAATTCCTGAACGGTTAAAACTGTGAAAAAACGGTTAGTGATAAGTAAAAACTATCACAGCGTGAAGCAGTTCACATATTTTAATGATGACAGGAAAAGACATGGATCAACTGACGCAATACATCCAGACCTTAACCCCGCAACTGAGCGCATGGCGACGCGATTTCCACCGTTTTGCAGAGTCTGGCTGGGTGGAGTTTCGCACGGCGGCAAAAGTGGCAGAAACATTACACCACCTGGGCTACGAACTGGCGATGGGCCGGGACGTTGTGGATGCCGACAGCCGCATGGGGCTGCCGGATGATACAACTCTTGCCCGCGAGTTTATCCGCGCCCGTGAGCAAGGCGCTCCCGAAAAATGGCTTACGGCCTTTGAAGGCGGATTTGCCGGTATCGTTGCCACCCTCAATACAGGCCGACCCGGCCCCGTTATGGCCTTTCGGGTGGATATGGATGCTCTCGATCTGAGTGAGGCCCAGGAGGAGAGCCATCGCCCATTCCGTGAAGGTTTTTCCTCCTGTAATCCCGGTATGATGCACGCCTGTGGTCATGACGGTCACACCACGATCGGCCTGGGTCTGGCGCAGGTACTGAAACAGAATGAAGCCCAGTTGAACGGCACGATCAAAATTATTTTCCAGCCCGCCGAAGAAGGCACTCGGGGCGCTCGCGCGATGGTGGCTGCCGGTGCGCTTGAGGGGGTGGATTACTTTACCGCTATTCATATTGGCACAGGCGTCCCTGCCGGAACCGTTATCTGCGGCAGCGATAACTTTATGGCTACCACCAAGTTTGACGTGCGCTTTACCGGTGTAGCCGCACACGCCGGCGGTAAACCAGAAGAAGGCCGCAACGCCCTGTTAGCCGCCGCACAGGCCGCGCTCGCCCTGCACAGCATAGCACCACACAGCGAAGGCGCTTCCCGCGTAAACGTTGGTGTCATGCAGGCTGGCAGTGGCCGCAATGTTGTGCCTGCCAGCGCTTTGCTTAAGGTAGAAACCCGCGGCGAAAGCGAAGCCATCAATCAGTACGTATTCGAGCGTGCAACGTCTGTTATTACCGGTGCGGCTGCACTTTACGGTGTTACCTCAGAGATGCGTCTGATGGGGGCGGCAACCTCCAGTACCCCAACCCCCGCTTGGGTGAACTACCTCCGCGAACAGGCAAGCCAGGTTTCCGGCGTCACGCATGCCATCGACAAGGTAAAAGCGCCTGCAGGCTCTGAAGATGCCACGCTGATGATGGCGCGAGTGCAGGAAAATGGCGGCCTGGCCTCTTATATGGTGTTTGGTACAGATCTGAGTGCCGGGCATCACAACGAAAAATTCGACTTCGACGAGCAGATCATGTGCATCGCTATCGAAACCCTGGCGCGAACGGCGCTGAATTTTCCGTGGGCGCGAGGTGTGTAATGCCGGAGAACTATGCGTTTATTGCTGATGCGATCGACACCCGATCTCAGACACTGACCAATATAGCCGATGAGATCTGGGATCATCCGGAAACCCGCTTCGAAGAGTTTTGGTCGGCAGAACGGCTCGCTAATGCGCTGGAAGCCGAAGGATTTAGCCTCATGCGTGAAGCAGGCGGCATTCCAAATGCCTTTATCGCCAGTTTCGGCACAGGAAAGCCCGTTATCGCATTACTGGGTGAATATGATGCCCTGGCCGGCTTAAGCCAGCAGGCATATTGCGCCACCGTACAATCATCAACGCCTGGCGCTAACGGCCACGGCTGCGGGCATAATTTACTGGGAACGGCAGCCCTTGCTGGCGCAGTGGCTGTGAAAAGCTGGCTGGAACAACATGGCGGAAACGGAACCGTTCGTTTCTACGGCTGTCCAGGCGAAGAAGGTGGCTCGGGTAAAACCTTTATGGTGCGTGAAGGTTTGTTTGATGATGTCGATGCCGCAGTGACCTGGCATCCGGAAGCCTTTGCCGGGATGTTTAATGTCAGTACCCTCGCCAACATTCAGGCATCGTGGCGCTTTCACGGCGTGGCAGCCCACGCAGCGAACTCCCCACATCTGGGCCGCAGTGCGCTGGATGCCGTCACGCTGATGACCACCGGCACAAATTTTCTCAACGAGCACATTATTGAGAAAGCGCGTGTACATTATGCCATCACCGACACGGGCGGCATTTCACCCAACGTTGTGCAGGCTCAGGCCGAAGTGCTGTATTTGATCCGCGCCCCGGAGATGGCCGATGTACGGCAGATCTACGCGCGTATTGACAAGATCGCTCAGGGTGCTGCGCTGATGACAGAGACCACCGTCGAGCAACGCTTTGACAAAGCCTGTTCCAGTTACCTGCCTAACCGCACACTCGAAGCAGCCATGTATCGCGCCCTGCAACATTACGGAACGCCCGCCTGGAATGAAGAGGAGCGCCAGTTTGCCCGTGAGATTCGTACAACGCTTACGCCAAATGATCTGCAAAACAGCCTGAAAAATATTGCAGCAACAGGGGGAGAAGACGGCAAGACCTTCGCCCGTCGCCATCAGGAGACGTTGCTGATCGACGAAGTCGCCCCGTACGCCGTGACTGACAATGTCATGGCTGGTTCAACGGATGTTGGCGATGTCAGCTGGAAAATGCCTGTCGCACAGTGCTTTAGCCCCTGTTTCGCCATCGGCACACCACTGCATACCTGGCAATTGGTTACACAGGGTCGAACCTCTATTGCCCATAAAGGCATGCTGCTGGCGGGAAAAGTCATGGGGGCTACGGCCCTGAACCTGCTCCAGGACGCTGACCTTCTTCGGGCATGCCGTGACGAGTTTGAACAACAGATAACAGACCGACCGTACGAGTGTCCGATCCCGCAAGGCGTGACACCGTCACCTTTAAAATAAAAAAACACATAAACACAAACACAAACACAACAACACAACAGTCCCGAGGAACGCCCATGAGTATGTCTTCCATACCTTCGCATTCCCCAACCGGTAAGCTCTATGGCTGGGTTGAAAGGATCGGCAATAAAGTACCGCACCCTTTCCTGCTTTTTATCTATTTGATTGTGATTCTGATGATGGCAACAGCCATTCTGTCCGCATTCGACGTGAGCGTACGAAGCCCGGCCGACGGTAGTCTGGTCGCGGTCAAAAACCTGCTCAGTGTTGAAGGCTTGCACTGGTTTTTGCCGAATGTAATTAAAAACTTCAGCGGCTTCGCCCCACTTGGAGCCATTCTGGCGCTGGTGCTGGGGGCCGGGCTGGCCGAGCGCGTAGGCCTGCTACCGGCGTTGATGGTAAAAATGGCTTCCCATGTCAGTGCGCGTTACGCCAGCTATATGGTGCTGTTTATCGCGTTCTTCAGCCATATCTCCTCCGATGCCGCGCTGGTGATTATGCCGCCAATGGGAGCGCTGATCTTCCTGGCGGTGGGTCGGCATCCTGTCGCAGGTCTGTTGTCCGCCATTGCCGGGGGCGGCTGCGGGTTTACGGCAAATCTGCTCATTGTCACCACGGACGTGCTGCTCTCCGGCATCAGTACTGAAGCTGCAAAAACGATTGATGCCGCGATGCATGTGAGCGTGATCGACAACTGGTACTTTATGGCAAGCTCAGTGATTGTTCTGACAATTGTCGGCGGCCTTATCACCGATAAACTCATTGAACCGCGTTTAGGCAAGTGGGAAGGCAGTCGCGATGAAAAGCTGGAGACATTAAGTAAAGAGCAGCGTTTCGGTCTGCGCGTCGCCGGCATCGTCTCACTGGCATTTATTGCCGTGGTAGCGCTAATGGTTGTACCGGAAAACGGTGTGCTGCGCGACCCGGTCAAACACACTGTGCTGCCCTCACCCTTTATTCAGGGGATCGTACCGCTGATCATCCTTTTCTTTTTCGTCGTTTCGCTGGCGTATGGTATCGCCACAGGCAAGATCCGCCGTCAGGCCGATTTACCACACTTGATGATCGAGCCAATGAAAGAGATGGCCGGGTTTATCGTGATGGTGTTCCCACTGGCGCAATTTGTGGCGATGTTCAACTGGAGTAACATGGGCAAGTTTATGGCCGTTGGCCTGACTGATGCCCTGGAAGCGGCCGGGTTAAGCGGTGTTCCGGCGTTTGTCGGTCTGGCACTCTTGTCTTCCTTGCTGTGTATGTTTATTGCCAGTGGTTCGGCTATCTGGTCTATTTTGGCTCCCATCTTCGTCCCCATGTTCATGATGCTCGGATTCCACCCGGCGTTTGCGCAGATCCTGTTCCGTGTTGCCGATTCGTCAGTGATCCCGCTGGCTCCTGTCTCACCGTTTGTCCCTCTGTTTTTAGGCTTCCTTCAGCGCTATAAACCTGAAGCCAAACTGGGTACTTACTATTCGCTGGTTTTACCGTATCCGCTTATCTTTTTAGGGGTATGGTTGGTGATGCTGGTGGCGTGGTATCTTGTCGGCCTGCCAATTGGGCCGGGTATTTACCCGCGGCTGAACTAAAGGAAAGAGGATGCTGAGATTACTCGAAGATAAAATTGCTACCCCGCTTGGGCCACTGTGGATTATTGCCGACGAACAGTTCAACTTACGTGCCGTCGAGTGGGAAGAGCACAGTAACCGCATGATAGAGCTGCTCGATATTCATTACCGTTCACAAGGGTATGAACGTATCAGCGCCAGCAATCCCAACGGCTTGAGCGACAAGCTTGCGGCATACTTCGAAGGTGATCTCAGTATCATCGATAACCTGCCAACCGCCACGGCCGGTACAGCTTTCCAGCGTGAAGTCTGGCAGGCGCTACGTGATATTCCCTGTGGCCATGTTATGCATTACGGCCAACTGGCTGAACAATTAGGCCGTGCGGGTGCTGCTCGAGCGGTGGGCGCTGCCAACGGATCTAATCCTGTCAGCATTGTCGTTCCCTGTCATCGCGTTATTGGCCGTAACGGCACGATGACCGGCTACGCGGGTGGCGTGCAGCGCAAGGAGTGGTTATTGCGCCATGAGGGCTATCTTTTACTGTAGATACCAGGCTTTTAGTGCTTAATTCTCTGCCAGTTAGGGCGAAAACCCATAACCAAGCTGTGGAATTTCAAGAAGATGGCAACACGTTACCGTCTCTTGTCCTTATTGAGGGTTTGCCAGGCTTACGTACTCGCCAAAAAGATGTTAAAATTGACCAATATCAATTAAGGCTCGAGCAAACCTATGATCCCGGAAAAGCGAATTATACGACGCATTCAGTCTGGCGGTTGTGCTATCCATTGCCAGGATTGCAGCATCAGCCAGCTCTGTATCCCGTTTACCCTGAATGAGCATGAACTTGATCAGCTTGATAATATCATCGAGCGCAAAAAGCCTATTCAGAAAGGACAGACGCTGTTTAAAGCGGGAGACGAACTGAAATCGCTCTATGCTATCCGTTCTGGCACGATTAAAAGCTACACCATCACCGAACAAGGTGATGAGCAGATCACTGGCTTCCATTTAGCAGGCGATCTGGTCGGCTTTGATGCCATCGGTACTGGTCACCACCCGAGCTTTGCTCAGGCGCTGGAAACCTCAATGGTCTGCGAAATCCCGTTTGAAACGCTGGATGACCTGTCCGGAAAAATGCCGAACCTGCGTCAACAGATGATGCGTTTGATGAGCGGCGAAATTAAAGGCGATCAGGACATGATCCTGCTGCTTTCCAAAAAGAATGCTGAAGAGCGTCTGGCGGCCTTTATCTATAACCTGTCGCGCCGTTTTGCCGAACGTGGCTTCTCACCACGTGAGTTCCGTCTGACCATGACCCGTGGTGATATCGGTAACTACCTCGGACTGACCGTTGAAACCATCAGCCGTCTGCTGGGTCGCTTCCAGAAAAGCGGTATGCTGGCCGTTAAAGGCAAATATATCACCATCGAAAACGGTGAAGCGCTGGCGATCCTCGCCGGTCATTCCCGCAACGTGGCATAACATCTGCGAATGACTGCAGCCAGATCGATACATTCGTCTGGCTGCATACTGAAATTCATGATTCTGCTTACCAACGTGTTCTCATCCCTTCTCAGTCTGCCGTCCTGCCCCGCCATTTCTTCCTGTTAACTGACGTTTTCTCTGTTGAAACAGCGTCAACCGAGCCGTCTTCAAATCTGCGGATGTTCGCATTTGCTAAGTCGATTGCAGCCTGAACTTCAATTTCTTGCAGCGATTTCAGATCCATAGCCCCATTTTTCAGTAAGCGTAGTTTTACCGCCAGTTGCTTTTTGGCCTCGGTTCTGTTTTTAGGCGGTGTTTTTAAACATTCGAGATCTTGCGCGGTCGCTTGTTGCTGCTCGGTGATATACAACATGCGTTCTGTCGCTTGTCTTTTCGCCGCAACCCCTTGTGCAATTAATCTGCCTATCGCTTTCCGTTTTGAGTGATTTGCCATGTTGGCTCCTTTATCTGAGAAGCAAAGCGCTTGGGTTTCAACCTGATGGCACAACAGCCATTAATTTTTCATGATTTATTGATCTGGTAAAACTTCCCCCCTGTTTCATTCAAGATATATAGGTTACTCTTTTAGTTACAGACTGTGGTGACAGTTGTAAGGAGACCTGTATGACAAAGTATCAAAACATGCTGGTGGCCATCGACCCTAATCAGGACGATCAACCTGCGTTACGGCGTGCTGTGTATTTACATCAACGGATTGGTGGCAAAATCAAAGCGTTTTTGCCGATCTATGACTTCTCATACGAAATGACCACCCTTCTGTCGCCTGACGAGCGCACCGCTATGCGTCAGGGAGTGATCAGCCAGCGTACTGCATGGATCCGCGAACAGGCGAAATATTACCTGGATGCGGGAATTCCCATTGATATTAAAGTGGTCTGGCATAACCGCCCATTTGAAGCCATTATCCAGGAAATTATCAGCGGCAATCACGATCTGTTGCTGAAAATGGCGCACCAGCACGACAAACTGGAGTCCGTCATCTTCACCCCGACGGACTGGCACTTA
Organism: Lelliottia sp. RWM.1; assembly: GCF_016859735.1. Taxonomy (NCBI): domain Bacteria; kingdom Pseudomonadati; phylum Pseudomonadota; class Gammaproteobacteria; order Enterobacterales; family Enterobacteriaceae; genus Lelliottia; species Lelliottia sp. RWM.1. The sequence continues at coordinate 209,349 of NZ_WLVC01000005.1, read as the reverse complement.
TTGCGCAAATGCCCTTGCCCAGTGTGGATGGTAAAAGATCAACCCTGGCCAGAAGGCGGTAAGGCCGTTGTTGCGGTCAATCTCGCCAGCGAAGAGGACTATCACAACGCGTTGAACGAAAAGCTGGTGAAAGAGACCATCCAGCTTGCCGAGCAAGTCAACCATACCGAAGTCCATCTGGTGGGAGCTTACCCGGTGACACCTATCAATATCGCCATCGAGCTGCCTGAATTTGATCCGAGTGTGTATAACGACGCAATCCGCGGTCAGCATCTGTTGGCCATGAAAGCACTGCGCCAAAAATTCGGTATCGATGAGAAAATGACCCACGTTGAAAAAGGGTTACCTGAAGAGGTGATCCCGGACCTGGCTGAACACCTGCAGGCGGGGATTGTCGTGCTGGGCACGATTGGTCGTACCGGTATTTCTGCTGCATTCCTGGGGAATACCGCCGAACAGGTGATCGACCATCTGCGCTGCGACCTGCTGGTCATTAAACCGGATCAATACCAGACGCCGGTTGAACTGGACGACGAAGACGACGATTGAGCCTTGTTGATGCATATAAAAAAGCCGCCAAATATGGCGGCTTTTTTTATTGCTACTGATTACAGCGCTTTCAGAATCGCATCCACGCTGGCTTTGGCATCGCCAAACAGCATATGGGTGTTCTCTTTAAAGAACAGTGGGTTTTGAACGCCTGCATAGCCCGTATTCATCGAACGTTTGAAGACAATGACATTCTGAGCCTTCCACACTTCCAGCACAGGCATCCCCGCAATTGGGCTGCGCGGATCATCTTGTGCCGCCGGGTTAACGGTATCATTCGCGCCAATAACCAGTACCGTATCGGTATCGGAGAAATCATCGTTGATCTCATCCATCTCCAGCACGATGTCGTAAGGCACTTTCGCTTCAGCCAGCAAAACGTTCATGTGACCCGGCAGACGCCCGGCAACCGGGTGAATACCAAAGCGAACCTTGATACCACGCGCCCGCAGTTTCTCCGTAATTTCGGCAACCGGATACTGCGCCTGGGCAACGGCCATGCCGTAGCCAGGGGTGATGATAACCGAGTGCGAATTCTTCAGCATATCTGCCGTATCTTCCGCAGTGACCTCACGATGTTCACCGACTTCTTCGTCATTACCCGAAGAGGAACCGTCAGTACCAAAACCACCCGCAATCACGCTGATGAACGAACGGTTCATCGCTTTACACATAATGAAGGAGAGGATCGCACCAGAAGAGCCGACCAGTGCACCTGTAACGATCAGCAGGTCATTACTCAGCATAAAGCCCGCAGCCGCAGCCGCCCAACCTGAATAGGAGTTCAGCATTGAGACCACTACTGGCATATCTGCACCACCGATAGAAGCCACCAGATGCCAGCCGAACGCCAGAGCAATAATGGTCATCACCAGCAGCGCCAGCACCTGCATACCCACACTTTCTGTACGTACGAAGATAACCAGCAGCACGAACGATACAACCAGTGCAGCCAGATTCAGCTTATGGCGGTTAGGTAGCATCAGCGGTTTTGACGACAATTTCCCGCGTAATTTACCAAACGCCACAATAGAGCCAGTGAATGTTACCGCACCGATGAAAATACCGAGGAACACTTCAGTCAAATGGATATTGACCAGAATCGGTTCCATGCCTGCTTCATGGTAGAGGTAGCTGTTGAAGCCCACCAGCACCGCAGCCAGACCAACAAAGCTGTGCAGAATCGCCACCAGCTCTGGCATTTCAGTCATCTCAACGCGCTTCGCCAGACGGATACCAATCGCGCCACCGATAATCATCGCCACCAGGATCCAGGCGACGTTGCCAGTATCCGGTCCAAAGATGGTGGCAAGCAGTGCAATCGCCATACCGGCGATGCCAAAGTTATTACCGCGCTGAGACGTTTCGTGTTTGGAAAGCCCCGCCAGACTGCAAATAAACAGGATCGCAGCGACAATGTATGCAGCTGTAACTAATCCTCCAGACATATGCTACCCCTTATCCCTTACGAAACATTTTCAGCATACGCTGAGTCACGGTGAAACCACCGAAGATATTGATACTGGCGATAAGCACCGCGATGAAGCTAAGGAAGCTAATCCAGCCACCGTGACCAATTTGCAGCAATGCCCCCACCACGATGATCCCGGAGATGGCGTTAGTCACCGACATCAACGGCGTATGCAGTGCATGGGAAACGTTCCACACCACGTAATAGCCCACCACACAGGAGAGTGCGAAGACGGTGAAGTGACCGAGGAACTCTTTTGGCGCAACACTTGCCAGCCAACCAAAAAGAATAATCGCCAGCGCCATCAGGGCATATTTACGCCACGGTGAAACAGGCTTAGCAGGCTCTTTCGGTTCAGGTGCTGCTTTTGGTGCTGCCTGAGGCTGTGCTGAAACCTGAATGGGTGGTGCAGGCCAGGTAATTTCTCCCTCGCGGACCACAGTAACACCGCGCACAACCACATCCTCAAAGTCTACCGTAATATTGCCGTCTTTCTCTTTACACAGCAGTTTCAGCAGGTTAACGAGGTTGGTTCCATACAGTTGAGAAGACTGCGTTGGTAAGCGACCCGGCAGATCGGTATAACCGATGATCTTCACGCCATTGGCAGTGGTGGTCACCTGGTTTGGCACAGTGTATTCGCAGTTACCGCCATTTTGCGCGGCCAGGTCGACGATGACACTGCCTGGTTGCATGGAATCAACCATTTCGCGGGTAATCAGCTTCGGAGCCGGCTTACCGGGGATCAATGCGGTGGTGACAATAATGTCGACTTCTTTCGCCTGAGCAGCAAAGAGTTCCATTTCCGCTTTGATGAAGGCTTCAGACATCACCTTCGCATAGCCATCACCACTTCCCGCCTCTTCCTTGAAGTCCAGCTCAAGAAATTCGGCGCCCATACTTTGAACCTGTTCTTTTACTTCCGGACGCGTATCAAATGCTCGCACAATCGCGCCCAGGCTGTTTGCCGCGCCAATCGCCGCAAGCCCTGCCACACCAGCGCCGATCACCATCACTTTCGCAGGCGGCACTTTACCTGCAGCGGTGATCTGCCCCGTAAAGAAACGGCCAAACTCATGTGCCGCTTCGACGATAGCACGGTATCCCGCAATGTTCGCCATGGAGCTCAATGCATCCAGCGATTGAGCGCGAGAAATACGTGGAACAGAATCCATTGCCATCACGGTCACATCACGTGCCGCGAGCTTTTCCATCAGCTCTGGATTTTGCGCTGGCCAGACAAAGCTCACCAGCGTCGTGCCCGGATTGAGCAGCGCTATTTCATGTTCTTCCGGTGCATTCACTTTCAGGATGATCGGCGATTGCCAGATCTCTGCACCGTCCACTACGTCAGCGCCAGCCTGAGTAAATGCCTCATCGTCGAAACTCGCCAGTTTGCCCGCGCCGCTTTCAACCGCGACGGTAAAACCCAGTTTAAGCAGTTGCTCCACCGTTTTTGGTGTTGCCGCTACGCGGGTTTCATTGGCTAACCGTTCTTTTGGTACCCCAATACGCATAGTTTTCCCTTCCATCGGTTTTTGATGATGGTTTGTCGATAAATGCCCGAGGTTTGTATCAATTTCCATCAACTTAATAGCTGAGGTAGATCATTAACCCCGGAAAATAAAACAGTAACAAACTTTCTATAACCTACTGAAAATAACGCCTGTGATCCACCGCCAGAAAACACTATTTCTTACTTTATCTGTGAAAAATAAGTGATCGACGTCGCTGACAGAGATATTTACCTTAAATTCACCGCAGTAACCGATAAATAGCGCAAGCGAAGCGGTAAAAACATGATATAGCGCCATACGAGATCAACTTATTAACATTAAATTAACTTGTAAAAGTCATATGCTTTATCAGTTTTGCTTGTCAAACGCCTGTTTTTTCAACATATCACTAAATGTTATCGAATTTAGATCTCCCCTGAGCACAGGGTGCGAAAAATGGCGCAGACAGCAACGGGTTTTAAATGCAATAATCGAGACCGTCTCAAATTAACAACAATACCAGTACATGGTTTGCGCAAGGCGAAGGATTATTTTTATGAAGCTTAAGAACACACTCCTGGCGTCCGCACTTCTTTCTGCGACCGCCCTGTCTGCGAATGCCGCGACAGAGTTAACGCCGGAGCAAGCGGCAGCGTTAAAACCTTTTGACCATACGGTCATTGTGGGTCGTTATAACTCTATTGGCGATGCCGTTAACGCCGCATCAAAAGCCGCCGATAAAAACGGTGCAGCCTCGTTTTACGTTGTTGACCAGTCTGACTACGGCAACAGCGGCAACCAGCGCGTAACCATCGCGCTGTTCAAAGACAATGCCCCAAAAGCTGACGCACCCAAAAATCGCGTGATTAACGGTATCGTCGAACTGCCAAAAGATCAGGCGATTGAACTGGAACCTTACGACACCGTGACTGTTCAGGGGTTCTACCGCAGCCAGCCTGAAGTGAACGATGCAATCACCAAAGCCGCCAAAGAGAAAGGGGCCTACTCTTTCTATATTGTGCGCCAGGTCGATGCCAACCAGGGCGGCAACCAGCGTATTACCGCATTCATTTATAAAGAAGATGCGAAAAAACGCGTTCTGCAAAGCCCGGATGCTATCCCTGCCGATTCTGACGCTGGCCGCGCAGCAATCGCGAAAGGTGGCGAAGAAGCGAAGAAAGTGGAAATTCCAGGCGTTGCGACCTCTGCTGCGCCAAGCGCGGAAGTGGGTCGCTTCTTTGAAACGCAATCCACAAAAGGCGGTCGTTACTCCGTTACCCTGCCAGACGGGACCAAAATTGAAGAGTTGAACAAAACCACTGCTGCGCAGATGGTTCCGTTCGACAGCATCAAGTTTACAGGTAACTACGGCAATATGACGGAAGTCTCTTATCAGGTCGCAAAACGCGCGGCGAAGAAAGGGGCTAAGTATTACCACATCACCCGCCAGTGGCAGGAACGTGGTAACAACATGACGATCAGTGCCGATTTGTACAAGTAAGTAAACGGTTTAACAAAGGCGGCGCAATGCCGCCTTTTTTTGTAACTTTTATTCTAATTTCTGCCTCACGTCATTGCATGACTTCGTGACACTCCGTAAAATCCCGCGCCTTAGTGTGATCCACCATTTTTATGCGCCTGTGCGAAATAATTATTCTGGATTTGGACCTTTCATAACAGGAAGCCAATGGAAAAGAAACTTGGCCTGAGTGCTTTGACTGCACTCGTTTTAAGCTCAATGCTGGGTGCGGGTGTATTCAGTTTGCCGCAAAATATGGCTGCCGTCGCAAGCCCTGCGGCACTCCTCATTGGTTGGGGTATCACCGGGGCCGGGATTTTGCTGCTGGCCTTCGCCATGCTACTGCTGACCCGTATCCGTCCAGACCTTGACGGCGGGATATTTACTTATGCCCGTGAAGGATTCGGCGAGCTGATCGGGTTTTGCTCGGCCTGGGGCTACTGGTTATGCGCGGTTATCGCCAATGTCTCGTATCTGGTCATCGTCTTTTCTGCATTGAGTTTCTTTACCGATACGCCAGAGTTACGGCTCTTCGGCGACGGGAATACCTGGCAATCTATTGTCGGCGCATCGGTACTACTGTGGTTCGTTCACTGGCTGGTTTTACGTGGTGTGCAGACTGCCGCGAGCATCAATCTGGTCGCAACGCTGGCGAAACTGGTCCCATTGGGCCTGTTTATCGTTCTGGCATTTATTGCGTTCCGTCTTGATGTCTTTAAGCTCGACTTTACGGGTATTGCTCTGGGCGTTCCTGTCTGGGAACAGGTCAAAAATACGATGCTGATAACCCTGTGGGTGTTCATCGGTGTTGAGGGTGCAGTGGTGGTTTCTGCCCGTGCCCGTAATAAGCACGACGTAGGCCGGGCCACCTTACTTGCCGTACTGGCAGCATTAGGTGTCTACCTGCTGGTGACGCTGCTTTCACTCGGTGTGGTTGCACGTCCTGAGCTGGCCGGCATGCGTAATCCATCAATGGCTGGCCTGATGGTAAACATGATGGGTTCCTGGGGCGATGTGGTGATTGCCGCAGGTCTTATCGTCTCTGTCTGTGGTGCGTACCTGAGCTGGACGATCATGGCAGCAGAAGTTCCCTTCCTGGCGGCGACCCATAAAGCCTTTCCGCGCTTATTTGCTCGTCAGAATAAAAATAATGCGCCTTCAGCTTCACTTTGGCTGACCAACATCAGCGTGCAGGTTTGCCTTGTCCTGATCTGGCTCACAGGTTCTGACTATAACACCTTGTTAACTATCGCCTCAGAGATGATTCTGGTTCCCTATTTTCTGGTGGGCGCTTATTTGTTAAAAATAGCTACACGTCCAGCACACCTGATCGTCGGTATCGGCGCCTGTATTTACGGCTTGTGGTTGTTGTATGCTTCGGGCCCAATGCACCTGCTGCTCTCGGTTGTACTGTATGCGCCGGGTCTGCTGGTCTTTATCTACGCGCGCCGTACGCATCAATTGAATAATGCGCTTAAACGTCGTGAGATGGCATTGATCGGGTTGTTACTGGTTGCTGCCGTACCGGCAACGTGGATGTTAATGGGATAGCGCCGTCTTTCCCGTTGCTGAACTGAGAGGAGAACACGATGGGAAAAATGCAACAACGTCCTGTATTAATCACGGGGGGAGGCCGTCGCATTGGCCTCGCCATTGCTCATCATTTTCTTACCCTTCGCCAGCCGGTGATCGTCAGTTATCGCAGTGAATATCCTGCCATTGACGGTCTCCGAAACGCCGGGGCGGTCTGTATTCAGGCTGATTTCTCAACTGACGAAGGCATTCTGGCTTTTGCCGACGAAGTGAAATCCCGTACTGACGGGCTTCGGGCAATCATTCATAACGCCAGTGCCTGGCTCGCTGAACTGCCGGGCACACCGCTCAGCGATACGCTCTCCAGTATGCTGCAAATCCACGTTAATGCCCCTTACCTGCTTAACCACGCCCTGCAAGACCTGCTACGCGGGCACGGGCATGCAGCGGGAGACATCATTCACTTTACAGACTATGTCGTAGAACGAGGGAGCGATAAACATATCGCCTACGCCGCGAGTAAAGCCGCGCTGGATAATATGACACGCTCTTTTGCACGTAAGCTCGCGCCAGAAGTCAAAGTCAATGCGATTGCCCCGTCGTTGATATTGTTCAACGACAGCGACGACGCTGAGTACCGCCAGCAGGCTCTGAATAAATCGTTGATGAAGATCGCCCCTGGTGAAAAAGAGGTGATCGATCTTATCGATTATCTGCTAACCAGTTGTTACGTAACCGGAAGAACCTTCGCGGTAGATGGCGGTCGCCCGCTTCGCTAATGTAAGCGGCTCCAGAAAAAAATGAGCACCCAGGCGCTGAGGCTCCAGCACAAAACGGCCCCACCCAGCGCCAGCGGCAGTCGCAAAAAGCCGGTGAAATACCATAGTGACAACAGATAGAGGAAGTAAGGGATAATGGACCACATGCCAAAGACAATGGTGGTTCGCAATGCTTCAACCCCGCGCTCCGAGGCTACGATATAGTGCGCAATAAGGGCAAACGTCGGGAAAAGCGGGATCAACCCAGCAATGTAGTAATTTTTTGTTTTTGCCAACACACCAATCAGTAACACCACCAGCGCACCCAGCGCAGCTTTTATCAGCAAGCCCATGTATTTTCCCATAACAACCAGGCAACAATTCAGACCAGAATAACGGAACTGAGGTTAATTTTGAAAGATTAATGGAAGGTTAAGGTTACGCAGTGTATGTTGGCTTTTTTCGCGATAACAGACGCTGTATGAATAAGATCGTTTATGTAGAGGATGAACCCGAAGTCGGGCAACTGATTGCCGCCTATTTGGGTAAACATGATATGGACGTCATAGTCGAGCCTCGCGGCGATCGCGGTGAGGAAGTCGTGGCGCGTGAGAAGCCGGATCTGGTGCTGCTGGATATCATGCTACCCGGTAAAGACGGAATGACCTTGTGCCGTGACCTGCGTGCCCAGTGGGATGGCCCGATTGTTCTTCTTACCTCTCTGGACAGTGACATGAACCACATCTTGTCGCTGGAGATGGGCGCTAACGACTACATCCTTAAAACGACCCCTCCTGCCGTATTGCTCGCTCGTTTGCGTCTGCATTTGCGCCAGCACGCCACCGTTGACCGGGAACCCTCAGCACCTTCGCTTACACCGCATAAAGCTATGCATTTTGGTACGTTATCAATCGATCCTGTTAATCGCCAGGTGTTGCTGTCAGGTGAGCTGATCGCGCTTTCCACGGCGGATTTTGACCTGCTATGGGAACTGGCAACACATGCCGGACAAATCATGGACAGGGATGCATTACTCAAAAATTTACGCGGTGTCAGCTACGATGGTATGGATCGCAGTGTTGATGTCGCCATTTCTCGGCTGCGCAAGAAATTACTGGATAATGCCACTGAGCCGTATCGCATTAAAACGGTACGTAACAAAGGCTATCTTTTTGCCCCGCACGCCTGGGAAACTTGATCACCTCGTCATCCGGATACGTTCATGAAAAAGCTGTTCGTGCAGTTTTATCTCCTGCTGTTTGTCTGCTTCCTGGTGATGACCATGCTGGTCGGGCTGGTCTACAAGTTCACCGCCGAGCGTGCGGGTCGGCAATCGCTGGATGATTTGATGAAAAGCTCGCTGTACCTGATGCGCAGTGAGTTACGTGAAATTCCGCCACACGACTGGGCCCGCACACTGAAAGAGCTGGATCTGAATCTCTCATTCAATCTGCGTATTGAATCGATGAAAGATTTCGATCTCGATGCGCCCGCCATGCAGCGCTTGCGAGACGGTGACATTGTCGCACTGGATGAAAAATACACGTTTATTCAGCGCATTCCCCGAAGCCACTATGTTCTCGCCGTGGGACCCGTCCCCTATCTGTATTATCTGCACCAGATGCGGCTGCTGGATATGGCGCTCCTGGCATTTATCGCCATTTCACTGGCCTTTCCGGTCTTTATCTGGATGCGACCGCACTGGCAGGACATGCTGCGACTTGAAGCAGCTGCACAACGTTTTGGCGAAGGTCATCTTACCGAGCGTATCCACTTTGACAGTGGTTCGAGCTTCGAACGGTTAGGTGTGACGTTTAACCAGATGGCCGATAACATCAATGCGCTGATTGCCAGTAAAAAGCAGTTGATCGACGGTATTGCACATGAACTACGTACACCGCTGGTACGTCTGCGCTATCGCCTGGAGATGAGTGATAACTTGACCGAGGCAGAGTCTCTGGCGCTGAACCGGGATATCGGCCAGCTCGAAGGATTGATTGAGGAATTACTGACCTACGCGCGGCTTGATCGCCCACAAAACGAGCTGAATCTCAGTACACCAAATCTCCCCGTCTGGCTGAAAAACCATATTGACGATGTGCAAAGTGTTAATCCTCAGCGTACGCTACTGCTCGAAACCGTGACCTCCGGTGATTATGGTGCACTCGATATGCGCCTGATGGAGCGCGTCCTGGATAATCTGGTGAATAACGCCATGCGCTATAGCCAAACCACGTTACGAATTGGCTTGCAGCTAGAGGGGAATCAGGCCCGTTTGTCCGTCGAAGATGATGGCCCAGGCATTGCGCCGGACGAGCGAGAAAAAGTGTTCGAACCATTTGTTCGTCTCGATCCCAGCCGCGATCGTGCCACTGGAGGTTGTGGCCTGGGGCTGGCGATCGTCTATTCCATTGCGCAGGCAATGGGGGGGACGGTTCGCTGCGAAGAGAGCACTCTCGGCGGCGCGCGTTTCTGTTTTAGCTGGCCGGTGTATCACAATATCCCTCTTCCCGTTACTGCCTGACCTTAACCGCGCGCTGGCCTGACCCGGCGTGCTGTGTTATATGGTAAGTATGTTGTAACTAATTAAGGGTTGTCATGGCGACTTACGATCTGATCGAAAGACTGAATACCACGTTGCGGCACATTGAGCATGAACTGCTCTCACTGACCGGGCGTTTGCAATCATGCCGTTTACTGGCCGCTCGCGTATTCACTCTGCCAGATGTGGTGAAAGGCGCAGAACACGATCCACTGGAACGCATTGAGGTCAAACAACACATCGGCAGTACGGCTCTGGCGCTCACGATACAACATTATCGTCACCTGTTTATTCAGCAGCAGTCAGAAAATCGCAGCAGTAAAGCAGCCGTTCGCCTGCCCGGCGTGATCTGCCTGCAAACAGAAACCTCCGAGCGGGAAGTGCTGGAAGTGCAAATCGCCCACATCAACGCGTTAAAAGCCGCGTTCGAAAAAATCGTTACGGAAGAGTCAGGATTAGCCCCGGCGGCACGTTTCGAGTGGGTTCATCGTCATTTGCCAGGGCTTATCACCCTGAATGCCTATCGTTCGTTGACGGTACTTCGTCACCCGGCCACATTACGGTTTGGCTGGGCGAATAAGCACATTATCAAGAACTTCACCCGCGATGAGATCCTGTCGATGCTGGAAAAAAGCCTGAAAGCGCCGCGCACTGTTGCCCCCTGGTCGCGCGAGCAGTGGATTGAACGTCTGGAACAGGAGTATCACAGTATTGCGTCACTGCCTTCAGAAGCGCGGCTCAAGATAAAACGACCTGTAAAGGTACAGCCCATCGCGCGGGTCTGGTATTCCGGACAGCAAAAACAGGTTCAGCACGCCTGTCCCACCCCCTTAATTGCACTTTATGATGCCGATCAGGGCGCAGTGATCCCGGATATTGGCGAGCTGCTGAATTACGATGCCGAAAACATTCAGCATCGTTATAAACCGCAGGCACAGCCGCTGCAATTAATCATCCCGCGGCTGCACCTGTATGTGGCGGAATAATTACTTCTGGCTACCTACCATCGCTTCAGGACGAACCCAGCTGTCAAACTCAGCGTCAGTCAGGTAGCCCAGCGCCAGGGCGGCGGCTTTTAGCGTCAGCCCCTCTTTGTGTGCTTTCTTGGCGATTTCTGCCGCTTTATCGTAGCCGATGTGGGTATTGAGCGCGGTCACCAGCATGAGCGATTCGTTGAGCAACTGGTTGATGCGCTCGCGATTCGGTTCGATCCCCACCGCGCAATGTTCGTTAAAGCTTTCCATGCCATCCGCCAGCAAACGCACCGACTGCAGGAAATTATGGATCACCATTGGGCGATAAACATTCAGTTCAAAGTTACCGGACGCCCCGCCCATGTTCACGGCCACATCGTTACCCATCACCTGACAGCAAAGCATGGTCATGGCTTCACACTGTGTCGGGTTCACTTTCCCCGGCATGATCGAACTGCCTGGTTCGTTCTCCGGAATGCTGATCTCACCAATACCACAACGCGGACCGGAAGCCAGCCAGCGGACATCGTTGGCAATTTTCATCAGCGATGCAGCCAGCCCTTTCAGCGCACCATGTGCATGAACAAGTGCATCGCAGGTGGCAAGGGCTTCAAATTTATTGGGCGCTGTGACAAACGGTTGTCCGGTGATCGCCGCTAACTCTTTTGCAACACGTGCAGCGTATTCAGGATGGGTGTTCAGCCCTGTCCCCACCGCCGTTCCCCCCAGCGCCAGCTCAGCCAGATGCGGCAGGCTGTGATCGATATGCTTAAGGTTGTGTTCAAGCATGGCAACCCAGCCAGAAATCTCCTGGCCCAGAGTCAGCGGCGTGGCATCCTGCAAGTGGGTTCGGCCAATTTTCACGATATCGCTGAAGGCTAACGCTTTTTCATTCAGGGTCTTTTTCAGCACGTCCAGTTGAGGGAGAAGGTGTTCACGCAGGGCAATGATCGCGGCGACATGCATCGCCGTCGGGAAAACATCGTTCGAGCTCTGGCTTTTGTTCACATCGTCATTGGGATGAATTTTACGCTCCATGCCACGTACGCCGCCCAGCAGTTCGCTTGCGCGGTTTGCCAGCACTTCGTTCATGTTCATATTGCTCTGTGTGCCGGAACCCGTTTGCCAGATAGCTAGAGGGAACTCGTCAGGATGCTTGCCCGCCAGGACCTCATCAGCAGCATTGATAATGGCCGTCGCTTTTTCAGCGGCAAGCAGTCCCAGGTCCTGGTTAACTTTAGCGGCCGCACGTTTGGTCAGTGCCAGCGCGTGGATCAGCGAGACGGGCATTTTCTCGGTTGAGATCCGAAAATGCTCCAGTGAGCGTTGGGTTTGTGCGCCCCATAGCTTATCAGCCGGGACATCGATTGCACCCATTGAGTCTTTCTCGCGACGTGACGTGGTCATTACTTTCTCCTTGATAACAATGAAGTTGGGAACATTGCTCACCTGCTTAAGAGATAAGTATTGATTGCTTCAAAAAAACGGTATGACGCTTTGTGCGCTCTTTATCGTGCCGGGCAGCACTGACGCTTGCCCGGCTTTTTATCTTACTTCACGCAGGCAGAACATTGGGACGACTGGATCTGTTTGAAGAAGTCATTACCTTTGTCATCCACCAGGATAAACGCCGGGAAATCTTCCACTTCAATTTTCCAGATGGCTTCCATCCCAAGTTCTGGATATTCCACACATTCCAGGCTCTTGATGCTGCCCTGTGCCAGTACGGCTGCCGGGCCGCCAATACTGCCCAGATAGAAACCACCATGCTTATGACACGCGTCTGTTACCTGCTGGCTGCGGTTACCTTTTGCCAGCATGATCATACTGCCGCCGTTGGCCTGCAGTTGATCAACATACGAGTCCATACGGCCAGCTGTGGTTGGGCCTAACGAACCAGAAGCGTAGCCTTCAGGCGTTTTCGCCGGGCCGGCATAGTAGATCGGGTGATCTTTGATGTACTGAGGCAGACCTTCGCCGTTATCCAGACGCTCTTTCAGCTTCGCATGAGCGATATCACGCCCGACGATAATAGTTCCATTCAGGGACAAACGCGTTGATACCGGATACTGAGAAAGCTGCGCCAGAATATCGCTCATTGGACGGTTCAGATCGACGTGAACAGCTTCGCCCTCACCCGCTTTACGCAGTGCTTCTGGGATGTATTTGCCTGGGTTGTTTTCCAGTTTCTCGATCCAGACACCGTCGCGGTTGATTTTCGCCTTGATATTGCGATCCGCAGAACAAGATACGCCCATCCCGACCGGGCACGATGCGCCGTGGCGCGGCAAACGAATGACGCGAATATCGTGTGCAAAATACTTGCCGCCAAACTGCGCACCCAGACCCAGATTCTGGGCTTCCTGCAACAGTTCCTGCTCAAGCTGAACATCGCGGAATGCCTGACCATGCTCATTCCCTTTGGTTGGCAGACCATCATAGTATTTGGTAGATGCCAGTTTGACGGTTTTCAGCGTACTTTCCGCTGATGTCCCGCCGATCACAAAGGCGATGTGGTAAGGCGGGCACGCCGCCGTACCGAGCGTACGCATCTTCTCTACCAGATAATTTTTCAACTTACCTGGCGTAAGCAGGGCTTTGGTTTCCTGGTAGAGATAGGTTTTGTTGGCTGAACCACCGCCTTTGGCAATACAGAGGAATTTGTACTCGTCACCATCGACGCTATAGAGATCAATTTGCGCCGGCAGGTTAGTTCCCGTATTCACCTCTTTGTACATATCCAGCGCCGCATTTTGCGAGTAACGCAGGTTATCTTCGATATAGGTGTTATACACGCCGTGTGCCAGAGCGGCTTCGTCACCACCGCCCGTCCAGACACGCTGGCCTTTTTTGCCGGTGATGATGGCTGTTCCGGTATCCTGGCAGGTTGGGAGAATGCCTTTCGCCGCGATATCCGAGTTTCGCAGGAACTGCAGGGCGACATATTTATCGTTTTCACTGGCCTGTGGGTCACTCAGGATATCTGCCACCTGTTGCTGATGCGCGGGACGCAGCATAAAAGAGGCATCGTGAAACGCATGCTGAGCCAGTAAAGTCAGCGCCTGCGGGTCCACCTTGAGGATCTCTTGTCCTTCGAACTCAGCGACAGAAACATGATCACGGGTTAACAGGTAATACTCGGTCTGATCCTTTGCAAGAGGGAAAGGATCCTGGTAATGAAAGGGTTTGTTCGACATTGTGCTCTCACTTACGACATTGCTGATTATGATTCAGGCAGATCTTCCGTTTGCCCTGCTTAAAAGCGAGTTAGCTTATCCTACACAATTTTTTAACAAAAACTGAGACTAGTACGACTTTTTACATGCGCTGGTTACTTCCGCGCGGTTTATTGCTTTAATACCTGGAGTTAATTCCACATTTGAATCAGGGCTTGATAATGCAAAAACTCATCAACTCAGTGCAAAACTACGCCTGGGGAAGTAAAACTGCGTTAACGGATCTCTACGGTATCGCGAACCCAGACAACCTGCCGATGGCAGAATTGTGGATGGGGGCACACCCGAAGAGCAGCTCAAAAATTGAGGACGCCAGCGGTCAGGTACGCAGCCTGCGCGACGTGATTGAGGCCGACAAAGCGACGCTACTGAGCGACAAGGTTGCTAACCGCTTTGGTGAGTTGCCGTTCCTGTTTAAGGTGCTGTGTGCAGACCAACCGCTTTCCATTCAGGTTCATCCGAACAAAAAAGCCTCTGAACTCGGCTTTGCAAAAGAGAACGCCGCAGGCATTCCTTTGGATGCGGCTGAGCGTAATTACAAAGATCCTAACCATAAACCCGAGTTGGTCTTTGCCCTGACCCCCTTCCTGGCAATGAACGCGTTCCGCGAATTCTCCGAAATTGTTTCTCTGCTGCAGCCTGTTGCCGGAGCCAACAAAGCCATCGCCCACTTCCTCGAAAATCCTGATTCCGCAGGTTTAAGCCAGCTCTTTGCCAGCCTGTTAAATATGCAGGGTGACGAAAAATCACATGCTCTGGCGGTACTAAAAGCGGCGCTAAACAGCCAGCAAGGTGAACCGTGGCAGACCATTCGTGTGATCGCTGAGTTTTACCCGGACGACAGCGGCCTGTTCTCCCCACTGCTGTTGAACGTAGTGAAACTGAACCCCGGCGAAGCCATGTTCCTGTTTGCCGAAACACCGCACGCCTATCTACAGGGTGTCGCGCTTGAGGTGATGGCGAATTCAGATAACGTACTGCGCGCTGGCTTAACGCCGAAATACATTGATATCCCAGAGCTGGTTGCCAACGTGAAGTTTGTGGCTAAACCGGCCGCAGAACTGCTGACGCAACCGGTTAAGAAAGGCCCGGAGCTAGACTTCCCTATCCCGGTAGACGATTTTGCGTTTTCACTCCATGACCTGAACCGCACAGAAACCCCTGTCGCACAGGATAGCGCCGCAATCCTGTTCTGCGTTGAGGGCGAAGCAACGCTGAACAAAGACGATCAGCGTCTGGTGCTAAAACCGGGTGAATCGGCATTTATTGCGGCGAATGAGTCGCCGATCACCGTGAGTGGAACGGGTCGCCTGGCACGCGTTTTCAATAAGTTGTAGCAACTTACTGAAGTTTTTAACAACTCTTGCTAAGCTAGTCAGAGCCTTATTACATACCAGGCGGTTTTTACCGCCTGGTTTCATTTTATGGATAATCACGATGAAAAAAACGGTTATAGCTGCAGGCGTTATTGTTGCATTAGGCGTGGTCTGGACAGGAGCCTCCTGGTTTACCGGGAAACAACTGGAAGGCCGTCTGGCAGAAATGGTGGCGCAGGCCAACAGTGAACTCAAACGTACTGCGCCCGAAGCGGGTATCGAACTGGGCTACCAGAATTATCAACGTGGTGTGTTCACCAGCCATATGCAACTGGTGGTCAAACCGGTTGCCGGAAGCGCAAATCCGTGGCTGAAATCAGGGCAAAGCGTGGTGCTGGACGAAGTGGTTAGCCACGGTCCCTTCCCGTTGGCACAACTGAAATCGTTTAATCTTGTGCCGTCGATGGCATCGGTTAACACTGTATTGGTCAATAATGACGTCACTAAGCCACTTTTCGATCTGGCAAAAAATACATCACCATTTGAGATCAATACCCGTATCAGCTATGCCGGTGATACCCGTTCCGATATTGCCCTGAAAGCGCTGAATTATGAAAACGGTGAAGAGAAAGTCGCCTTTAGCGGGGGGAACTTCCAGCTTGATGCCGATCGTGACGGCAATGTATTCAGCCTGACCGGTGAAGCACAAAGCGGGCTGGTCAATGCAGTAAATGAATACAATCAAAAAGTTCAGCTTACTTTCAATAACCTGAAGGCCAACGGCAACAGCCGCATGACCCGTTTTGATGAGCGCATCGGGGATCAAAAAATCACCCTCGATAAACTCGCGATCGCCGTCGAAGGCAAAGAGATGGCCGTACTGGAAGGGATGGATCTGGACGGGAAGTCTGATGTCTCGAAAGACGGTAAAAACATCAATACCCAACTGGACTACACACTGAAAAGTCTGAAAGTACAGAATCAGGATCTGGGTACGGGCAAGTTGTCCCTTAAAATTGGCAACATTGACGGTCAGGCATGGCATCAGTTTAGCCAGAAATACACTAAAGAAAGTCAGGCTCTGCTGACAGATGCCGCCCTGAAACAAAATCCCGAGGTGTACCAGCAGCAGGTGATGGCCGTGCTGTTTGATAACCTGCCGATTTTGCTGAAAGGTGAACCGGTCATTACGATTGCACCGTTGAGCTGGAAAAACAGCAAAGGCGAAACCAGCTTCAACTTGTCCTTGTTCCTGAAAGATCCGTCAACTTCTACGGGTGAAGCACAAACGCTGGCGCAGGAAGTGGATCGCAGCGTGAAATCTCTCGACAGTAAACTGACGATCCCAATGGACATGGCCACCGAGTTTATGACTCAGGTCGCCAAACTTGAAGGTTACGGTGAAGAAGATGCCGGCAAACTGGCCAGTCAACAGGTGAAAGGCCTGGCGGCAATGGGTCAGATGTTCCGCATTACCACGCTCGAAGACAACACGATGGGTGCTAGCCTGCAATATGCCAATGGACAGGTCACTCTGAACGGACAGAAAATGCCGCTGGAAGACTTTGTTGGGATGTTTGGTATGCCTGCTTTAGGAATGCCGGAACCTGCCGAACCGGCTGCACCGCAACAGTAACCGACTTAAGACTTAAGCCCCTCATCGAGGGGCTTTTTTATTACTGAGAAAAATCAACGCCCTGCTGCCAGCGATTTTCCCAGTGGGCCAGATAGTGTTTCGCCAGTTCTGGCGCTCGATGGATGACAATCACATTTTCTGAGTTCAGGTACTCAGATGATTTTGCAAAATTAAACGAGCCGGTTTCGACCGTATCGTCATCGACAATGATCACTTTGTCATGCTGAATGCGGTAGTGATTATCGGTGCGCAACCTGACCCCATGTTGGGTGATATAGCGCATTGCTGACAAGCTTTTGGCGCGGGTATTTCCCTCTTCATCGATCACGACCCGGACATCAACTCCACGCTGTTGAGCGTCCACCAGTGCCTTCATCACATCCGGTGCGCTGAAAGAGAATGCCATCATCCGAATCGACTTCTTCGCGTTGTTGATCGTTTTCAGCACCAGTGACTGCGCGCCACCTTCAGGAGAAAAACCCACGTCGATATCGCGGGAAGCGCAGGAAATAAAAGGGATAAGTGTTAACGCCAACAGCGTCGTGATTGCTCGCATGGGTGAACCTAATGAAAAATTGAAGCACGGAATATGCCTCGTTCCAGCAGGTTAACGTTTGATCAGGATCACCCTTTTACCATGGATGGTGGCTATGCTTCACCCGTGGAGGGACGCTGGGATAAACACAACACCGCCGGATGATGGGTTGAGATGCTTATTTGACTGTGACTAACCGTGCCGCCACGATCTGATGTCCGGACTGCACATCCGCTTTCTCGATCCGCTGCATCACCCTGTCCGCCAGCGTATAGCCCATTTCACGGGCGGGTGTTGTTGCCCAGACGATCGGCAGATCGTCCAGCGCGTTTTCACCCACATCCGCAAATGCCCCCAGAGCTACCTGATGGTCGAAAAAGGTTTCAACGCCGCCCTCACCGCTTTGACGCCCGGCACGAATTAAACCAAACCATGCTCCCATCGCAATGACGTCGTTATAGCAAATCACGGCACTGATCGTTGGGCTGCTGCGCAGCAGCGTGCTGATTGCCTCCGCGGCTTTTTTCTGGCTGGATTCACACTCCACCACCCATTCACTGTGGAACGGTAAGCCGTATTTAATCAATGTGGCGCAATAGCCCCCCACTCGCTCCGCACGGGTCAACGATGAACTTTTCCCCCCCAGCCAGGCTATGCGCTGATGACCACGACGGATCAGATGTTCAGTCAGCATTTGTGCAGCCTGCATGTTATCGGGCCTCAAAGTATCGGCCTCATCCAGATAGCTGGCGCGTGAAGCAAACACTAACGGTACGCCTTTTTCGGCGGCACGTTCACAGAGTTCGTTTCCCAGACCAGAAGCTCCGGCAATCACTACGCCATCAACCCCCTGCAAAAGCAGCATGTCCAGGCGCTGAAGTAACTGATCGGCCTCACGGCCGCCATGCAGCAAAAAAACCATTCGTCCCTGGGCTTCAAGTGCCTCGGTTAATCCGGCGGTCAACTCTGCATAAAACGGGGAGGTAAGATCGCGCACGATCAAACCAATCACGCCACTTTGTCCACCACGTAGCGCCGATGCCTGCCGATTGCGCACAAAACCCAACTGCTCAACAGCCTCGTTGACCCGCTGGCCCGTGGCCGACGATATCCGCCCTTTTCCGCTTAACACCAGCGACACGGTACTGACAGAGACGCCCGCAGCCAATGCGACATCGTTAATAGTGATTTTTTTCGCTACAGCCATGTGTTGGCGTGACTCCTGATAATGAGATCGGTAAAACGTTTTATCTTCTCGCAGCATCAAAGCAGGTAAATCTATTTTAACAATAAAGGAGTCGTTTGATGACGACGAAAACAGCACAAAAAATATCGCTGTGGGAGTTTTTCCAGCAACTGGGTAAGACCTTTATGCTGCCCGTGGCACTTCTCTCTTTCTGTGGGATCATGCTGGGGATCGGCAGTTCGCTGAGCAGTAATGACGTCATCACACTGATTCCCTTCCTCGGTAACCCCGTACTGCAGGCGATCTTTATCTGGATGAGTAAGGTCGGCTCTTTTGCATTTAGCTTCCTGCCAGTCATGTTCTGTATTGCGATCCCTCTCGGTCTGGCGCGCGAGAATAAAGGCGTGGCGGCGTTTGCCGGTTTTGTTGGTTACGCAGTGATGAACCTGGCGGTTAACTTTTGGTTGACGGCAAAAGGCATTCTGCCGACCACTGACACAGCTGTACTAAAAGCGAACAACATTCAGAGCGTTATCGGGATCCAGTCTATCGATACCGGGATCCTCGGCGCAGTGATCGCAGGTGTCATCATCTGGATGCTGCACGAACGTTTCCACAACATTCGCCTGCCTGATGCACTGGCATTCTTCGGCGGCACGCGCTTCGTCCCCATCGTCACGCTGGTTGTGATGGGGCTATTTGGCTTGATTATTCCGCTGATTTGGCCCGTGTTCGCGCTCGGTATTAATGGCATTGGTCGCATCATTAATGGTGCTGGCGATTTTGGTCCAATGATTTTTGGAACCGGTGAACGTCTGCTGCTGCCATTCGGTCTGCAACACATTCTGGTGGCGCTGATTCGCTTTACGGAAGCCGGTGGCACAATGGAGGTTTGTGGCCATGACGTGAGTGGCGCGCTGACCATTTTCCAGGCGCAACTGAGTTGCCCGACGACTCACGGCTTCTCCGAAAGCGCAACCCGCTTCCTGTCACAGGGCAAAATGCCGGCATTCCTGGGTGGACTGCCAGGTGCGGCACTGGCGATGTATCACTGTGCTCGCCCTGAAAATCGTCATAAAATTAAAGGCCTGCTGATTTCCGGTGTCATTGCCTGCGTCGTGGGTGGTACAACCGAACCCATCGAATTCCTGTTCCTGTTTGTCGCTCCGGTGCTGTACCTTATCCACGCCGTGTTGACCGGTCTGGGCTTTACCACCATGGCCATACTGGGCGTAACCATTGGTAACACTGACGGCAACGTGATTGACTTTGTGGTGTTCGGTATTCTGCACGGCTTGTCGACAAAGTGGTATCTGGTTCCGGTTGTGGCCGCAATCTGGTTTGCGGTCTACTACGCCATTTTCCGCTTCGCCATCACCCGATTTAATCTGAAAACCCCTGGACGCGATGCCGATACCGCCAGCAGCGTTGAACAAGCCGTGGCAGGTACGGTGGGTAAATCCGGCTATAACACGCCTGCTATTCTGGCGGCGCTGGGAGGTGCGGATAACATTACCTCTCTGGATAACTGCATCACTCGCTTACGTCTGTCGGTGAATGATATGTCCAAAGTGGATACCAACGCGTTGAAAGCGAATCGGGCTATCGGCGTGGTACAACTCAATCAGCATAATTTGCAGGTTGTCATCGGCCCGCAGGTGCAGTCAGTCAAAGATGAACTGGCTACCCTGATGCGTACAGTCGAAGCCTGACCTCTTTCCCCCTCTTCACGAGGGGGTCTTCATGTTAAGGACCCGCATCATGTTCGATTTTTCTACTGTCGTGGATCGCCACGGCACCTGGTGCACTCAGTGGGATTATGTGGCTGACCGCTTTGGTGCTAACGATCTGCTGCCCTTCACTATTTCTGATATGGATTTTGCCACAGCGCCTTGTATTATCGACGCCCTGCGCCATCGTCTTGACCACGGGGTATTTGGTTATAGCCGCTGGAAGAACGATGAGTTTCTGGCCGCCGTTGATCACTGGTTCAGGCAGCGTTTCAACACTCCCGTTGATACAAACACGATTGTCTATGGGCCATCGGTAATTTACATGGTCTCCGAACTTATCCGCATCTGGTCTGATATCGGGGACGGTATCATCGTACATACTCCGGCTTACGATGCCTTTTATAACGCTATCGAAGGCAACCAACGCACCGTTGTTCCTGTCTCCATGAAAAAAAATGCAGCAGGCTGGGAGGGCAATATGGCCGCACTTGAAGCCGCACTCGCCCGGCCGGAAAACAGCGTGTTGCTGCTGTGCAGCCCGCAGAATCCGACCGGGAAAGTCTGGACGCAGGAAGAACTTCGTGTCATGGCTGAACTGTGCGCACGGTATGATGTTGCTGTCATTAGCGATGAAATTCATATGGACATGGTCTGGGGTGAGCACCGCCACATTCCATGGAACAGCGTTGCCCGCGGAAAATGGGCGCTGCTCACCTCTGGCTCCAAGAGTTTTAACATTCCGGCATTGACTGGTGCATACGGCCTGATTGGTGATGAAGAGAGCCGTATGGCATACCTGAGCGCGCTGAAAGGCCGGGATGGACTCTCCTCTCCCTCGGTACTGGCGCTGGTTGCTCACATTGCAGCCTATCAGGATGGTGGGCCATGGCTGGACGCCCTTCGCCACTATCTTCAGGACAACTTGCATTATATTGCTGAACAATTGAACAGTGCTTTTCCGAATCTCAACTGGCCCCCCCCCGAGGCGACATACCTCGCCTGGATCGATTTACGTCCGTTAAATATTGATGAGCACGCGCTGCAGAAGATCCTTATTGAGCAGGAAAAAGTCGCCATCATGCCGGGATATACCTATGGTAATGAAGGAAATGGCTTCATTCGCCTGAATGCTGGATGCCCGCGCAGTAAGCTTGAACAGGGGGTTCAGCGCCTCATCAACGGGATCCATTCGCTTCAGTGAGCATTTTGCGCAACGGAATATTCCATTGCGCAAATAGCTTTTTCCCTCGTTTTGTTTTTATAATATGGCGCACTTTAACCAGAAAAGAGTGCGACCATGATTGATACACGCCTTCCTTTAACTGATATCCATCGTCATCTTGACGGTAACATTCGTGCCCAAACCATTCTCGATCTTGGCCGCCAGTTCAATTTAACCCTCCCCGCTCAAACGCTGGAAACACTGATTCCTCACGTTCAGGTCACATCGAATGAACCCGATCTGGTCAGTTTTCTGAGTAAACTCGACTGGGGCGTAAAAATGCTGGCCTCGCTGGATGCGTGTCGCCGTGTAGCATTCGAAAACATCGAAGACGCCGCACGTAATGGCCTGCATTACGTCGAGTTACGTTTTTCTCCTGGCTACATGGCGATGACCCACAATCTGCCCGTCGCTGGTGTGGTTGAAGCGGTAATTGAGGGGGTGCGTGAAGGTAGCAAGGCTTTCGGTGTACAGGCGCGCCTGATCGGCATTATGAGCCGTACGTTTGGCGAAGCGGCCTGCCTGCAGGAACTGGAAGCGTTGCTGGCACATCAGGATCAGATCACTGCGGTCGATCTTGCCGGTGATGAACTGGGTTTCCCGGGCAGCCTGTTCCTTTCGCATTTCAACCGTGCACGTGATGCTGGCTGGCATATTACCGTTCACGCAGGAGAAGCTGCGGGGCCAGAAAGTATCTGGCAGGCGATCCGTGAACTGAGTGCAGAGCGTATTGGCCATGGCGTGAAAGCCATAGAAGACCGTGCGTTGATGGATTTCCTCGTTGAACAGCGTATTGGTATTGAGTCCTGCCTGACCTCCAACATTCAGACCAGTACTGTTCCAACACTGGCCCAGCATCCATTGAAAACCTTCCTGGAACATGGCGTACTGGCGACGCTTAATACCGATGATCCAGCCGTTCAGGGGGTTGATATTATCCATGAGTATAATATCGCCGCACCTCAGGCAGGTTTAAGCCGGGAGCAAATCCGCCAGGCACAGATTAACGGCCTGGAAATCGCCTTCTTAACGCCAGAAGAAAAACAGACTCTGCGCGACAAGGTTGCGCGCGGGTAGTGGTTTTGCCGGGTGAGGCCAACACGCTTACCCGGCGCTCTTCCAGGTTACGCCAGACACAGCGTTGCGCGGTGTTTGGCGGATTCGATCCCCAGTTCAATCAATTCCATGATCTGTATTGCCTGGCTTGCCGGAACAGGGTTATCTCCTGTCCCGTTCAGCGCGTCGCGAATCGCCGCATAGTAGGCGGGATAGTTGCCAGGGATCGTCAGCCAGGATTCCTGCACCTGCTCTTCACTCTCGATGCGTGTCAGCACACCGTCCCGCATGTCATACCCCCAGTCTTCCTGCGGCAGACGTTCTCCGTTTTTCAGACGCTCCTCTTGAGGGTCCAGACCAAACTTCACGTAACTGCCACGCGTTCCATGGATGATATAGCGTGCGGTTTCTGCCGCCGCCATCATCGTTCCATGCAGCACGATACGACGCTCTGGGTAACTTAATACCGCGTGAAAGTAATCTGTGGTCTGTGCGCCAGGACGAAGTTGTGCCAGATCAACGGCTACACTCACCGGCAGACCAAACAAATTCACCGCCTGATCGAGCAGATGAGGGGCCAGATCATACCAGATACCGCTGCCAGGGCCGGCCTGTTCACGCCAGCGATTACGTACCTGCGGGCGGAAACGATCAAAATGGGATTCAAAATAAACAATTTCTCCAAGCGCCCCCTCACCGAGAAGCGCTTTTACCGTCAGGAAATCACTATCCCAGCGACGGTTATGGAATACCGACAGCAGTCTTCCCAGGCTTTTTGCCAACGCATCAAGCTCACGGGCTTGTGACAACGTCACGGTAAACGGTTTATCCACCACCACATGCTTACCCGCCTCCAGCGCCGCCTTCGCCAGTGGGAAATGCGTATCGTTGGGGGTTGGGATGACAATCAGGTCAATAGCGGGATCGTTAAACAGGTGTTTGGCTCAGACGCCACTGGCACGCCAGGCCAGTCTTTATGTACTTTTTCGTCATCACTGCTCGAAATGGCAGCCAGTTCCATTCCTGACGTCCCGGCAATCAGAGGGGCGTGAAATGTTTTACTTGCGTAGCCATAACCAATAAGTCCGACACGGATATTCTCGTTCATGGTATTGCCCTCATCCTGTGATGTGCTTATTTCACACTAGCCAATAAACCGTCACAACAGATTAATAATGTGCTATCAGGCTTGAAATAGCATCCTCTGCCAGTTGTTTTTGTTACATTCATATAACCTGCTGATTTCATTTATGGAAACCGTTCCCAAAGCACTTGCCTGTACAGAAGCGGCGCTGTAACATTCGCAACCTGTATTTATGGACAAATTACAAACACGAATCATGACGTCAATAATTAATCGAATCATTGAATTAGCGGGATGGATTGTCCTGGGAGTTTCGGTCGTTTTGCTCGGCGTTGCCAGCCATATCGATAACTACCAGCCCCCGGAGCCTGTCACTGTCGCACAACCTAAGTAATTTCTGGGCAGCAATTGAGAGTGACATATCGTGTCAGTTACATATTGCCAGCAGTGATGAACAAGGTTAACCTTCTCTTCCAGGCATCGTCTGATGCCTGAGTCTTTCAGCAAAGAAAACTCCTAATTTTTAGCGTCACCTGAGTAGGCAGTTTACGTCTTTATTAATCCGTTTATTATTCGAACGAATTACCTTCACTGGTATTACTCACTTTTATATGGAAACTTATTAATATGACAGTTCAGGACTATTTATTAAAATTCCGCAAGATCAATTCACTTCAAAGCCTGGAAAAACTGTTTGACCATCTGAACTACACGCTGTCGGATAATCAGGAAATCATCAATATGTATCGCGCTGCAGATCATCGTCGCGCAGAGCTTGTATCCGGGGACGATTGTTCAATGTGGGCGAAGTACCAAAGTCTGTATGGCGCTACGTTTTATAAGAAAGTAGCCATCCGCGCGAAATGTTATATACTCAGCGCCCTGCAAATTTGATGTATAACTTTTCGCGCAGACTTATGGGAGATATCATGACCGCATTGCCTGGAGAAAGAATCGGAGGCTGGTTAATCGCCCCACTGGCATGGCTGCTGGTTGCATTATTAAGCGCATCGCTGGCGCTTTTGCTTTATACCGCTGCTCTGGCTACTCCACATGCACTTCAAAACCTGATGTCCCAGAGTACATTCAATATTGTGATGTGGTTTATTTCCTTCGTTTTCGCCATCGCTATGTGGTACTACACGCTGTGGTTGACTATCGCGTTCTTTAAACGCAGACGCAGCGTGCCGAAGCACTACATTATCTGGCTGCTCATTTCTGTTCTGTTGGCACTAAAAGCCTTTGCTTTCTCCCCGGTTTCAGATGCATTGGCTGTTCGCCAGTTGCTCTTCCCGCTCCTGGCGGCCGCACTCTTCGCGCCCTATTTCCGACGTTCGGCACGTGTGAAGAAAACCTTCGTGAACCCGTAATAACCTTACAGTTATCCTGTTGTCGCCTGCTCCGGTTTGTCCGATAATAGGCGGCTTTTTTATTTCAGGCTAAATAATGACCGATTACTTACTGCTCTTTGTCGGAACTGTGCTGGTGAACAACTTCGTACTGGTGAAGTTCCTTGGCCTGTGCCCGTTTATGGGCGTATCCAAAAAGCTGGAAACAGCAATGGGTATGGGGCTGGCTACAACCTTCGTGATGACACTGGCGTCGATTTGCGCCTGGTGGATTGATACCTGGATCCTCATTCCGCTGGGTTTGACCTATTTACGCACACTGGCCTTTATTCTGGTGATTGCCGTTGTTGTGCAATTTACTGAAATGGTGGTACGCAAAACCAGCCCTGCGTTGTATCGCTTGCTGGGCATTTTTCTGCCATTAATTACCACGAACTGCGCCGTCCTGGGTGTGGCACTGCTTAACATCAACCTTGGTCATAATTTTATGCAATCAGCCCTGTACGGTTTTTCCGCCGCGGTTGGTTTCTCACTGGTGATGGTGTTATTCGCTTCTATTCGTGAACGTCTGGCGGCTGCTGATATTCCTGCACCGTTTCGCGGCAATGCTATCGCGCTGGTGACTGCAGGTTTAATGTCTTTGGCCTTTATGGGCTTCAGTGGTCTGGTGAAGTTGTAATGAATGCTATCTGGATTGCCATCGCCTCTATCAGCGTGCTGGGACTGGTTTTTGGCGTCATTCTTGGGTATGCCTCCCGTCGTTTCGCCGTAGAGGACGATCCCGTTGTTGAAAAAATCGATGAGCTTCTGCCGCAAAGCCAGTGTGGGCAGTGCGGTTATCCCGGCTGTCGTCCCTATGCCGAAGCCGTCGGTGTTCAGGGTGAAAAGATTAACCGCTGCGCGCCAGGCGGCGAAGCGGTCATGCTCAAAATTGCCGCCTTGCTTAACGTAGATCCGCAGCCCGTTGATGGTGATGCGGATGTACAAGAGCCCGTGCGTGCGCTGGCTGTTATTGACGAAGCCAACTGTATTGGTTGCACCAAATGTATTCAGGCGTGTCCCGTCGACGCGATTGTCGGCGCAACCCGCGCAATGCACACCGTCGTGGCGGATTTGTGCACAGGCTGTAACCTCTGCGTAGCCCCCTGCCCGACACAATGCATTGAATTGCGTCCAGTTGAAACGACTACTGATAGCTGGAAGTGGGATCTTCAAACCATTCCGGTTCGCATTATTCCTGTGGAACAACATGCTTAAGTTATTTTCTGCTTTCAGAAAAGAGAAGATTTGGGATTTTGATGGGGGTATTCACCCACCAGAAATGAAAACCCAGTCCAACGGGACGCCGCTGCGTCAAATTCCGCTGGCGACCCGTTACGTTATGCCACTCAAACAACACATCGGCGCGGAAGGCGAACTGTGTGTAAAAGAAGGCGATGCGGTCCTGCGTGGACAACCTCTGACCTTTGGTCGTGGCCGAATGCTGCCTATACACGCGCCAACATCTGGCAAAGTGGTGTCAATTTCCCCACATACCGTTGCCCATCCATCGGCGCTCTCTGAGCTGAGCGTCATTATTGAGGCCGACGGCGAAGACCGCTGGATTGAACGCGACGGCTGGAGCGACTACCGCGCCCGTAGCCGTGAAGCGCTAATCGAACGGATCCATCAGTTTGGCGTAGCGGGTCTTGGCGGCGCAGGCTTCCCGACAGGGACTAAACTGCAAGGCGGTGGTGACAAGATTGAAACCCTGATTATCAATGCCGCCGAATGCGAGCCTTATATTACAGCTGACGACCGGTTGATGCAGGACTGCGCCGCACAGGTCGTGGAAGGCATCCGCATTCTTGCCCATATCCTTCAGCCGCGCGAAGTCCTGATTGGTATTGAAGACAATAAACCGCAGGCTATATCCATGCTGCGTGCAGTACTGGCGGGCAGCCATGATATTAGCTTGCGCGTCATCCCCACTAAATATCCGTCTGGCGGCGCGAAGCAACTCACGCAAATCCTGACCGGTAAGCAAGTGCCACACGGCGGTCGCTCCTCTGATATTGGCGTGTTGATGCAAAACGTCGGCACAGCCTATGCGGTTAAACGTGCAGTGGTAGACGGTGAACCTCTGACCGAGCGCGTAGTGACGCTGACTGGTGAATCGGTTTCTCGCCCAGGTAATGTCTGGGCGCGTCTGGGTACACCGGTACGCCATCTTCTGGAACACGCTGAGTTTTGTCCTGGTAGCGATCAGATGGTCATCATGGGTGGCCCATTAATGGGCTTTACCCTGCCGTGGCTGGATGTCCCGGTGGTGAAAATCACCAACTGCCTGCTCGCCCCTTCCCCAACTGAGATGGGAGAAGAGCAGGAAGAGAAAGGTTGTATTCGTTGTAGCGCCTGTGCGGACGCGTGTCCCGCCGACTTGCTGCCTCAACAGTTGTACTGGTACAGCAAAGGCCAATTGCACGACAAAGCGAAAGCGCACAATCTTGCCGACTGTATTGAGTGCGGCGCCTGTGCCTGGGTTTGCCCAAGTAACATTCCGCTGGTGCAATATTTCCGTCAGGAAAAGGCTGAGATTTATGCCATTTCGATGGAAGAGAAACGGGCAGCCGAAGCCAAAGCCCGCTTTGAGGCTCGTCAGGCACGTCTTGAACGCGAGAAAGTCGCCCGCCAGGAGCGTCACAAACAGGCTGCTGTGCAACCCGGTGAGAAAGATCAGGATGCTATTAGCGCAGCACTGGCCCGCGTGCGTGAGAAAAAAGCCACCGCGGCGCAAGCGGTTGTGATCTCCGCAGGAGACAAACCCGATAATAGCGAAGCAATTGCGGCACGTGAGGCACGTAAAGCTGAAGCCCGTGCGCGTCAGGCAGAAAAAGCCCAGAATGCATCAACCGATACCGATATTGATCCACGCAAAGCTGCCGTAGAGGCCGCTATTGCCCGTGCAAAAGCACGCAAAACAACCCAGCACGAACCGGAAGCTGAAGCGCCTGTTGACCCGCGCAAAGCAGCAGTTGAAGCGGCGATTGCCCGTGCTAAAGCGCGCAAAACGGCCCAGCACGAACCGGAAGCTGAAGCGCCTGTTGACCCGCGTAAAGCAGCAGTTGAAGCGGCGATTGTCCGTGCTAAAGCACGCAAAACGGCCCAGCACGAACCGGAAGCTGAAGCACCTGTTGACCCGCGCAAGGCCGCCGTTGAAGCCGCTATTTCGCGTGCAAAAGCACGCAGAACAGCGCAACAGGCCGGGCAAGAACAGGCAGCAAACGACGACCCACGCAAAGCCGCAGTCGCCGCCGCGATTGCGCGTGTTCAGGCAAAGAAAGCCGCGCAGCAACCCGTTAACGAGGATTAAATGGTTTTCAGAATTGCAAGTTCCCCTTATACCCATAACCAGCGGCAGACATCGCGTATTATGATGCTGGTTTGTCTCGCGGCATTGCCTGGTATTGCCGTGCAGTTTTGGTTTTTTGGCTGGGGGACACTATTCCAGTTGTTCCTCGGCTGTGTAAGTGCCTTAGCCGCCGAAGCACTGGTTCTTAAGCTGCGAAAGCTGGATGTCACCCGGATTCTGAGTGACAACTCAGCACTTCTGACCGGACTGTTATTGGCCATCAGTATTCCCCCCTTTGCTCCCTGGTGGATGGTTGTCCTGGGCACAGTTTTCGCCGTCATTATCGCCAAACAACTCTATGGCGGGCTGGGTCATAATCCGTTCAACCCGGCGATGATTGGTTATGTGGTACTGCTTATCTCCTTCCCGGTCCAAATGACCAGTTGGTTACCGCCACATGACATCGCCGCAACCGTTCCTGGCTTTATGGATGCTCTCCAGGTGATTTTCACCGGGCATACCGCAAATGGCGCGGATATCACATCCCTTCGGATGGGCGTAGACGGCATCAGCCAGGCCACTCCACTTGATACCTTTAAAACGTCTCTGCATGCCGGGCACAGTGTTGAGCAGATCATGAAATCAGCCATTTACAGCGGCATGCTGGCAGGCGCAGGCTGGCAGTGGGTCAATCTGGCGTATCTGCTGGGCGGCCTGTTTCTGCTGCAACAAAAGGCGATTCGCTGGCACATTCCGGTAAGTTTCCTGCTGACTCTGGCGATTTGCTCGACGCTGGGCTGGGTGTTCTCACCAGAATCACTGGCCAGCCCACAGATGCATCTTTTGTCAGGGGCAACGATGCTGGGTGCTTTTTTCATTCTGACCGATCCCGTAACAGCATCGACGACCAACCGTGGACGTTTGATCTTCGGTGCATTGGCGGGGCTTCTGGTCTGGCTGATTCGCAGTTTTGGCGGCTATCCGGACGGTGTCGCATTCGCTGTACTGCTTGCCAATATTACCGTTCCACTCATTGACTACTACACGCGTCCTCGCGTGTATGGCCATCGCAAAGGGTGACATCATGCTAAAAACGATGCAAAAACACGGTGTCACGTTGGCCATTTTCGCGGCGGCCTTAACGGGGCTAACCGCACTGGTTAATGAGTTGACCAAAACAACTATTGATGAACAGGCTGCGAAACAACAAAAAGCGCTTTTCGACCAGGTTATCCCTTCGGACTTCTACGATAATGACCTGCAGAAAAGTTGCTTTATTGTACAAGCACCACAACTCGGTAAAGGCACACACCGCGTCTTTATTGCCCGTAAAGGCAATGATGCAGTCGGCGCCGTAATGGAAGCCACAGCACCAGACGGATACTCCGGAGCAATCCAGTTGCTCGTCGGCAGTGATTTTTCAGGAACTGTACTAGGTACGCGTGTGACGGAACACCACGAAACACCGGGCCTGGGCGATAAGATTGAACTGCGTCTGAGCGACTGGATTTTGCACTTTGCGGGGAAAGTGATCCGCGGTGAAGACGACACGACGTTTGCTGTTAAGAAGGATGGCGGTGAGTTCGACCAGTTTACCGGGGCAACCATCACCCCACGTGCCGTTGTCAATGCTGTGAAACGTGCCGGGTTGTATGCAGAAACGCTGCCCGCGCAACTTAACAATCTTCCGGCCTGTGAGGAGTAATCATGAGCCAGGTTAAAGAGGTTATTGTCCAGGGTCTCTCGAAAAACAACTCCGCGCTGGTACAGTTGCTGGGGATGTGTCCCCTGTTGGCGGTTACGTCTACCGCGACTAACGCACTGGGTCTTGGCCTGGCGACCACGCTGGTGCTTACCCTGACGAACTTGTCTATCTCCGCTCTGCGTCGCTGGACACCCTCGGAAATTCGTATTCCGATCTACGTGATGATCATTGCTTCGGTGGTCAGTATCGTGCAGATGCTGATTAACGCTTATGCCTTTGGTCTGTACCAGTCCTTGGGTATTTTTATCCCGTTGATCGTCACCAACTGTATTGTGGTAGGCCGCGCGGAAGCTTTTGCGGTGAAAAACGATCCGCTGATTTCTGCCCTGGATGGGTTTGCCATCGGGATGGGGGCAACCTGTGCCATGTTTGTTCTGGGTTCACTGCGTGAAATTCTGGGCAACGGGACGTTATTTGACGGCGCAGATGCACTGTTAGGCGGATGGGCAAAGGTATTGCGCATTGAGGTGTTCCATACAGACACACCATTCCTGCTGGCAATGCTGCCACCAGGCGCTTTTATTGGCCTCGGCATGATGCTGGCAATAAAATACCTGATTGATGAGAAACGTAAACGTCGCGCTGCCGAACGCAGCGTGCAGGAAGGGATCCCAGAGAAAGCATCATGAACAAAGAGAAACGCATCACGATCCTCACCCGGCTTCGGGATGAGAACCCTCACCCGACGACAGAACTGAATTTCAACTCACCGTTTGAGTTGTTGATCGCGGTGCTGCTCTCTGCTCAGGCTACAGACGTAAGCGTCAACAAGGCTACCGCCAAACTCTATCCCGTTGCCAACACGCCGCAGTCGATGCTGGAGCTAGGCGTTGATGGGGTGAAGTCATATATCAAAACCATCGGTCTGTTTAACAGCAAAGCGGAAAACGTCATTAAGACCTGCCGCATTTTGCTGGAGCAACATGGTGGAGTTGTTCCTGAAGATCGTGCAGCGCTGGAGGCGCTACCAGGCGTAGGGCGTAAAACCGCCAACGTGGTTCTTAACACTGCGTTTGGCTGGCCAACAATCGCCGTTGACACCCATATTTTCCGCGTCTGTAATCGTACCCGTTTCGCGCCGGGTAAAAATGTTGAGCAGGTCGAAGAGAAATTGCTGAAAGTGGTTCCTGCTGAATTTAAGGTCGACTGCCACCACTGGTTAATCTTGCATGGCCGTTATACCTGCATTGCACGTAAGCCGCGTTGCGGCTCATGTATCATCGAGGATCTCTGCGAATTTAAAGAAAAAGTATATCCCTGACGTATTACTTTCCTTTTTACTCCCTTATCAAAACCTTACTAAAGGAAGGTATAACTGCAAACCTTCCTTGTGAACGTTAATTGTCCGTTCCTGCCATCTTCTTTCGTGTCGATTATTCGGCGTTTTAACACTCCAACAGGTTAATTGTTTTTTCATCACCAAAAATTTCTATACATATGTGATCGCGATCACTCTGATAACGCCATGTTGGAATTTTGTTGTGCAAACCTTCATTAGCCCCTTGTCAGACAAGATTTAATCGCCCATCAACCACACATAAAACCAGACATTTCTCAGATGATGGGCTATATCACTACATCAAAGGGTTGATAGCAGAACATATCGCCAAAAGCCCATTTCATGGGACCTCTGGCAGTGAAATAAACCAGCAATCCACGACCAATAAAATTTAACGCTGAATAACATTTGTATGACCCGTGCATTATTCCGCCCCAGTTAAATGTAACAGATTATTGCAAACGTATTGCCAGAACGTCCAGGATAGTGAACATTACCCGCCGTTTCCCCTCCCAATATAACTATAAAGCGAATGGACTTCGGCCATCACGCGATGAACACCCCCGTTAATATGGGATGTAAAAAAAGAGGTATATGTGTCTACTGCAAACAATAAACCAACAGAAGAAAGCGTAAGTCTTAACGCTTTTAAACAACCTAAAGCGTTTTATCTCATCTTCACGATTGAGCTGTGGGAACGTTTTGGTTATTACGGCCTGCAAGGGATCATGGCTGTTTACCTGGTAAAACAACTGGGTATGTCTGAAGCGGATTCCATCACACTGTTTTCTTCATTCAGTGCTCTGGTGTATGGTCTGGTCGCTATCGGCGGTTGGCTGGGCGATAAAGTTCTCGGTACTAAACGTGTCATCATGCTGGGTGCTATTGTCCTGGCCATTGGTTACGCACTGGTGGCCTGGTCTGGTCACGATGCTGCTGTGGTTTATATGGGTATGGCGACTATCGCTGTCGGTAACGGTCTGTTCAAAGCGAACCCGTCTTCCCTGCTCTCTACCTGCTACAGCAAAGATGACCCACGTCTGGACGGTGCATTCACCATGTACTACATGTCTGTGAACATCGGTTCATTCTTCTCTATGCTGGCAACACCATGGCTGGCAGCTAAGTTTGGCTGGAGCGTCGCCTTCTCCCTGTCCGTTGTCGGTATGCTGATCACCGTTGTAAACTTTGCCTTCTGTAAAAAGTGGGTCAAAGACTACGGTTCGAAACCAGACTTCGAGCCAGTACATGTGGGCAAACTGCTGGCAACGATTGTTGGTGTCGTGATCCTCGCGGCAATCGCAACCTGGCTGTTACATAACCAGGGTGTTGCGCGCGCTGTTCTTGGTGTTGTTGCACTGGGTATTGTGTGTATCTTCGCGAAAGAAGCCTTTGCAATGCAGGGTGCTGCGCGTCGCAAGATGATTGTTGCGTTCATTCTGATGCTGGAAGCGATTATCTTCTTCGTTCTGTACAGCCAGATGCCAACGTCTCTGAACTTCTTCGCTATCCGTAACGTTGAGCACTCTATCCTGGGTATCGCGTTCGAGCCGGAGCAGTACCAGGCCCTGAATCCATTCTGGATTATGATTGGTAGCCCGATTCTGGCCGCTATTTATAACAAAATGGGTGACCGCCTGCCGATGCCGCACAAGTTTGCTATCGGTATGGTGCTGTGCTCAGGTGCTTTCCTGGTCCTGCCGTTGGGTACGAAATTTGCGACCGACGCGGGTATCGTATCGGTTAACTGGCTGATTCTGAGTTACGCTCTGCAGTCTATCGGCGAACTGATGATATCCGGTCTGGGTCTGGCAATGGTTGCTCAGTTGGTTCCACAGCGCCTGATGGGCTTCATCATGGGCAGCTGGTTCCTGACGACTGCCGGTGCGGCAATCATCGCAGGTAAGATTGCTAACCTGATGGCTGTACCAGAAAACGTGACTGACCCGCTGGTCTCTCTGAATGTCTACGGTACTGTATTCATGCAGATTGGTATCGCGACCGCAGTTATCGCTGTGCTGATGCTGCTGACTGCACCTAAACTGAATCGTATGACTCAGGACGACGACAAAACAGCGAAAGCGACTAAAACCGCAACAGCTTAATGTCATCGGGAAACGACTGAATATAGGCCGCTAACGTGTGTTAGCGGCTTTTTTTTTATTCGTCCGGGCACTAACATAGCGTAAACCTCAGCAATAAGGAGTTATCGATGAAACTGTTCTATAAACCGGGTGCTTGCTCGCTTGCCTCCCACATTACTCTGCGTGAGAGCGGCAAAGACTTTACGCTGGACGGCGTTGACCTGATGAAAAAGCGCCTGGAAAACGGCGATGACTACTTTGCGATCAACCCGAAGGGGCAAGTTCCCGCCCTGCTGCTGGATGACGGTACATTGCTGACGGAAGGCGTGGCAATTATGCAATTCCTCGCTGACAACGTGCCAGACCGCCACTTGCTGGCGCCAACAGGCAGTATTTCGCGTTACAAGACGCTGGAATGGCTTAACTTCATCGCAACAGAACTGCACAAAGGTTTTACTCCACTGTTTCGTCCTGACACGCCTGAGGAATTCAAACCCACAGTGCGCGCTCTGCTGGAGAAAAAACTGCAATACATTAATGAGTCGCTGAAAGAAGACCAGTGGATTTGTGGTGCACGCTTTACTATTGCGGATGCGTATCTGTTTACCGTTCTGCGCTGGGCGCGTGCGGTTAAGCTGAACATGGAAGGGTTAGACCATATCGCATCTTATATGGAGCGTGTGGCTGCGCGCCCTGCGGTGGCAGCAGCGCTGAAAGCGGAAGGTTTGAATTAAACGAGTGGTCCGTTTGCCGGGTGGCGCTGTCGCTTACCCGGCAAAAAAATGCGCACTGTTATAACTGTGTCGCACTGAAATAATGCTCCGGCTTCGCGATACGCTCTTGCGCAGCAACCACCTGCAACTCATATTCCTGCATATTCTTCGTCGCCATCATGATCTCAAAGACGGCAGCCGTCACATGCTCCAGTGCATCACGTAGCGACGCCCCCTGCAGTAATTTCACCAGCAGAAGACCACTTGTCACATCACCAACGCCAACTGGCTGACGCGCACCAAAATCCACCAGTGGTCGGCTGATATGCCAGGCGTCATCCTTTGTCACCAACAGCATCTCAAACCGGTCCCTGCTCAACCCGGCCCGTGCCAGATGTTTCACAAGGACAATCTCAGGACCTTGCGCTATGAGTTCGCGCGAAGCTATTACCGCTTCTTGTACGCTATTCACCGGATGCTTGCAGAGGATCTCCAGTTCAATCAGATTTGGGGCGATGATGTCGCTGGCGGGCAGCGCATGACGAACGTGAAATTCCGCGACACCGGGCGCGACTATACAGCCTTTCTCCGGGTGTCCCATTACCGGGTCACAAAAGTATTTTGCTACAGGATTCGCTGCTTTCACCTGACGGACTATGCCAAGAATATGCTCACCCTGCTCTGCTGACCCCAGATAACCACTCAACACAGCATCACAGTGTTTTAGCTGATCGATATCAGCAATGCCCTGCACAACCTCAGTCAAATGAGAGGGTGGCATGACACAGCCAGTCCATTTACCGTATTGCGTATGGTTGGAGAACTGAACGGTATTTAATGGCCAGACGTTGACACCGAGGCGACGCATGGGAAACTCCGCTGCGCTGTTGCCAGCATGTCCAAATACAACGTGGGACTGAATGGCGAGGATATTCTTCATTTTTTGCTTACCACAACCCTGAAAAACAAAGGGGCGTGGTTTCCCACGCCCCTGCATACTTTCGATTACTTCCAGCAAACCAGACAGTAATTCTTCTTACCGCGACGCAACAGCGTGTAACGACCATACAGTCGATCGCTGTCCACAAAGGTGTATTCTGGATCGGACTGCTTCTCGCCATTAATGGTGATAGCATTTGAGGCAATCGTTTTGCGGGCCTGCCCACGGGACGGTTGAAGCTCTGAATCCACCAGGGCTTGCATCAGGTCTGCGCCTTTTTCCATCTCAACCATCGGCACGCCATCTTGCGCCAGCTGTTCGAAGTCCGCTTCACTCAAATCGCTCAGCGTGCCGTTGAACAGGCTGGCGGTAATGCGTTTCGCCGCAGCCAGTCCCTCTTCACCATGTACCAGTTTTGTGACCTGATCGGCCAGAACATACTGGGCACGAGGCGCTTTACCGCTGTTCTTGTCTTCTTCTTCCAGGGCATTGATCTCTTCAATATCCATAAAGGTGAAGAACTTCAGGAAGCGATATACATCGGCATCAGCCGTGTTAATCCAGAACTGATAGAACTTGTACGGGCTGGTTTTCTTCGGATCAAGCCATACTGCGCCACCTTCAGTTTTACCGAACTTGGTTCCGTCAGCTTTGGTGATCAGTGGAACCGTCAGGCCAAAGACCTGATTCTGGTGCAAACGACGGGTCAGATCGATACCGGAGGTAATATTCCCCCACTGATCGGACCCACCAATTTGCAACGCCACACCATGCAGTTTGTTCAGGCAGGCAAAATCATACCCCTGGAGCAGGTTGTAGGAGAATTCGGTAAAGGAGATACCCTGATCATCACGGTTCAGACGCTGTTTCACCGCTTCTTTGTTGATCATCTGGTTAACAGAGAAGTGCTTGCCGATATCACGCAGGAACGTCAGCACGTTCATGCCACCAAACCAGTCGTAGTTATTTGCCGCAATCGCAGAATTGTCGCCGCAGTCAAAGTCGAGGAAAGGCGCAACTTGCCCGCGGATCTTGTCCACCCACTCCTGTACGGTGTCTTCTGTGTTCAGTTTACGCTCAGCGGCTTTAAAGCTTGGGTCACCAATCAGACCGGTCGCACCACCCACCAGCGCGACAGGCTTATGACCCGCCTCCTGGAAGCGTTTCAGGCATAACAATGGAACAAGATGCCCCAAATGCAAGCTGTCTGCGGTGGGATCGAAGCCGCAATAGAGCGCGATCGGGCCTTGCGCCAGTCGCTCTGCTAACGCTTCTTCGTCCGTCACCTGGGCCACAAGACCCCGCTCTTGCAATTGTTTAATCAAGTTACTGCTTGCCATCAAATTCTCCATGTATAAACGACTGCACCTCTGTCGGTACACGACTTTTCGCCTAACGCGAAAGGTACATAGAATAAAGCGCTGGCGCACGTAGCGCTAGCGCTTAACACAACAAATTTCGGGGATTATGGCGCCAGTCGGTCGATTTTCCACGTGTCATTATCACGCTGGTATAAAAAGCGGTCGTGCAGGCGATGCTCACCACCCTGCCAAAACTCCATCTGTTCGATCGGGATACGAAATCCGCCCCAGAAACTGGGCAGTGGGACTTCACCCTGCTGGAATTTTTGCTTTAACTCGAGGAATTTACTCTCCAGCACACCACGCGCAGAAATGCGGCTTGACTGTTTTGATACCCAGGCCCCGATTTGAC
Organism: Lelliottia sp. RWM.1; assembly: GCF_016859735.1. Classification (NCBI taxonomy): domain Bacteria; kingdom Pseudomonadati; phylum Pseudomonadota; class Gammaproteobacteria; order Enterobacterales; family Enterobacteriaceae; genus Lelliottia; species Lelliottia sp. RWM.1. The sequence continues at coordinate 172,329 of NZ_WLVC01000005.1, read as the reverse complement.
TGTCACGCGGGCGGCTGTGGAAATATTTCAGCACTTCGAGCGTTGAGAGGCGCTCTGCTTTCCCCGTCACCATCACCTGACGCTCCAGCATATGCCACGGGAACAGCAGGCTAACGCGAGGGTTTTTTTCGATTTGATGCGCTTTGCGGCTGCCCAGGTTGGTGTAAAACACCAGCCCTTTTTCATCATAATGCTTGAGCAGGACAATACGCTGGTATGGCTGACCGTTTTCATCAACCGTCGCCACAACCATTGCCGTCGGATCGGCAAGTTTCGCTTCACAGGCCTGTTTTAACCAGCGCTCAAAAAGCACCAGCGGTTCGGCGGGAAGATCCTGGCGACGCAGGCCGCCTTTGGTGTATTCACGGCGCAGGTGCGCAATTTGCTGCAATTCGTCGTTATCTGACATGGCGTTAGCTGAGATTGATTATGGGTGGCGCTATTGTGCGCCGCCCCTGTAAAAATCTCAACGCTTCGGATTTTGCAGCTCACAATTGTTCAGGACCACACGGTCACGTTTGTAAACCGTCGCATTGTCCCCTTTAGACCAGAACACATAGATACCGTCCGTATAGCGTGCGCCAGAAGCCGACATCCCCTGCTTCAGGGTAAGCAGTTTGTTGTCGAGGACAAAACTGGCCTCCTGACGAGGATTGTTCAGCTTAACGGTCAGCGGTTTTTCATCGCAGCGGTATTCGAGCGTATCCGTCTGCATACGTTCAACAAACTGGTTGTAGACGCTACATCCTGCCAGTAAGAAAGGGGCAACAACAAGAAAGAGTTTTTTCATGGGCGTGTTCCGAAGACGATCCTGGTCCTGGAGGGCAGCGTTGCCCTCCTGTTTTCCTGTTAATCTTAGCGGTTACACGTTGCGTTGAATTTCAGTTAACTCTGATTATGACGTGGATTTGCAGGAAAAAGCGCCCCAAGAACACTGGCTTCGCGCGCCCCCGTCACCGACGGTAAATTACCGGGTAATCCGGCCACGGTTCGCCAGGCAAGCCAGGCAAATGCCAGTGCCTCCATATCATCGCCACTGATCCCTGCGTCATCGGTCGTTGAAACCTCTGTACCCGGCAATAACCCGGCAAGACGAGCCATAACGAGCGGATTTCGGCTACCGCCGCCGCATACCAACAGGCGTTCGCAACCACCGCTGAGCAGTACTTGTTCCGAAATTGATATCGCAGTTAATTCAGCAAGAGTGGTCTGGACATCCTGCGGGGCGAGCGCGGGGAATTGTGCTAACTGGCGCTCAAGCCAGCCATAATTGAAATACTCTCTGCCTGTGCTTTTCGGGGCTGGCGCAGAAAAATAAGGGTCACTTAACATGGACTGCAACAGCGGAATAATCACTTTTCCTTCGCAGGCCCACAGAGCATCTTTGTCGTAGGGTTTTCCGCATTGACGCCATATCCAGGCATCCATCAGCATATTCCCAGGCCCGGTATCGTAACCCCGCACAGGCTGATCTGGAATGAGCATCGACAAATTAGCAATACCCCCAATATTGAGCACCATTCGACGTTCCTGCGGATGTGCTAACAGTGCCTGATGAAAAGCAGGTACGAGCGGTGCGCCTTGTCCACCAAGTGCGATATCACGACGCCGGAAGTCACCAACAACCGTAATGCCGGTTTTCGCGACGATCTGGTTGTTATCACCGATTTGCATCGTATGTGGCGCTTCACCTGTAGGTTCATGCCACACCGTTTGCCCATGACAGCCAATCGCGACCACATCCTGAGGCTGAAGGTTCTCTTTGTGCATAAGCGCCAATACCGCGTCGGCAAATAACGCGCCTAACCGCACATCAAGCCGTCCCAGTTGAGAAAGTGTCAGTTGCTGGCCCTGGCAGATATTCAGAATATCTTCTTTGAGGGAGACAGGAATCGGCCAGGTCAGGCTCGCCTGCTGCGCCACCATGTTTTCATCTATTGCGGCCAATACAACATCGACCCCATCAAGACTAGTGCCTGACATAACACCTATGTAGCGACCCGATTTCATGCGTATTCCTTACGTTGCGTGAACTAATGGCAAACACTCCACCATAAACCGCAATGCTTTACTATGTCGCGTTAAGATTTTTTAACAATGTCAGACACGTAACCGTTGCCCGTTTTTGTTTATGTCTCGTTAAGTCAAATTCAAGTACAATTTTCCCATTGTTAGTGCAAAGATATGATCTATGGCTCGGTATGCCATATAATTTAGCCATAACGGATGCTCACTTGAGCGTTTTTGGTGAACAGGAGATTCAAATGATTTTACGTGTACTGGGCGTTTCGCTGATTGGATTAACTCTGGCTGGTTGTGTGAATAACGATTCCCTTTCTGGCGACGTTTACACCGCTTCCGAAGCTAAACAAGTTCAAAACGTGACTTACGGTACTGTTGTTAATGTGCGTCCTGTTCAGATCCAGGGTGGCGATGACAACAACGTGATTGGCGCAATCGGTGGTGCAGTATTGGGCGGCTTCCTGGGTAACACCGTCGGGGGTGGCACAGGCCGTTCTCTGGCAACAGCAGCAGGCGCAGTCGCTGGTGGTGTCGCAGGCCAGGGGGTTCAGGGTGCAATGAACAAAACCCAGGGCGTAGAGCTGGAAATCCGTAAAGACGACGGCAACACCATTATGGTTGTTCAAAAACAAGGCAACACCAAGTTCTCATCCGGCCAACGTGTGGTACTGGCCAGCAACGGCAGTCAGGTTACTGTTTCTCCACGATAATCATGTAAAGGATGTGGCTTCATAGCCACATCCTTTGGCAATAAACATCATTTAAATAAATAAATTTACTTAATTCATTCATCATATAATTAATTAATCCCCACCTGCATTGTCCCTGCGCAAAGTATTTTCTCGTAACCCCGTTAGACTGTCAGAATCCAACTTACTTTTAATGCACTCTATTATCTTTCAAAAAAACACATATGATTCTGATTAGTCGTTATGTAAACAACCGTTATGTCTACTTTAGCCTTTGTTGCATTATTGTCATCGGGATATTGCAATATTCTTTTTTAGAACTGGTCGAACTCGTCCCTTCGTTTTCACCGCTCTTATTCCCGACACTCACCATCTTTTTACTCGTATTTCATCTATTTATTGCCTGTTTCATGGCAATGAAATACTGGTGTGACCGAAAGCGGCTGTATCTTATCGTCATCGCGCTTACCTTTTCAGGCTCGACGCTACTCATGGTCGGTACATTAGCAAGCTTTCCCGAGTGGCTTGACCTGTACCAGTTCAATGTCATCAATTATAACGACGCCATGATTTTCTTTATGTTCCGCCATATCATGATGGCCGTATTGATTATCGTTGCAGCCGTACTTTATACCGTCAGAGATTTTCCGCTGTCACGACTGGCGCATGTTTCAATTATTTCCGTCGCATCTCTTTTTACCGTATGTATGGTTGTGCTGGCGTGGTGTTATTCCAGCCATTCTTCATTGTTAACGCTGGATTTAGTTGATAATGAAACCCGGCAATTTATGGTTCTCTGGAGCCAGGTTATCAATATCATTTTGATCATCTTATGGATTGTTACATTAGTAACCCTGATGATTATTACCCGTCTGCGCAATCTGTTTTGGGTGGGCGGAAACTTTTTATGTGTCTGCTATATCGTGACATTGACCATGCTGTTATTTGGTGGTCATGCAGAAGATATTGCCTGGTATCGCGCCCGTTTATTTGAAACGGTTGCGACATTACTCATCATTTTCATTTTGCTTTATGATGTTTTTAATCTCTACCGCGATTCCCATTTGAAGTACCAACAGTCTTATCAAAACTCGATTCGCGATCCGCTTACACGCCTCTACAATCGCAGTTATTTTTACGACACGCTAAACCTCGCACTCAGCACAGCGAAAGAGTCAAAACCTGTGTCTGTGATCGTCAGCGATCTTGACCGCTTTAAGCGAATCAACGATTGCTACGGACACCTCCAGGGAGACAAAGTCTTGCAGTTTGTCTCAAACCTGCTGGTGGACTCGGTAAGACCACAAGACATCGCCGCGCGGATTGGGGGAGAAGAGTTTGTTCTGCTCCTGAGCAATACGCCTTCAGAGGCTGCACGTCAGGTTGCAGAGCGTATTCGCGTAAATTTAAGCAGCTATGACAACGCCAGCAGCAACGGACAACTCCCGGAGCCGATTACCATCAGTATGGGCGTGTTTACCGCAACATCCGCAAATGTCACAGCAGAGCATTGCGTTGAATGTGCCGATAAAGCGATGTACGAGGCTAAAGAGACAGGTCGAAACCGCGTCGTGGTCTATCGATAAAAAATGCCTTGCTGCTGCAAGGCTTTTTAGTGATATCAGCCACGTGACTGCAGTTCGCTGATATTTTGTTCAAGTCGCCCAATCAGGCTAATGAGCATCTCCAGCTCCGCGGGTGAAATCCCTGACAGGATCTCCCCTCGCGTCTTGCTGATAACCGCTTCCATCTCGCTGATGATGGGAGCCGCTTTCTCAGTAAGTTTAATCCGCTTAGCGCGACGATCGCTGGCGCAGGTCTGGCGGGAAATAAGTCCTTTTTCCTCCAGCTGATCAAGCGTACGTACCAGTGACGGTTGCTCAATGCCTATCGCTTTTGCCAGTTGAATTTGCGACTGTTCGGGTGGAAGCTGATGAATATTATGCAACGTTACCCAATGTGTCTGTGTCAATTCCAGAGGTTTGAGGCGATGGTCAATCAGAGCACGCCAGACGCGTACTAACCTTGCCAGATCAGAACCTAATGGCGATTCCAATTTCATCTCCTTATAATTAGCTTGCTAAGTTATTATACTGATTTTAGAATAGTGTGCAGCATTTATATTGCCAAAACAAATGCAATACTACATTCATCCATGTCGAAAGTATGATTTACACTGAATGCTGATGCTTCATTATTTTAAGACAGGCCATCGTGGCATTCTCTCCTCTGCAAAGGATTTCTGCTCGTGACGTTCTCTTATCGCTCCGCAGGGTTACCTCTTCAAGATCTGATCGTCGGCGCATCCGTATACTTTCCTCCCCTGTTTAAAGCCGCCCTGCTGGGATTTTTGATTTGGCTTGTTGCACATCGTCTACTGCGTGACTGGATGTATTCCGGTGAAATCTGGCATCCCATGCTAATGGATCTTTCCCTGTTTGCCCTGTCCGTGTGTCTTGGCCTTGCCGTATTGATTGTGTGGTGATTATGACCCTGAAAACGCTTAAATACTTTTCCACTCTTTTTGTGCTCGCTTTGGCACTCCTCGCCGGTTGGTGGCTGTGGAACTTTTATATGCAATCACCCTGGACGAGAGATGGAAAAATCCGCGCCGAGCAGGTCAGCATTACCCCTCAGGTTTCAGGCAGTATCACGACACTTCTTATTAAAGATAACCAGTTCGTAAAAGCGGGCGATGTGTTATTCCGCATCGATGAAACGCCGTACCATATCGCGATCCTTAATGCTCAGGCGCAACTTGCAAAGGCACAATCCGACCTGGCCAAAGCCAATAATGAAGCCAACCGCCGCCGCCATTTATCGCAAAATTACATTTCTGCAGAAGACTTAGATACCGCCAATATCAATGTCAAGGCTATGCAGGCCAGTGTAGATGTGGCTGAGGCTTCCCTTAAACAGGTTGAATGGCAACTGACCCAAACTGTCGTTAAAGCCCCTGTGGATGGGTGGGTGACAAACTTATCTACACGCGTCGGTAATTACGCAACGACCGGTCAACCCGTTTTTGCGCTGATTGATAGCCACTCTTTTTATGTTGTCGGTTATTTTGAAGAGACAAAATTACGCCATATTCGGAACGGAGCACCCGCTCAGATCACACTTTACAGCGGCTCGCAGACGTTACAGGGTCACGTTTCAAGCATTGGACGTGCCATTTACGATCAAAGCGTAGAGACAGATTCCGGTTTGGTTCCGGATATCAAACCCAATGTTCCCTGGGTGCGCCTTGCTCAACGCGTCCCGGTTCGGGTGGAATTCGATAACATACCGCAGGACATTACACTGGTGTCAGGTACAACCTGCACTGTGTCAATTGGGACACGCTGATGAATTTGCAGGCTTTTTCCTGGCGTAATACCCCCTGGATTAAAGCGACGCGCCCACAATGGCGGTATGCGCTTCGAAACGGCATTGCAATGTGCCTTGCCCTTATCATCGCTTATTATCTCAATCTGGATGAACCTTACTGGGCGATGACTTCTGCGGCAGTGGTGAGTTTCCCAACCGTTGGAGGTGTTATTAGCAAAAGCCTGGGGCGCGTTGCCGGTAGCTTATTAGGCGCAACTGCAGCGCTCATCATTGCAGGTCATACCCTCAACGATCCCTGGCTGTTTTTACTCAGCATGGCGAGCTGGCTAGGTTTTTGTACCTGGGCCTGCGCGCATTTTACCAATAATGTCGCTTACGCGTTTCAACTGGCTGGCTATACTGCGGCCATTATCGCTTTTCCGATGATCAATGTTCTGGACACAACTGAACTGTGGGATATCGCACAGGCCCGTGTTTGCGAAGTCATTGTCGGCATTTTGTGCGGCGGCGTAATGATGATGATCTTGCCCAGCACGTCCGATGGCACAGCACTCATCATTGCATTGAAAACAATGCATGCCCGTTTGCTTGAGCATGCCAGTCTTCTCTGGCAGCCCGAAACCAACGACGAGATCCGCCTTGCTCATGAAAAAGTCATCGGTCAAATCCTGACCATGAATCTTCTGCGGATCCAGGCGTTCTGGAGCCACTACCGCTTTCGCCGCCAAAATGCGCTGCTCAACTATGTTTTGCACCAACAGTTGCGGATGACCAGTGCGATCTCCAGTCTGCGCCGAATGTTGCTCAACTGGCCTAATCCACCTGAAAATACCCGTGACGTCATTGAAACCCTGCTCAATACCCTGGCCCGCCCGCAGACCGACTTTTACACCGTTGCACGCATTATTGCTCCACTGGCCCCTGTGGATGAGTATGATTACCGGCATCGCGCGTTCTGGCAGAGGCTGCGCTATTTTTGTCGGCTCTATTTGCAGAGCAGTCGCTGGATAAATACCATTGAAAATGCCACACCGATTACGAAATTTGCGGTCCCGCAAAGCCCAGCGCTAGCAAGACACACAGATAACATGGAAGCACTCTGGAGCGGCTTTCGTACCTTTTGTGCGCTCATGCTTGTCGGTACATGGGGAATCGCAACGCAGTGGGACGCAAGTTCAGCAGCGTTGACACTTGCCGCCATCAGTTGCGTACTGTACTCCGTGGTCGCCTCTCCCTTTAATTCCCTGACGCTACTACTGCGTACGCTGACGCTCCTGTCACTCTTCAGTTTTGTGGTCATGTTCGGATTGATGGTCCAAATCACTGACTTGTGGCAATTTCTGCTTTTTCTCTTTCCTCTGCTCACCACCATGCAACTGCTGAAGTTACAGATGCCGAAACTGGCTGGTTTATGGGGACAACTGATTGTGTTTATGGGGTCATTTATCGCCGTAACAAACCCACCGGTTTATGATTTTGCAGATTTCCTGAACGACAACCTGGCAAAAATTCTGGGGGTTGCCCTCGCCTGGCTGGCGTTTGCCGTTCTGCGACCAGGCTCCGACGCACGTAAGAGTCGACGCCATATTCGCGAGTTGCGCAGAGGATTCGTCGATCAACTGAGCCGTAAACCCCACCTTCGCGAGAGTGAATATGAATCGCTGGTTTACCATCATGTTAGCCAGTTGAATAATAGTCAGGACTCTCTCTCCCGCCGCTGGTTGCTGCGCTGGGGCGTTGTCTTGCTCAATTGTTCACATGTGGTGTGGCAATTACGCGCCTGGGAAACACGATCGGATCCGTTGTCGCAGGTTCGTGATGTTTGTATTGCGCTGCTGCGGGACGTGATGAGTGAACGGGGCGTTCAGCAACGACCACTGGCACTGACGCTGGAGGAGTTACAACGAATTTGCACAACCCTGGGACGCCACCCTGCGCCTGCAGCACGCGACCTGGCCTCATTTAATCTGGCGCTTACATTGCTCTCTTTCTCAGCTTGAGCAGGCTCCTGCGCCTGGGACCATTTCCGAACAACATGAGGAAACCCCCTGATGGAAATCAGGGGGTTTTGTTATCAGGGAACATCATACCCCAGCGCCGCTTTACGGATGCGGAACCATTGTTGAAGGGTCATTTGCAGCTCTTCCGCCGCTATTGCCGCACGAACACGTTCAATTTTACCAGAACCGATAATCGGCAATGGTTTCGATGGCAGACGCATAATCCACGCATAAACTACCTGCTCAATGCTTTCCGCATTCAGTTCTCGTGCAATCGTGGTCAATTCATCACGCAATGGCTGGAACGCCTCATCGTTAAACAAGCGCCCACCACCGAGGCAAGACCATGCCATCGGCCGTATACGTAACTGTTGCAGTTGATCCAGTGTACCATCCAGCAGTAACGGCTGGTGTACCGGGGAGATCTCAACCTGGTTGGTTGCCAGGGTAAATGGCAGACGAGACTGGAGCAGTGTGAACTGCGCCGGAGTAAAGTTTGATACGCCAAAATGACGAACTTTACCGCTCTGATGCAGGTTCAGGAACGCCTCTGCCACTTCATCAGCATCCATCAATGGATCGGGACGGTGAATCAGCAAAAGATCGATATGATCGGTCGCAAGATTGGCCAGAGATTGCTCAGCGCTCTGAACAATGTGATCGCGAGTCGTGATGTAGTGGCCCAGAGCGTGTTCAGGCTTGGCCGTGGTCGCGATACCGCATTTTGTGACGATCTCCATCCGGTTACGTAACGCCGGAACCAATTTTAACGCTTCACCAAATGCGGCTTCACACAGATAGCCGCCATAGATGTCAGCATGGTCGACAGTAGTAATGCCTAAATCGAGGTGCTCTTCAATAAAGCTCGCCAGTTGAAGCGGGGACATATTCCAGTCCATCAGGCGCCAGTAACCCATCACAAAGCGGGAGAATTCCGGGCCCTGGGGTGCAAGGGCAATACGCTGAACCATAACAATTTCCTCAAGGAATAGATGCTATGAGTATACGCAATTGCGCTGCTAAAACAGTGAAGGTTGCTGGGGTTCTTCGGTATTACCTGTCTTGCTTGCGCGTAATTTGCGCAGCAGGCGCTGTCGACAGAGACGCAGAACGTCCTGTTTTTGTGTGTCGCTCAAATTTTGCCAGTTAAAACGCTCATCGCGTGTACGCATACACCCCCGACAGAATCCGCGCTCATCCGACTGACAAATACCCCGGCACGGGCTCTGGACAGGGAAAAACTCCAGTTGCTCTGCCACACGCACCTCCACACACCATTCATCACCTACAGTGAAGACGTTAAACGTCCCGTGTGCAAGGGCTTTACCACAGAAATGTGGCATTAAGGTTTCACTAATCTTCCCTCTCTATACTCGCCAGCATCAATAAAATGAATGGTTATGATCTCGATGTGGTTGATTAAAAAGTTACAGTGTAACGACACGAAATTCACTCTGGGCTGTGCACTCCTTTTCACCTTTCTCAACGCGCTCTTTATCCAGCGTAGCTGGGCTATTATTGCGCCAACACAGTTTCATGACATGCTGTTCGCAGCATCTATTCCGCTGGTGTTGTTTTGTGGTTGGGTGATTATCTTCAGCTTGCTGAATATCCCGTTTATCCGTAAGCCACTGCTGATCCTGCTCACTATCGGCTGCGCCGCTGCAACCTATTTTATGTACACCTATGGAGCCGTTATTGACCAGAATATGATGGTCAACGTCTTCGAAACAAATTCACAGGAAGCCACAGCGTTAGTCACCCCCCAACTACTGACATGGATTGCCATAGCGGGGATTATTCCTTCCGTCGTGTTAGCACTTGTACGTATTCGCACCGGGAAATGGTGGGTTGCTCTGCTGATGCGTATCGTGTCTATTCTTGGCGCACTACTGGTGATTATTCTCGTCGCGTCCGTGTTTTATAAGGACTACGCATCGCTGTTTCGTAATAACAAAAGCATCGTCAAAATGGTCACGCCAGCGAACTATGTCAGTGCGATGGCGAAATACAGCAAAGCACGCTGGTTTGCAGGTGATCAATCTTTGGTTCGCATTGGAGAAGATGCGCACAAGGGTCCACTGATTTCCGGGCAGAAAAAGAAAACCGTTCTGATACTGGTCGTTGGCGAAGCGTCACGTGCTGCAAACTATTCGCTAAATGGTTATGAGCGTGAAACCAATCCGCAACTGAAAAAACAAAACATGATCAACTTCCCGCAGGCATCCTCCTGTGGAACGGAAACCGCGGTTTCTGTACCTTGCATGTTCTCAGGTATGACCCGTAAAAAATATGATGCAGACCTTGCACGCCATCAGGAAGGCTTGCTCGACGTACTGGGCCATGCCGGTGTCAATATTCTGTGGCGAGATAACGACGGTGGATGCAAAGGGGCTTGTGACCGAGTGCCGCACACCGACATGACTCAGTGGAAGCTGGAGCAGTTTTGCAAAGATAAATCCTGTATTGACGATGTAAACCTCTATCGTCTGGATGATGTTCTTGATGGTCTGAAGCAAGATTCTGTACTCGTGATTCACCTGATGGGCAGCCACGGACCTGCGTATTACAACCGCTACCCGGACAATTTCCGCCAATTTACGCCAACCTGCGATACCAATGAAATTCAGGATTGCGACCACCAGGCACTGATTAACACTTATGACAACACCATTCTTTATACCGACAGTGTGGTCAGTAAAACAATCGACGCTCTGAAAGCGCGGCAGTCAACCATGAACACAGCCCTGGTTTACCTCTCCGATCACGGTGAATCATTGGGCGAAAGCGGGATTTATCTGCACGGCACGCCATATATGCTGGCCCCTGAGCAGCAGACGCACATTCCTTTCATGTTTTGGCTGTCCCCGGACTACACAAAAAACTTTGGGATTAATGAGCAATGTTTGCGCGACCAGGCCGCAAAAGAGGCTGTTTCTCAGGACAATCTGTTCTCAACAGTCCTGGGGATGATGAATGTAAAATCAACCGTTTATCAACCACAGCTGGATCTTCTGACACATTGTCGTCAACAATGATGCTTGCATTAGACCGAACGGTCTATTAGAGTGGCGGCATGAGCAGAAACACAGAACATGATACCCGTGAACACCTCCTGGAAACCGGCGAGCGCCTGTGTATGCACCGGGGGTTTACGGGAATGGGTCTGAGCGAGTTATTGAAAACCGCTGAGGTTCCTAAAGGATCGTTTTACCATTATTTTCGATCCAAAGAAGCGTTTGGCGTGGCCATGCTTGAGCGGCACTATGCCAGCTACCACCAGCGACTTGCCACCCACTTTGCGAGCGGTGAAGGTAACTATCGGGATCGTGTTCTTAACTACTATCAGGAAACGCTGAAACAGTTTTGCCAACAGGGCATTATTAGCGGTTGCCTGACGGTCAAACTCTCTGCGGAAGTGTGCGATCTTTCAGAAGATATGCGCACCGCAATGGACAAAGGAGCAAGCGGGGTTATCGCCCTGCTGGCTCAGGCGCTGGAAAAAGGTCGCAGTGAAAAAACGCTCACCTTCACCGGCGAGCCGTTAACGCAGGCCCAGGTTTTATATGCCCTTTGGTTAGGTGCAAACCTGCAAGCCAAGATTTCTCGCAGTGCCGTGCCGCTCGAAAGCGCGTTGGCTCATGTGAAAAACAGTATTACAACGCCTGGCGTTTGACAGGCGTTTTTATTTACCTCATTACTAGTCGACCGGTCTACTCAGGAGTTTCTATGTCAGCTGAAAAATTATTTACCCCACTGAAAGTGGGAGCCGTTACCGCACCAAACCGCGTATTCATGGCCCCTCTTACACGCCTGCGCAGTATTGAACCGGGTGATATCCCAACTCCACTGATGGGTGAATATTACCGTCAGCGTGCCAGCTCTGGTCTTATCATCTCAGAAGCAACTCAAATTTCAGCCCAGGCAAAAGGATATGCTGGCGCACCAGGCCTGCACAGCCCGGAACAAGTGGCAGCATGGAAGAAAATTACAGCGGGTGTTCATGCTGAAGAGGGTCGCATTGCGGTTCAACTGTGGCATACCGGTCGTATTTCACATAACAGCATTCAACCTGGTGGTCAGGCTCCTGTGGCTCCTTCCGCATTGAGCGCAGGTACGCGTACCTCTCTGCGTGATGAAAACGGACATGCCATTCGTGTTGATACCTCTATGCCGCGCGCACTTGAGCTTGATGAGATCCCTGGCATTGTGAACGATTTCCGTCAGGCCGTAGCTAACGCGCGCGAAGCGGGTTTTGATCTGGTTGAACTGCATTCTGCTCACGGCTACCTGCTACACCAGTTCCTGTCTCCGTCTTCCAACCATCGTACCGACCAGTATGGCGGTAGTGTGGAAAACCGTGCACGCCTGGTACTGGAAGTGGTTGATGCCGTATGTCAGGAGTGGAGCCCGGACCGTATTGGTATTCGTGTATCTCCAGTTGGTTCTTTCCAGAACGTTGACAACGGTCCGAACGAAGAAGCCGATGCGCTGTATCTGATTGAAGAGCTGGCTAAACGTGGTATTGCCTATCTGCACATGTCCGAGCCAGACTGGGCCGGTGGTCAGCCTTACACCGAAGCATTCCGCCAGAAAGTGCGTGAACGTTTCCACGGTGTGATTATTGGTGCAGGCGCATATACCCCAGAAAAAGCAGAAGATCTGATTAGCAAAGGTCTGATCGACGCGGTTGCTTTTGGGCGCGATTATATTGCCAACCCTGATCTGGTCGCCCGACTGGAACGTAAAGCGGAACTGAATCCACAGCGTCCAGAAAGCTTCTACGGCGGCGGGGCTGAAGGCTACACCGATTACCCTTCTTTATAATCCCCTCATTGATAGCGGCGATACTTCGCCGCTATACTAAAACATCGTTTCTGTTCAAAAACATAATCCATTCGTTAATGAGGAAATTATGCGCCTACTTCACACCATGCTGCGCGTTGGCGATTTACAACGTTCTGTCGATTTTTACACTAACGTGCTGGGCATGAAACTGCTGCGTACCAGTGAAAATCCGGAATATAAATACTCGCTGGCATTCGTCGGGTACGGCCCGGAAAGCGATGAAGCGGTCATTGAGCTGACCTATAACTGGGGTGTAGACCAATACGAGCTGGGCACGGCCTACGGCCATATCGCCCTCGAAGTCGATAATGCGGCAGAGGCCTGCGAACGTATTCGTGGCAACGGCGGCAACGTCACGCGCGAAGCCGGTCCGGTAAAAGGCGGCACGACGGTCATTGCTTTTGTTGAAGATCCTGATGGTTATAAAATCGAGTTGATCGAAGCCAAAGATGCGGGTCGTGGTCTGGGCAATTGATTCTCACGGGCGCGCGATGCGCCCCTAGTTTTACTGCATCCCCCCTCAAAATTTGCCATAATGCGCTCTGCTTTTTTCCCCTTGTAAGAGACCCTGATGTCCGATAACGCTCAATTTGCCGGTCTACGCGACCGTTTTCGTGGTTTTTATCCTGTTGTTATTGATGTTGAAACTGCGGGATTCAACGCTAAAACCGATGCGCTGCTTGAAGTTGCTGCCATCACGCTGAAGATGGATGAACAGGGCTGGATTTCACCGGACACCACGCTGCATTTCCATGTTGACCCCTTCGAAGGTGCAAACCTGCAACCCGAAGCGCTGGCATTTAACGGTATTGACCCGCATAACCCCCTGCGCGGTGCGGTGAGCGAGTACGACGCCCTGCACGCCATTTTTAAAATGGTACGCAAAGGGATGAAAGAGAGTGATTGCAGTCGCGCAATTATGGTGGCCCACAACGCCACATTTGATCACAGCTTTATGATGGCTGCTGCCGAGCGAGCATCCCTCAAACGCAACCCTTTCCACCCGTTTGTTACCTTTGATACCGCGGCCCTGAGCGGCCTGGCACTTGGTCAGACTGTGCTATCGAAAGCCTGCATCACCGCAGGGATCGATTTTGACGGTACACAGGCGCACTCCGCATTGTACGATACCGAACGTACAGCAGAGTTATTCTGTGAGATTGTGAACCGCTGGAAGCGTCTTGGCGGCTGGCCGTTATCGATGGGCGAAAGCGAAGAGTAATCTGTACCAGACATAAAAAAAGCGACCGCTATGGTCGCTTTTTTACTGGGGCAAAAACTTATTCCGCATCAGGCTCTTCTGATTTGTACTTAGCTGCCGTTTCTTTGATCAACTGCTGCAGTTCGCCACGCTGATACATTTCAATCAGGATGTCGCAACCACCAACCAGCTCACCATCAACCCACAGTTGCGGGAACGTCGGCCAGTTTGCATATTTTGGTAATTCAGCGCGAATATCCGGGTTTTGCAGGATATCAACGTAAGCAAAACGCTCGCCGCAGGCAGACAACGCCTGGACCGCTTGCGCGGAGAAACCGCAGCTTGGCAGTTTTGGAGAACCTTTCATGTACAGGAGAATCGGGTTTTCAGCAATCTGGTGCTGGATTTTTTCAATAGTGGTGCTCATGTCTTGCTTCCTTTAACTTCTGTTACGGCATTCGTCTGTCATTGTAGCGGTTCAGACGGACATCGGAAAATAACATTTTTGTCACGTCTATATATTTTAACGGTTACGCGTATAAGTTGCATTCCAAATGTAGTTTAACCCTATTTAATCTAAAGTTTTGCTTAGGGAGTGAACAATAGTGCGACAGATTGATGAATTTTTTTGCACTTGCTAACGAAACACGATTTTAGATTGAAAAATGCTATTAACTTCTCGGGTTTTTATAGATTAGAATCGACGGGCTTTGTAAATCATACGCGGGTCTTATTGATGACCGGCATTTATCAGGGGACTGCCCAGTGGCGCGGATAAATAAAATCTCGATCACGCTCTGTGCTTTACTGTTTACAACACTCGCTTTCACGCCAGCGGCTAACGCCTCCGAGCAGGCGCGGCACTCTGCTGTGCAAAAATCGCATCTGGCAAAAACCACAGAACGTAAGAAAAAACCAAGCAGTAAGAACGAAAAGAAAAAAACTACCGCTCAAACCAAGCATACCGCCTCCAGTAAAACCAAAACGACTCGCACTGCCCATTCCGCTACCCGAAAAGCCACTCCTGTACTGACAAAGGTTGTGACCGAAAAATGCACGCCACGTAAAGGCCATAAAGCGAAATGCGTCAAAGTGACGAAGGTGGCTGAAGTTCATAAGGTACGCGTGCAAAAGGCACAAAAAACGGCCATGAATAAACTGATGGGGCAAATTGGCAAGCCTTATCACTGGGGCGGTACATCACCGCGTACCGGTTTTGATTGCAGCGGTCTTGTCTACTACGCCTACAAAGACCTGGTGAAATTCCGTATCCCACGTACTGCAAACGAGATGTACCACCTGCGTGATGCCTCTCCTGTCGACCGTGGCGAACTCGAAAGCGGCGATCTGGTCTTCTTCCGCACCCAAGGGCGTGGGATGGCCGACCATGTGGGCGTTTACGTAGGTAACGGGAAATTCATCCAGTCTCCACGTAGCGGCCAGGACATTCAAATCACCTCTCTGAGCGAAGATTACTGGGTACGCCACTACGTGGGCGCTCGCCGTGTGATGACGCCAAAAACCATCCGCTAACCCCTGCCCTGCCACCTCCGTGGCAGGGTAAGTTCCTCTTTTGCATACCCTTTCAATTTGCTACTCTATCCCTGCTGTCTTTATGGTTATTGGCAGCAACAAAATAATAAGGAGAGAAGCAATGTCGTTCGAATTACCTGCACTACCGTATGCAAAAGACGCCCTGGCCCCACACATTTCTGTGGAAACCCTGGAATACCATTACGGCAAACATCACCAGACGTATGTCACCAACCTGAATAACCTGATCAAAGACACCGATTTCGAAGGCAAAACGCTGGAAGAGATCGTACGCAGTTCTGAAGGGGGCGTGTTCAATAACGCGGCTCAGGTGTGGAACCATACGTTTTACTGGCACTGCCTGGCTCCAAATGCGGGCGGAGAACCTACCGGTGAACTGGCTGCTGCTATTAATGCTACATTTGGCAGCTTCGCAGATTTTAAAGCGAAGTTTACTGATGCCGCAGTGAAAAACTTTGGCTCTGGCTGGACCTGGCTCGTGAAAGAGGCTGATGGCAAGCTGGCTATCGTTTCGACCTCTAACGCAGGCACGCCATTGACCACTAAAGCAACACCACTGATGACGGTCGATGTGTGGGAACACGCATATTACATCGATTACCGTAATGCCCGTCCAAATTACCTGGAGCATTTCTGGGCACTGGTTAACTGGGAATTTGTTGCGAAGAATTTCGCTGCATAAAAGACACGCAGAAGGGTTCGCCCTTCTGCGTTTTTATTTAATCTGTGGCGCAAGCCGTTTCAGGTTGTTTACGTCCTGACATCAACACCAGCAACAACCCGAGTGCAGCAATAATCGCCCCCATCACAGGAACAAAGCTGTAGCCCAGGCCACCTGAAATCACCGCCCCACCTGCGGCGGCCCCGAGAGCATTCCCCAGGTTAAACGCCCCGATATTTACCGAAGACGACAGACCCGGTGCTTCGCTGGCCACACGCATGACGCGCATTTGCAGTGGTGGGACTACCGCAAACGTTGCCGCGCCCCAGATAACCATACTGACAGCAGCCCCGACTTCACTGCGCGCAAGCCACGGGATCGCCAGCATAATGATAATCAGCAAGGTTAAAAACCCTTTCAGCGTACCACTGACGGAGCGATCGGCCAGTTTTCCCCCCAGGTAGTTCCCCAGAGAAAATCCGACGCCAATCAACACCAGCATAGCCGTCACAAAGACGGGAGTCGCATGAGTAATGTCGTGCAGTACCGGCGAAATATAGGTATAGAGCGTAAACATCGCCCCCGCACCCAGTACGGTGGTCAGAAGTGCCGACAACACCTGAGGGCGCATCAATACCGCCAGTTCATTACGGACATCAGGACGCTCGCCGGCGCTCCCTTTTGGTAATGAGAAGAAGAGCGCGACCATTGCCACAACACCCAGCGCGGCCGTTGCCAGGAAAGACATCCGCCAGCCAATGACCTCTCCCAGCCATGTTGCCGCCGGCACACCACCAATATTGGCGATCGTCAGCCCCATAAACATGGTTGCCACTGCGCTGGCCTGTTTATGTTTAGGCACGACACTGGCAGCAACAACCGAGCCCAGGCCGAAGAATGCACCATGGTTAAGACTCGTCAGAATGCGTGACAGCATCAACGTGGTGTAATCCGGCGAAATGGCTGAAAGCACATTTCCCAGCGTAAAGATAGCCATCAGGAAAATCAGAGCATTACGGCGAGCACGATGCGAAAGCAGCAACGTCATTAACGGTGCGCCAACCATTACACCAATGGCATAAGCACTGATCAGCATGCCTGCCGCAGGTATAGAAACATCTACACCCTGGGCAATAACCGGCAGTAGCCCCATCGGGGAGAACTCAGTAGTGCCAATCCCAAAGGCGCCAATCGCCAGGGCCAGCAGAGGAAAATTGATTTTCATGGGTCAACTCCGGATGCTGCGTCGGTTCTCGACACAGAACAAAGAAGCGGAAAGCATGACATCAATCACAAAAAATGAAAAGTTAGCAAAACAGCAAAAGATATTTAGCGGAAAAGCAACAATTGAGGAAGGTTCGGAGGGAGAGGTTTCTCCCCCCGTTTAAATCAGTGCAGAATGGCAGTAAAACCTGCGGCAACAATCAAACCCAGCACAATAATGGTGGTCGTTAACGAAAACTTAAGATCGGTACTCATCAATTTTTCCCCTTTTAATCTCCACATGAAAAGTGAGCTTGCTCATTTTTACACAGTTTACGTCAAAAATCTTCCAGGATTTAAACTGATAACCACTTTTGCTCTTCCCCTTTTGGTCAAGATCAGACAAAATTCCACGCTAAATTTATTAGCGTACCGGCCATTGACCCCCTCCTGACGTCCTGTGTCGTTTTCCCGGCGTGTCGCGATTCATAATTGCGTGATAAGGGTGAGAGAAGGCAAACGTTTACCTTCAAGTTTTTCAGGAGCTTAGGATATGGTCTGGAGTGACATTTAATGGCAACAATAAAAGACGTGGCAAAACGCGCAAACGTTTCCACTACAACCGTATCACATGTAATTAACAAAACGCGCTTTGTTGCTGAAGAGACACGCAATGCGGTCTGGGCAGCGATTAAAGAGCTACACTATTCGCCGAGTGCCGTTGCACGCAGCCTGAAAGTCAATCACACCAAATCCATTGGTTTGCTGGCGACCAGTAGTGAAGCAGCCTATTTTGCTGAGATTATTGAAGCAGTAGAAAAAAATTGCTTCCAGAAAGGCTATACGCTGATCCTGGGCAATGCATGGAACAGCATTGAAAAACAACGCGCTTACCTGTCCATGATGGCGCAAAAGCGCGTTGATGGTCTGCTGGTTATGTGTTCCGAATACCCTGAGTCCGTGCTCTCCATGCTGGAAGAGTATCGCCATATTCCTATGGTTGTGATGGACTGGGGAGATACCCGGGCTGATTTCACCGACTCAGTGAATGATAACGCCTTCGAAGGTGGTTACATGGCGGGACGCTACCTGGTTGAGCGTGGCCACCGCGATATTGGCGTCATTCCGGGTCCACTGGAGCGCAACACTGGAGCGGGACGTCTGGCTGGATTTATGAAAGCGATGGAAGAAGCGCTGATCACAGTTCCGGAAAACTGGATTGTACAGGGCGATTTTGAGCCTGAATCTGGTTATCACGCCATGCAGCAGATCGTGTCACAGCCGCACCGACCAACCGCTGTATTCTGCGGTGGCGACATTATGGCGATGGGCGCACTGTGTGCAGCCGATGAACTTGGTCTGCGCGTACCACAGGATATTTCGGTGATCGGGTATGACAATGTGCGAAATGCTCGCTTCTTTACACCGGCACTGACCACGATTCATCAGCCAAAAGATTCACTTGGTGAAACAGCGTTCAATATGTTGATGGACAGAATTGTCAGCAAGCGCGAAGAATCGCAAACAATTGAAGTCCACCCTCGGCTTATCGAGCGTCGCTCTGTTGCGGATGGCCCATTCCGTGACTATCGTCGCTAATGCTCTTTTCGGAGCCGGTTAATCCGGCTCCCTCAACCACTCTTTATTCATCGTTTCACTGTCTCCCAGATACTCCAGCAGCCAGGCCAGCGCAGGCGAAATATCATTTTGCTGCCAGGTAAGACAACAAGCTGCATCCGGGAACGGGTTCTCCAGTTCCAGCGAAACCCACTCACCGCTGTCAATTTTTGGACGCGCAAAGTGTACGGGAACCATCGCCACACACAGCCCGGCCGACAAACATGTTGCTGAGGATTCCCAGTCAGGCGCAACAACACGCCTTTGGTTGTCCAGCAACCAGGTAATACGTTTCGGCAGTGAACGGGACGTATCTTCCCGCACCAGTGAAGGCCAGTTACGGAGTGTGTCGTCACTCAGCGGCCCCTTCATTGCAGCCAGGGGGTGGTGACTTGCCACCACACAAGTCCAGCTGAGCATTCCCATATCGCGAAACGCATAGCGCCCCCCGACAGGAATGGCCTGCGTTGCGCCAATAGCCATTTCGACCCTGCCATCCGCCAGAGCATCCCAGACGCCGTTGAATACTTCCTGTGAAACCCGCAACTCAACATCAGAGAAATGGCGATAAAAATCGACAATCATTTGCCGAGTCCGTTCGGGTTTGACGATATTGTCGACGGCAATGGAGAGATGCCCTCGCCAACCGTTCGCTATTTGCTGGCACTGCTCACGGGTGATCTGCATTTTTTTGATAACAGAACGCCCTTCTTTCAAAAACCATACACCTGCAGGTGTTAACTCCACATCGCGATGGCGTCGTTCAAACAGCGGCACTGCCAGCCACTCCTCCAGTTGACGCACCGTATAGCTTATCGCTGATGGAACCCGATGAAGCTCCTGAGCTGCACCGCTGAAACTGCCGTTACGGGCGACAGCATCCACCACTTCCAAAGAATAATCTGACCACATTTTCTGCCTACAAAAAATTTGAATGCACTCGCCAAATATTAGCGTTTCACAAGCAGCTTTGCACTCCCTACACTCAGCGCCAATGTACACCTGCCTCCTCAGGAGAAAAAAACAATGCACCCCAGGAAAGGATTTTTAGTGTGGCTCGGCGGCTTAAGCGTGCTGGGTTTTTTGGCCACCGATATGTATTTACCGGCTTTCGCTGCTATGCAGGAAGATTTACAAACACCTGCCGCGGCCATTAGCGCCAGCCTGAGTTTATTTCTTGCAGGCTTTGCGTTTGCTCAACTGCTTTGGGGACCACTCTCTGACCGATTTGGTCGTAAACCGGTGCTGTTACTGGGGTTAGCCATTTTTGCTTTGGGTTGTCTGGGGATGTTGTGGGTACGTGACGCCACCTGGTTGCTGGTATTGCGTTTCGTTCAGGCGGTCGGTGTCTGTGCCGCAGCAGTCACCTGGCAAGCGCTGGTAACGGATCACTATCCGGCGTCACGCACCAATCGTATCTTTGCCACAATTATGCCACTGGTGGGGCTTTCTCCAGCCCTCGCACCTTTGCTGGGAAGCTGGATCCTGGCGCATTTTGACTGGCAGGCTATCTTCGCCACGTTGTTTGCAATCACCCTGATACTGATGCTGCCTGCCTTAACGCTGAAACCTGCATCTAAGGAAAAACCACATCCGGATGCAAAACCGATTACGTTTATCTCTTTACTGCGTACCAAAGCATATCGCGGTAACGTCCTGATTTACGCTGCCTGTTCAGCAAGTTTTTTTGCGTGGCTGACTGGTTCACCGTTTATTTTGCATGAGATGGGCTACGGTCCGGCGGCTATCGGCCTGAGTTATGTCCCACAAACGATCGCCTTCCTGGTCGGTGGATATGGGTGTCGCGCCGCGCTGCAAAAATGGCAAGGACAGCAGATGCTACCGTGGCTATTGGCTCTTTTCGCACTCAGCGTCATAAGTACCTGGGCAGTAGGTTTTATCCCTGGCGTTTCACTGACGGCAATTTTGAGCCCATTCTGCGTAATGGCTATCGCAAATGGCGCAATTTATCCTATCGTCGTGGCGCAAGCCTTGCGTCCATTCCCACAAGCGACGGGAAGCGCTGCCGCATTACAGAACACTCTGCAACTGGGCCTGTGCTTCCTGGCAAGTCTTGTCGTTTCTGCGTTGATCGCCACGCCGCTGTTGACCACCACCAGCGTTATGCTTGTTACAGTCGTTCTGGCTGCTATCGGATACCGCATGCAGTCGTCTGCACAGAATGAACGGGATAGTCATTCTCAGCCAGAGACCTCCCACGCATAGTTGCGATAGGAATTATGTTACATTTCAGTGATTAGGGTGCTAAGAATTTTCTATTGAATGACGCATTTTTGAGGCCTATACTGAATTTGGTTCATATAAATACGATAAATATTATGTGTTAACGGGAGCCGGAGTGCTCCCGTTTTACCATGGACGGCCTTTCGGCAAGGGTTATCTCCCTTCCTCTGTTCTACGTCGGATACTAGCCTCGCGGGCGTAATACCGTGAGATTTCTCACAAACCAGAAAAAGCGTCTACGCTGTTTGAAGGTTCTGATCACAGCAAGGTGATGGAGAAGCTATGAGTTCATCGTGCATAGAAGAAGTCAGCATTCCGGACGACAACTGGTCCAGGATCGTCAGTGAACTATTGGGTCGTGCGGGCATTACGATTAACGGGTCTTCCGCCTCCGACCCTCAGGTAAAACATCCCGATTTTTTTAAACGCGTATTGCAGGAGGGGTCGTTAGGTCTCGGTGAAAGCTATATGGATGGCTGGTGGGAGTGTGAACGTCTGGATATTTTCTTTAGTAGCGTTTTACGTGCCGGGCTGGAGAACCAACTCCCCCACCATCTGAAAGATACACTGCGTGTCGCCTCCGCCCGCCTGTTCAATCTGCAAAGTAAAAAACGGGCATGGATCGTCGGCAAAGAGCATTACGATTTGGGTAATGACCTTTTTAGCCGCATGCTTGATCCCTTCATGCAATATTCATGCGGTTACTGGAAAGACGCAACGACCCTGGAAGAAGCTCAACAGGCAAAATTGCGCCTGATTTGTGAAAAACTGCAATTACAGCCAGGCATGCGGGTACTCGATATCGGCTGTGGCTGGGGCGGTCTTGCACAGTATATGGCGCAACACTACGGCGTTAGCGTCGTTGGTGTGACCATTTCAGCAGAACAGCAGAAGATGGCACAGGAACGGTGTCGCGATCTTGACGTGACGATTTTATTGCAGGATTACCGTGAGCTGAATGACCAGTTTGATCGCATTGTTTCTGTCGGGATGTTTGAGCATGTCGGGCCCAAAAATTACAAAACCTATTTTTCAGTCGCTGACCGTAACTTAAAACCCGACGGTATTTTTATGCTACACACTATCGGCTCGAAAGTGACCGACCATAATGTCGACCCGTGGATCAACAAATACATTTTCCCGAATGGCTGCCTGCCTTCTGTACGACAGATCGCTAATGCGAGTGAACCGCATTTTATTGTGGAGGACTGGCATAACTTTGGCGCAGACTACGACACCACGTTAATGGCGTGGCATGCTCGTTTTCAGGCTTCATGGTCTGAGATTTCTGACAACTATTCGGAACGATTCAAACGAATGTTCAGCTATTACCTGAACGCCTGTGCAGGGGCCTTCCGGGCGCGTGATATTCAGCTATGGCAGGTTGTATTCAGCCGCGGTGTAGAACACGGGCTACGCGTAGCCCGCTAAAAAATAACCCCGGATATCCGGGGTTATTTTTATTCATCAACGGTTGAATTTTTTACCGCAGCTTCTTTTGCGGCAAGCACGCGTTCAACGGTATCCACTACGGCTTGCGTCTGGGGATCTATTTCGATATTGACACGATGCCCCAGTTTTTTCGCGCCCAATGTGGTGCGTTGCAATGTCTCTGGTATTAAATGTACACAGAAACGCGTAGGTGTAACTTCCCCCACGGTCAGACTAATACCATCAATACCAATAAATCCTTTGTACAGGATGTATTTCATTAATAACGGATCCTGAACTTTAAACCAGATTTGACGGTTATTTTCAGAGGTCAGGATTTTCGCAACCTCTGCCGTTGTCATGATATGGCCCGACATCAAATGCCCGCCAATTTCGTCGCTAAACTTCGCCGCACGCTCGACGTTTACGGTATCACCTACAGCCAGCTCACCCAGATTGGTGATGCGCAGCGTCTCTTTCATTAAATCAAAACTGATATGGTTGCCGTTAATTTCGGTTACCGTCAGACAACATCCGTTGTGCGCGACCGATGCTCCAGTTTCCAGCCCATCAAGCATATATTCCGGCAGCTCCACAATGTGGGTGCGAAAGTTAGGTTTTTCATTAATGGACACCAGTTTTGCTGTGCCCTGCACAATACCAGTAAACATGCTTACAACTCCTGTTTTTTCCGGACGGTAGTGACACCGTTTAATCCCATCACAATAACAGTTGGAAAAACAGGTTGCCAGCAGAGCGCATTTTCTGGCGATTTTTTCACTAGATAATTAGTTAAACCCCGCTACAATAGCTGGCATCCCCCTATTTTTTCTTCTTGCTGCCAGTTAAGGCGGCTTTTTTAGTCTTTCAAATAACAACAATACAAAAGGTGTTCACGTGCAGAAGTACATGAATGAAGCGCGTCAGTTATTAGCACTGGCAATACCAGTGATCATCGCGCAAGTTGCCCAAACCGCAATGGGGTTTGTGGATACCGTCATGGCCGGTGGTTATAGCGCCACCGATATGGCCGCAGTAGCGATCGGTACATCCATCTGGCTCCCGGCGATCCTTTTCGGCCACGGCCTGTTGCTGGCGATGACGCCGGTTATCGCACAACTTAATGGCTCAGGTCGACGCGAACGCATTGCGCATCAGGTGCGTCAGGGGTTCTGGCTTGCAGGTGCGGTCTCTGTGCTGATCATGGTGGTACTCTGGAACGCAGGCCATATCATCCGTGCAATGCATAATATTGATCCGGCATTAGCCGACAAAGCGGTGGGCTATTTGCGAGCACTGCTCTGGGGTGCGCCTGGCTACCTCTTTTTCCAGGTGGCACGTAACCAGTGTGAAGGTCTGGCAAAAACGAAACCGGGCATGGTCATGGGGTTTATCGGTCTGCTGGTGAATATCCCGGTGAACTACATCTTTATTTACGGCCATTTCGGGATGCCTGAACTGGGTGGTGTTGGCTGTGGCGTTGCCACGGCGGCAGTGTACTGGGTGATGTTCTTTAGCATGATCACCTATGTCAACCGCGCTCGCTCAATGCGTGATATTCGCAATGAAAGTCGCTTCAGCAAACCCGATATGAATATTCTGAAGCGCCTCGTCCAGTTAGGTTTGCCGATCGCGCTCGCCCTGTTCTTCGAAGTCACCCTGTTTGCAGTGGTCGCACTGCTGGTTTCCCCGTTGGGCATTGTGAACGTTGCCGGACACCAGATTGCACTGAACTTCAGTTCTCTCATGTTCGTCTTGCCAATGTCACTCGCGGCAGCCGTGACAATTCGCGTAGGGTTCCGACTGGGGCAAGGCTCAACACTCGACGCGCAAACTGCGGCACGAACAGGACTGGGCGTTGGCGTGTGCATGGCTGCCTGTACAGCTCTTTTTACCATCGCACTCCGTGAGCAAATTGCATTGCTCTATAACGACAACCCGGAGGTCGTGATGCTCGCCTCTCACCTGATGTTGCTGGCGGCGGTTTACCAGATTTCAGACTCCATTCAGGTCATCGGCAGCGGCGTGTTACGCGGATATAAAGATACACGTTCCATTTTCTTTATTACCTTCATTGCCTATTGGGTTCTGGGTTTGCCTGCAGGTTACATCCTGGCACTTACCGACCTGGTGGTTGACCGTATGGGGCCTGCCGGATTCTGGATGGGCTTTATCATTGGGTTAACATCAGCCGCCATTCTGATGATGCTGCGAATGCGCTTCCTGCAACGTCAGCCTTCGACGGTGATTTTGCAACGCGCTGCACGTTAAGCGCACAGTAGCCGCCCTCAGGCGGCTACTTTCTCTTCATTTTGCGCGGGAATGAAGCAATCGCGTGAAATCTGAGAGAAAATTGCATTTTCCCTCTTGCCTCAGCCAGGCTGTGCCGCTAATATTCGTTCCCGTTGTCACAGACAACACGTTGCGTTCATAGCTCAGTTGGTTAGAGCACCACCTTGACATGGTGGGGGTCGTTGGTTCGAGTCCAATTGAACGCACCATTCTGCGTCCGTAGCTCAGTTGGTTAGAGCACCACCTTGACATGGTGGGGGTCGGTGGTTCGAGTCCACTCGGACGCACCATTTCAGTCCTGAAATGGTGCAAATTCTCTCTATTTATCCTAAATATTCCCCATAATCGAATTTAGCGACACGTGTCCTGCTACGCTTTTCTCATGGCAAAACAGGCAGGAAAAATAGCGATGTTCAGGATCGCGATTATTGGCGCTGGCCCTACGGGCATTTATACCTTCTATTCTCTGCTGAAAAGCAAATCACCACTTGCCGTCACTGTTTTTGAACAAACGAATAAAGCAGGCGTAGGTATGCCTTACAACGGTGAAGACAATTCGCGTCTGATGCTGGCGAACATTGCCAGCATTGAAATTCCTCCGATTTTCATTACCTATCTCGACTGGCTAAAAAATCAGCCAGAAGCGCATCTGACCCGTTTTGACATCAGGAAATCCACTCTCCACGACCGACAATTCTTGCCCCGAATTCTGTTGGGGGAATACTTCCGTGATCGTTTTCTGGCGGTAGTGGCAGAGGCTAAAAAAATCGGGTTTCAGGTACAAATACACGAATCATCGTTAGTCACCGATCTTGACGTCACCTCTGACGGGGTAACGCTCTCGGTAAACGACACACTTTTTCCTGACACGTATGACCTTGCCGTTATCGCCACCGGGCACGTCTGGTCGGATGATGATGCAAGCCCGACGTTCTTCCCCAGCCCCTGGTCCGGGCTAATGGATGCCAAAATCTGTGCCTGTCATGTGGGCATTATGGGAGCGTCCCTGAGCGGACTGGATGCGGCGATGGCGGTGGCTATTCAGCATGGCGAATTTGTTGAAAATGCATTCAGGTTGGATGACGCAAGCCAGCCGTTAAAAATCGTGCTGATGTCCCGAACCGGGATCCTGCCCGAAGCCGATTTTTATTGTCCTATCCCTTATGATCCCCTTTCAGTACTGACTCTAGAGGTCATCGAAACGGAAATAGCCAGGGGCAGTGAAGGGCTACTCGACAGAATATTTGCGCTGATGGTGGAAGAGATCGCCCTCGCCGACCCCGTGTGGAGCGAAGCCATCTCTCTTCATACACTGGATGCAGACACTGTCCGTGAAGCCTGGTTCGCAGAGCGTAAAAAGCACGATCCGTTTTTGTGGGCAGAAGAGAACCTGCACGAAGTTGAGCAAAACAAACGGAGCAGACGAACGGTTGCCTGGCGTTACGCCGTACTTCGGCTGCATGAGGTTGTGCAGGATAGTGTTCCTTACCTCAATGAACGGGACAAAGAACGCTTCAGGAACGGGCTCGCGCGCGTCTTTATCGATAATTATGCCGCCATTCCGTCGCAGTCTATTCGCAGGCTTCTGGCACTTCGGGAAGCAGGAATCATCAGCGTTCTGGCCCTGGGAGATGATTATGAACTGGATATCAAGGACGACAGTACCGTCATTACGACCCGCGATAACACCTGGGAATTCGACGTGTTTATTGATGCCCGTGGACAAAAACCGCTGAAAACGAAAGATCTGCCCTTCCCTTCATTGCGTAAACACCTTCAGTCCGTGGGAGAAGAGATCCCAGAGATAGGCGAAGATTATACCTTCAGAGAACCGGCCCTGCTTCGTGGCAGGATTACCTTTGGAGCGATCCCGTGGCTGATGCACGATCGTCCCTTTATTCAGGGGCTGGAGGAGTGTGCCAGCACGGGCGAAGCGATGGCAAAAGCGGCAGAAAAACCCGCATCCAGATTACGCAGAAAATGGCTTTATGGCGATGATTGACAGGGCATCCTTGCCCCAGAAATGCGGGGTTTACTCGAAGTAAACGTCCGGGTTATCAGACAGCGACACAAATGTTTTTGTGTCTTTATCCAGAGCACGAATGTCACCGCTCTCAATATCGTAAACCCAGCCATGCAGGCGAATGGAGTTATTACGCAGACCCACAGCAACTGATGGATGGGTTTTGATATTGCTCAGCTGTGCAAACACGTTCTCCTGAACCATCGCGTTCACTTTGTCGGTCTCGTTACCCCAGGTTTTGTTTTCGACCACCGCTTTCGCCGCATCGGAATAACGCAACCAATGAGAAACTGCAGGCATCGGATCCAGGTTCGCATTATCGGCAATCGCCTTCATTGCCCCACAGTTAGAGTGTCCGCAAATCACAATATCGGTAACACCCAACGCGACAACGGCATATTCGATCGTCGCTGATACACCGCCCGGTTCTGGACCAAAAGGTGGCACAATATTACCAGCGTTACGAATGACAAAGAGCTGTCCCGGTTCTTGCTGAGTGACCAGCTCTGGAACCAGACGACTGTCAGAGCAAGATATAAACAACGCTTTGGGATTCTGGCTGGACGCTAAACTGCGAAAGAGCTCTTTACGTTGCGGGAAAACTTCTTTTTGAAAGCTGAGAAAACCTTCAATGATATGTTGCATAGTAATGTCTCTTTGATCTGTTTTAGTTTAGGCGTGACTGTGATCACGTTGTTAAAGTTTACCTATCCCGCTTAACATCATACAAGACTTTTATTGCTAACCCGACCACCTGACAATCTCTTCACTGACTTTGCACTTCTGGCTGTTCCGCATTCTGGTGGGTACATTGCCCCGTTTTTTACCCTATACTGTGTCGACAGCAAAAACCGAAAAAGCAGGTAAATGATGGAAATTGATCTCGACAATCTGGTGTTTAACGGACTGGATGAAGCAGAAGAACGCAATGCAGAACGTCTGGATGATGCCGACAAGAAAGCGCAGGCCATTGTGGCAGATGATGATTGTGGCGATGCCTGTAAGATCTGATCTCTGAATCACTCAACACCGGACATTGTGCCGGTGTTTTTTTATCCGCCTTCTGATGAAGGCGGCTATTGTTAGCGGAAACTCACTCTGTCATCGTCAAAACAATCTTGCCGACATTCAGTCCGTCTTCCATTCTCTGGTGCGCCTTTCCTGCCTCAGCCAGTGGAAATACGCTGTCAATAACAGGATTAAGCCCCGCTTCACCAAAGTGAGATAACCAGCGCGCTTTGAAACGGCGTGACATCTCATGCTTAACCTCCTGCGACCGGGATTTCATCACCGTTCCCATGATCTGCAGGTGGCGATACAACACTCTCTCCAGCGGGATGCGGGCATTTTCCACGCCCCCCATAATGCCAATCTGCACCAGCCTTCCACCAAAGTTCAGCGCATTCACATTGCGTTCAAAATAGGGCGCGCCAATAAAGTCCAGAATAACATCCACTCCGCGTCCTTCGGTCAAACGGGCGACAACATCCGAAAAGTCCTCATTAACATAGTCAATCGCATGATCCGCTCCCAGGCGATGAACCTGTTCATGTGCCTCACGCTTCGCCGTCGTAATCACTGTCGCACCGGTTGCGTGGGCCAGTTGTACTGCGGCCCCGCCCACTCCGCCAGCACCGGCGTGGATCAGTACCGTTTCGCCCGGTTTCAATTTACCTAAATGAATCAGGGCCTCGTGCGCAGTGACAAACACTTCTGTAATGGCCGCGGCGTGGATGTAATCCATGTTTTCAGGGATGGGCATCGCCATGCGATAATCAATGCGGGCGATTTCCGCATAGGCCCCTCCGCCAACAATCCCCATCACCCGATCACCAACACGGTAACCCTTCGCCTTTTCGCCAACAGCGATAACATCTCCGGCAATTTCAAGCCCCATCAGCGTGGAGTCACCGAAATCAGGCCGGCCATAGCCTCCCCTGCGCTGGGTCAGGTCGGCCCGGTTAACACCTGCTGCACGGACACGAACCACTAAATCATCAGGCCGACACTGCGGCTCTGCCACATCACTGATTTTTAAAACATCGGCGGGACCAAACTGGTCAAAGGTTATTGCTTTCATCATTTATTCCTCAGACTTATTCGTTTTCGGTTTCAGCAAAAGTGGCGTTTGCATAGGCTGATGCCGTAATGGCAGCCGGAAAACCGGCGTAAAAAGCCATATGGGTGATCAGCGCAGAGAGTTCCGTTTTTGTCAGGCCGTTTTCTACACCGCGGCGTAAATGCGCCGGCAACTCATTTGAGTGGTTAAGCGCAATCAGGCAGGCGATGGTGATCAGGCTGCGGTCACGCGGCGCAAGATCAGCGTCGGTCCATACGTCTGAATAGAGCGGTTGTTCAACAAAGTCAGACAGTTTGGGCGTGAAGGGACGAGCCGCCGCACGCGGGCGTGTAAAATCGATAGGTTTCATGGTGTTATCCTTTCTGTATACAGAAAAATTAGAGGGGTTAGATCTGGCTGATAAATTTGTTGGTCAGGTAATGGCCAATCCCTTCGCGCCCGCCTTCTGAGCCAATACCGCTCTCTTTCATACCGCCAAACGGCAGTTCAGTGGCAACAATGCGGTATTGATTAATGCCGATCATGCCAGCTTCAAGGCCATCACCGACATCCATCGCCGTACGGACATCACGGGTAAAGGCATATGCAGACAAGGCATAAGGCAGGCGATTAGCCTCCTCAAGGCCATCTGTCAGCGTGTCGAAAGGACGTATCACGGCAATGGGTCCAAACGGCTCTTCATGCATAATCCGTGCAGTCATAGGCACATCGGCGAGCACCGTTGGTTCAAAGAAATAGCCGGGGCGATCGATACGCTTTCCGCCTGTGAGCACAGTTGCGCCCTGGGCAACGGCATCAGCCACCAGCGCTTCCATTTTTTCCAGTTGCCGTTGATTGGCTAACGGCCCCACCTGAGTGGTTTCCTGTCGTCCATCACCAATAATCAGTGCCTGAGTGGCAGACACAAATCGCTCGACAAAGCGGTCATATACATCACGCTGAATCAGGAAGCGCGTTGACGATATGCAGATCTGTCCGGTTCCACGGAAGCGGTTAGCCGCCCCACCGAATGCAGCAGCATCAATGTCTGCATCGGCAAAGACCAGAACCGGCCCGTGACCACCCAACTCCAGCGTGATGGGTTTAACGCCTGCCGCAGCGCGCTCCGCAAGCAAACGCCCGACAGGGACGGACCCGGTAAAGGCCACCTTACGAATAATCGGGGAGGCGATCAGCGTGGCAGAAACCTGGTCCGGCACGCCAAAGACAATTTGCAGCACGCCTTTAGGAAGACCGGCATCATCCAGACAACGCGCCAGTGCCAACGCCGTCGCCGGGCTTTCTTCGCCAGGTTTCAGAATAACGCTGCACCCTGCGGCCAGTGCGGCGGAGAGTTTGCGTGCCGGGGTAATTGCCGGGAAATTCCACGGGGTAAATGCAGCCACCGGCCCAATTGCTTCTCTTTTGACCAGTTGCAACACCCCTGGCCGGTTTGCAGGAACCACACGTCCATCAATACGGCGCGCCTCTTCAGCGAACCATTCGAAATACTCAGCGGCTCGCAGAACCTCATCCTGACTTTCCGCAAGCGGTTTGCCCTCTTCCAGCGTCATTAACATCGAAATATGTTCGATACGCTCACGCATTAAACCTGCTGCATTTTTCAGGATGCGGGCACGTTCTGCTGGCACGGTGCGACGCCAGGTTTTAAAGCTGGCACTGGCAACCGTCAGTGCCAAATCCAGATCTGCTGCAGTCGCCAGAGGCAAGCGGCCAATTGTCTCTTGCGTCGCCGGGTTGACGACGGCGACCGTATCGCGATGCTCCGCTGCCAGCCAGTTGCCATTGATGAACAGATAAAGTGAGTCGTAATTGTCATTCTGCATGATGCTTATCCTCTGATAGACCAGGTTAACTATGAGCATTCGGTGAGCTGAATATTAAGGTCTGGACCATTCACTGATAAGATGGCATCTCCCCACAACAGCTATGCAAGAAATGCACAGATGCAATCAGAGAAATTTGCAGAATTCCTGGGCGTGTTTGTCGATGTCGCCCGTGAGAACAGCTTTTCCGGTGCAGGACGTCGCCGTGGACGCACCCCGTCGTCAATAGGACGACAGATTGACGCCCTGGAGGCGTACCTCGACACGCCTTTGTTTCTGCGTTCAACGCGCCATTTAACCCTGACCGATGCAGGCGAAACGCTGCTCATCCGGGCACGACAAATTCTGGATTCACTGGTTGATGTTCAGCAGGAGCTGGCCTCGTTGAAAGGGGATGTCACCGGCGTATTGCGGGTTGCCTGTTATCCCACCTTCGGGAAGCGCTACGTGTTGCCTGTTATGGGAGTGCTCGCCCGTCAGTATCCGGAACTGAGTCTCGACCTGGATCTCACGGAGCGGCTGGCAGATCCGGTAGCGGAACGGCTGGATGTGGTTATTCGTATCGGTGAAATGGCGGACAGTACGCTTATTAGTAGTCGGATCGCCCTGCAAACACGCGTCTTGTGCGCAAGCCCCACGTACCTCGCACAGGCTGGCATGCCGGAAACACGTGCCGACATTGCCTCTCACCGTCTCATTGATAAACTTCACGGTGCAGACCTGCTGGGTTGGGGAAACATCATTGGTCATCCGGCCAGAGGACAGGTGGCAATGCCGATGTTTGGCTGCGATGATTTTGAAGCGATGCGCCAGGCCGCCGTCGAGGGTATGGGGATCGCTTACCTGCCAGACTGGGTTGTGGGTCACGACATTAAGCAAGGGGTATTGCGTCAACTCTTTCCTGAGTGGTCGGCGCAGCCTCAGGCGTCGACCGGGATCTACGCCCTGCGCGCACTGCGGCATCCTCCGGCGCGCGTCACCGTTTTTCTTGATGCACTGCGTGAATTTATCGGTTCACCGCCCATCTGGCGGCCCGATTAAGGGCCCTTGTGCGTCACTTAAACCAGCGCCTTAAACAGGGCGTCAAGATGAATATCGACGGTGTCCAGTGCCGCAACGGGTAGCCTGACGTCAGCGAATAATAACGGCAGTTCGGTACAACCCAAAACGACTGCATCGATATTCTCATCGTTGTACATCCTTTCGACCACGGCAATAAACGTCTCGCGGGTTGCTACGGTCACGATCCCTCTTTCGAGTTCGTGATGAATACTGCCAGCAATGAAGTCTCGCTCGGTGGCCGAAGGGATAACCACCTCAATCCCGTTATCCAGAAACGGTTTCTTAAAGAAATCCGCCTCCATTGTGAAACGAGTCCCCAGCAATCCGATTTTTTTCCGTTGCTGCGCAATAGCCACTTCGCAAGTTGATTCAATAATACTCACTAATGGCACAGGGGAACGAACCCTCAGTTCATCAAAGACGATGTGTGGTGTATTGCCTGTTAAGGCAATCACCTCTGCACCTGCCGCGATCAAATTATGTATTGCCTGTAAAAGATAATCGATCAAGCCGACGTACTCCTGACGGGCACACATATCCAGCACGTTGTAAACGTTAATGCTTTCGATCGTCAGAGGGGGAAAGTAGGTATCTCCCACACGTTTATTGGCCTCATACACAAACTTTCGATAATACAGAAGTGTCGATTCTGGCCCTGTACCGCCAATCAGTCCCAACTTTTTCATGTTACATCCTGATTATTTCTGCACACACATGTTGATAAACAACGGCAGTAGCTCCCTGGCCTCGACGGTATCCGAAAGCGAACGGCGGATCGCTGCAGGATCTCGGCCCTCCTGACGCAAGACATCCGTACGAATATCAATGAGTGAATCTGCAACGTCCCGGGTAAATTCAGGATGAAATTGGGTTGAGAGAACCTTAGGTCCGTAGCGAACGATCTGATGCGGGTCATGCGCAGAGGACGCCAGCACCTGTGCGCCCGGAGGTAATGAAATGACAGTCTGCATGTGGGTCAAATGTGCTTTAAAACGTTGGGGAAATTGCCCAACCAGGGGATCATCCCTTCCCGCCTGATTCAACGAGATGTCATGGCATCCGACTTCCCGTCCATCCGGGTGGTAATCCACGATACCGCCCAACGCATACGCAATGAGCTGATGCCCGTAGCAGACACCAAACAGCCCCATGCCAGCACTTATTGCGTGCCGTATCCACTCCGCTGTAAGTTCACTCCAGGGGAGTTTGTCCGTCACCATGTCCCATGAGCCGGTAATCACTGCCACACTACCGGCATCGGGCTTCGGTAACTCTGCGCCTTCAAAAACCTTCACCACCTCGATCCTGTCTGGCTCGATGTCCAACGCGTTGCAAAACCAATGGGGCAAATCGCCATGTTGCTCCCGGATGGGCTCCGGGGGTGTGCCTGTCTGAATAATGAAAACCCTGGGAAGTATCGACATAGAGTTTGCTGCCTTTTTGGATTCAGTGTTCATCATCTTTCCTCGCCATCATCAGGACGAGAATGACCTTTCCTTTGACGATAAAGAATATGAATTTTCAATTCAATTGAATAATATTGCGTCTACAATTCAATTATGGAGAAAAATGTGGACATATCTGACTTTCGTACAATTATCGCCCTTGTGGAAAAAGGGAGTATCAGTGAAGCTGCACAGTCTCTTGGGCGAGTCCCATCGGCCATTACCACCCGGTTACAAAATATCGAGAGCGAACTGGGTAACACATTATTTATAAAAGAAAATAGGCGTTTCATTCCTACCAGTACGTGCAAAGTCCTTTATGAAAACGCACTGCAGATTGTCAGGCTGGTGTCCTCCGCAGAACAACAAGCCACCCACGCTTTGCCAGGTGGAACACTCAGATTAGGTGCGTTAGACAGTATGGCGGCAACGCGGTTACCCACGCCGTTGACTCTCCTCTACAAACGGCATCGGGAGATTGCTATTGAACTCGTAACGGGTATCAGTAGCACTCTGTACCGTTCGATCCTGGATTATGAACTGGATGCCGCATTCATCGCTGATGCCCCGCATGATGAGAGACTGGAGCGATTTCCGGCTTTCGACGAAAAGTTGGTGATCGTTACAGCGTCTGGTTACCACTCAATTGCCTCCCCGCTGGACCTCATTGAGGAGACGTTGCTGGTCTTTCAGGACGGCTGCTCCTATCGCGATCGCTTAACATCATGGTTCAGGCATCATCAGGTAAATCCTCATCGGATAGCCGTCATGTCGTCTTACCATGCCATTCTTGGAGGGGTCAGTGGGGGTATGGGAATTGGCGTTATTCCTGAATCACTTTTCGATACATTTCACATATCAGGCTGTGTAGATATTCATCCTTTTGAAACAGCATTCAGTCAAATAACGACTGAACTTATCTGGAGAAAAGAAAATAGCACCGCCAACACACGTGCATTGATAGACGTTCTCAAAGAACAACCGCGTTAACAAACAGCGCTTGCCTGGCGAAACAGAGGCATGACCTCAGCACACCTCATTCCAGTACATTTCGCGCGTCTGGCGAAGTTCAGCGTGACGTTTTGTCATGGAACCACTCCGGATCAATATTCGCGATATCCACGCCGTACAGGCTGGCAACAGGTAATATCGACTCAAGAACACGTTGCGCACTGTTCTCCGCATTTGCTGATCGGGTTACAAAAAACCGCCGTAACGTGCTTATCCACTTTTTCATCGCCTTTACCTTCGTTGTTCAACCTGCACTCAGTTAAACACCCAAATTCATTGCCAGGGAAATACGAATATCAACTGTGTATGTGCAGGATTTGCAAATAGCCCGCCTTTCATTTACTCATCGATAACACTCTGTTCACTAATGCTTTTTTGCTTATAGCAAAGAACGATTTCTTATTTGGCGATAGGTATCGCTTATGGGAGCGTATCAGGACAAAACAAAAACGACGGGAAGACGTAATACTATGGCAGCATACAAAAAATCTTATCAGCAACTGGTACTGGCTCTGGGTTTACTGGCGACAGGTGGCATTCTTTCAACGCAGGTTCAGGCCGACCAGCTGGCGGATATCAAGGCGGCAGGCGTGGTAAAAGTCGCTACATTTGACGCTAACCCACCCTTTGGTTCCATCGATACCAAAACCCACGACATCGTTGGTTACGACGTCGATTTCGCCAAAGCGCTGGCAAAAACACTTGGCGTGAAGCTGGAACTGGTTGCGACCAACCCGGCTAACCGCATTCCTTTGCTGCAGTCAGGAAAAGCGGACCTGATTGTGGCAGATATCACCATCACGCCAGAGCGCGCACAGGTTATTGATTTCTCCACCCCTTATTTTGTCACCGGCCAGCAGTTCCTGGTTCCGGCAAAATCGGCGGATACGCTTGATGCTTACAGTAAATCACGTATTGGTGCAGTAAAAGGGACAACAGGCGAACAGGCTCTGCACCAGCGTTTCCCGCAGTCTCGCGTCCTCTCTTATGATGATATTCCATTGGCACTGACGGCACTGCGTAACGGCAATGTGCAGGCGATCACTCAGGACAGCACGATCCTGGCAGGCCTGCTGGCTCAGGCTCCGGATAAAGCCAACTTTAAAATTCTGCCTGATCTGCTCAGCAAAGAAGAGATCGGCGTTGGGGTAAAAAAAGGAGAAACCGCGCTGCTGAAAGCCGTCAATGATGAGCTGGTTAATCTGGAGAAGAATGGCCAGGCCGCCAAAATCTACGACGTCTGGTTTGGTCCACAAACACAATCCCCACAGCCACGCGCCTTTAAAATAGAAGCCCAGTAATATGCTCTCAGGTTTATTTTCACGCTCCGCGGCCCGTGCCGCGGATTTTTCACATCTGGAACACGCCAGCGTTGAGTTTCAACATGTCGTCAAAAGTTACGGCGCTCACCACGTGTTAAACGGTATTAACCTCACCATTAGCCCCGGCGAAGTTGTCGCCATACTGGGCCCGTCGGGCTCCGGTAAATCCATGCTAATCCGTCTTATCAACCAGCTTGAAACCCTTAACGGCGGAGAGATTCTGGTCGACAACAAACCCACCTCGCAGCTCTCTGGTGCAGCCCTGCGCCAGCTTCGCAGCCGCGTGGGGTTCGTCTTCCAGCAATTTAATCTTTACGCTCACCTGACCGCCAGCCAAAACATCACTCTGGCGCTGGAACATGTGCATGGCTGGACGTCAGAGCCCGCACAGGCGCAGGCCCTGACGCTGCTGGAAAAAGTGGGCATGCTGGAAAAAGCACACCATTTTCCGGCGGAGCTTTCCGGTGGACAGCAACAACGCGTGGCGATTGCACGAGCCCTGGCATCGTCACCGCAGATCATTTTGTTTGATGAACCCACCTCAGCACTCGACCCCGAAATGATTGGCGAGGTGTTATTCGTCATGAAAGCCCTCGCCCACAGCGGGATCACCATGATAGTGGTAACCCACGAAATGCAGTTCGCCCGTGAAATTGCCGACAGGATAGTTTTCATCGATGGCGGACAGATCCTGGAAACCGCCCCGCCGGAACAGTTCTTCGTGCAACCGTCCCATCCCCGTGCGCAACGCTTCCTGCAAAAAGTGCTTAATCCCCTTCATCAGGAGCATCTGTAATGCCCGCGCTCGACTGGCAAGGGGTGCTAACCGGACAACCTCTGCAGTGGATTTTTTCCGGTTTTTTGACCACGTTGTGGGTCACGCTGGCGGGCATGGTTCTGGCCAGTACGCTGGCCGTACTTCTTATGCTCCTGCGTCTCTCTGGTGGACGCCTCGGCCACCTGGCGGTCAGTAGCTGGGTATCCCTCTTTCGCAATACGCCGTTACTGGTGCAACTGCTGTTCTGGTATTTCGCCGCATGGAACTGGCTACCGATGACGTTTCGTGACGTGGTTAATGCCGATCACAACTGGTCAATCCTGCCGGGTGACGTCTGGTGGTTTACGCCAGAGTTTTTATGCTCAGCCTGGGGACTGGGTGTTTTTACTTCAGCCTTTTTAATCGAGGAAGTGGCGTCAGGTCTGCGTGCTGTACCGTCGGGGCAACGCGAAGCGGCACTGGCGCAAGGGTTCTCACCCTGGCGACTTTTTCGTTACATCCTTCTGCCGCAAGGGCTTGCAAATGCCTGGCAGCCTGTTGTCGGGCAATATCTCAATCTGATGAAGCTCTCCTCGCTCGCCAGCGGTATTGGTTTCGCTGAACTCACCTACCAGGTCCGGCAAATCGAAAGCTATAACGCTCATGCACTGGAGGCCTTCACTGTCGGGACCGTACTTTACCTGTTGACCGGCGTCGCCATGGGGTTAGTGCTGGTTCGTCTTGGCCCTTCGCCCAAAAAAGGAACCGGTCGCCATCCTCATGCGGCGGTCATCACAGGGAGTGAAAACACATGATGACGGGACTCAGCATCATTACCGATAACCTGGATTATTTGTTATGGGGACGAATGGCTACCGGCGAGCCGGGAGGAGTATTACTGACGCTGCTGATGGCGCTCGGTGCGGCAGCGATAGCCCTTCCAGGAGGTATCGG
Source organism: Lelliottia sp. RWM.1 (assembly GCF_016859735.1). Lineage (NCBI taxonomy): Bacteria > Pseudomonadati > Pseudomonadota > Gammaproteobacteria > Enterobacterales > Enterobacteriaceae > Lelliottia > Lelliottia sp. RWM.1. The sequence goes on along the minus strand of NZ_WLVC01000005.1, from coordinate 134,757 downwards.
GCTGGCATCACTTGCCTGGCGTTTTCCGGGCATCGTTCGCAAAGCACTCTTTGCGTGGGCGGAACTGATTCGCGGCATCCCGCTTATCTTCGTGATTTTCTGGATGTGGTATCTGCTACCCCTTATCACCGGGGGCGATCTGCCTGGTGCGCTAACTGTGACGATGGCCCTCGCCTGGTTTACGACCGCAACGGTGATGCATTCCGTTTTAGCCGGGCTGAGCGCATTACCGACCGGGCAATACGAAGCCGCGCTGACGCAGGGATTCAGTACGCAACAAACGCTGTGGCGAATTTTGCTCCCGCAGGTATTACGCAATATATCGCCATCTCTGGTGGGGATTTTTATCAGCCTGCTGAAAGACACGTCCCTGGCATTTATCGTGAACGTTCCCGAGCTAACAACTGTGGCAGGTCAGGTGAACAACCGGGTACAAATCTACCCGGCGGCTATTTTTATCTTTACGGGTGTCGTCTACTACCTGCTCTGCTGTTCCCTGGAGCAGTTCGCAAAACGCTGGCGGCTTAACCGGCCAGCGCTTTAACCACCGTTTCCATGGCTTCTGTTGTCAGTTCGCTACGTTTGACGCGCTGGTTCGCCAGCGCAGTACGCAAGACTCCGGCAATCACAATATGCTTCGGCTCCTGCCCTAAATCACGCATTTCGAGAACGACCTTCCCGACCACCCGACACATTTCCTGGTACAGCGCTTCGTCTTTGGTCACATTGCCCATTGCCATCACTCCATTGCTCTAAAAACTCAGCTTAAATGATTCATCGGCTGGATACAAAAAAGAAGCCCGGTGAGAGACTCACCGGGCTTCATTCATAAAATCAAATGATTAGTTGTTTACAGGGATAACAGCACCTTTGTATTTAGTGCGGATCCAGTCCTGAATTTCTTTCGAGTGCAGCACACTCACCAGCGCAACGATGTCTTTTTTCTTCTCGTCGCCACGGTGTACGGTAATGATGTTGGCATACGGGTTATTTTCACCGCTTTCAACGGCAATCGGATCATGAACCGGATCCAGACCCGCATCAATTGCGTAGTTGGCGTTGATCACCACCGCTGCACCTTCGTCGTTGTTGTACATCTGTGGCAACAGAGACGCTTCAACATTTGGCGTGAACTGCAGTTTTTTCGGGTTCTCAACGATATCGCTGATACGCGCGGTCACTTTATCAATGCCCGGCTTCAGCTTGATCACGCCCTCTTTTTCGAAGATAGAGAGAATGCGGCCCTCTTCAGACACGGCATCACGCATGATGATTTTGCCGCCTTCCGGCAGATCTTTCAGCGATTTGTATTTTTTGGAATAAATACCAATTGGCTCAATGTGAATCGCACCGGCACTGACAAAATCGTAATCTTTATCGCCAGCATGGTCTTTCAGAACGCTGTTCAGATACGGAATGTGCTGGAAATAGTTGGCATCGATGTCACGGCCCGCCAGCGCAGTGTTTGGCAGAATGTAGTCCTGGAAGGGTTTAATCTCCAGATCGATACCCTGCTTAGCCAGAATCGGTTTCGCCTGCTCCAGAATTTCAGCGTGCGGCGTGTTGGATGCGCCCACCGTCAGGGTATCCGCCCAGGCGGCAAAGCTCAGGGCACTCAGGGTTGCTGCGGCGATCAGTGTCAGTGTCTTTTTCATGATGATGGTTCCTGTGTGTTATTAGAGATTATCTTTTGTCTAACAGTGAAGTAATGATGTCGCCGCAGAACTGGATAATGAAAACGATGATTAGAATAGTCACCGTTGCCACCAGCGTGACGTCACCATGGTTGCGCTGGAATCCTTCCAGATAAGCCAGATTTCCCAAACCGCCCGCCCCAATCACCCCCGCCATTGCGCTGTAGCTCACCAGTGCAATCAGCGTCACCGTGATGCCTGAGACCAGAGCAGGTGATGATTCAGGCAGTAAAACCCGAAAAACTAAGGTACTCAGTCGAGCGCCCATAGAGCGTGTTGCTTCAATCACCCCTTTGTCCACTTCGCGCAGGGCAATCTCAACCAGACGTGCGTAGAATGGCGCGGCTCCCACAATCAGAGCCGGCAGGGCCGCGTTTGCGCCCAGGATCGTGCCGACGATGGTTTTGGTGAAGGGGATCAACAACACAATCAAAATAATGAACGGGATGGATCGGAACACGTTCACCACAATCGAAATCACGCTGTACACCGTGCGGTTGTGGAACAACCCGCCGCGTGCGGTTAAGAACAGCGCCAGACCAAGCACGATACCGAGGACAAACGTCGCCACACCGGAGAGCGCGGTCATGTACAGCGTCTCCTGCGTTGCCGCCCAGAGTTGATCCCACTTCAGGTGTGGAAAGAGATTCTCAGCCATGTTTAATCACCTCGCCGTCAATATCGCTGTGCTGCAAATCGGCGAGGATATTGTTCAGTTGTTCTTCGGATGCCACAACGTGCACCCATAATTGTCCAAAAACACCATGGGCAGTTTGTGTCATTTTCCCGTGCAGGATGTTAAACGGCAGGCCGTAGCGGAGCGTCAGCTCCCCGACGACCGGCTTATGTGTACTGTGTCCGGTGAAGGTCAGTTTGATAACCGAGCCTTCCAGCTCGCTCGCCAGTTCCGAATTGAAGGTCTCATCTTCGGCATACTGGCTCACCTGACGCACAAATTGTTGTGTGATTGGCTGCTGGGGATGGGTAAATACGCTCAACACGTCACCTTCTTCCACTACTTTGCCGTTTTCCATCACCGCAACCCGGTCGCAGATTTTACGCACTACGTGCATCTCATGGGTGATCAACACGATGGTCAGTTTGAAACGACGGTTAATATCGAGCAGCAGATCGAGGATCTGATCGGTGGTTTGCGGGTCGAGCGCTGAGGTGGCCTCGTCGCACAACAGCACATCCGGGTTATTGGCCAGTGCGCGCGCAATCCCCACACGCTGTTTTTGCCCGCCACTGAGCTGTGACGGATACGCATTTTCGCGGCCTTTCAGCCCAACCAGGTCGACAAGTTCTGCCACGCGGGCATTAATTTTGGCTTTTGGTACACCAGCAATCTGCATAGAGAAGGCGATATTCTCGTTTACCGTCCTTGACCACAGCAGGTTAAAGTGCTGGAACACCATGCTGATTTTCAGCCGTGCCTGACGCAGTGCTTCCCCTTTTGCGGCGGAGATATCCTGCCCATTAATGGTGACACTTCCGGCGCTGGGCTTTTCCAGGCCGTTAAGCAGGCGGATCAGGGTGCTTTTACCCGCGCCACTGTAGCCAATAATGCCGTAAATTTGTCCCTGCTCTACCGTCAAATTGACGTTATCAACGGCAGTCAGTGCCACTTTTCCGTTGTCAAAAATCTTCGAAATATTCCTGAGTACAATCATTCTTATTCGTTATCCGTTACGCATATAGCGGTTTAGCAGTATGGATGTCCAAATGAGTGTAAACAGGCGTTACCAGGTTTTAAATGACCAAAAAAGAATTTCTTATACCTCAACGTAATAAGCAGCAGATTTGCTGGGTGGAACGCAATTAGTACTTTTTCAGCAATGATTATCTGCCAGATGGGAATATCGCGGGACCGAGGGGATAAAAATGGTTATTTTTACCGCATTTTATGCCGATATAGACATCCCTACATCCAGACAACTTTACGTCTTGCTATCCTTACATCCGAAATCGCCATTAATATTCCTTTCTGTTCTAAAAGGCAGTGAAACGTTCTTTATTGCGAAAATTTCACGGCACTATCATCCCGCCATGACCTTCTGAGAGGAAAACTTCATGGCGATTTATCATTCTGTGACCGAATTGATCGGTCACACTCCGCTGATTCAGCTCCACAAACTGGATACCGGCCCTTGTTCATTATTTCTGAAACTGGAAAACCAAAACCCAGGTGGATCGATTAAAGATCGTGTCGCCCTGTCGATGATTAACGAAGCCGAACGTCTTGGCTTACTGCAGCCTGGTGGAACCATTATTGAGGCCACGGCCGGAAACACGGGGCTGGGACTGGCGCTGATTGCCGCGCAAAAAGGGTATTCATTGATTCTTGTCGTCCCCGACAAGATGAGCCGCGAGAAGATTTTCCACCTGCGGGCCCTGGGCGCTCAGGTGGTACTGACCCGATCTGACGTCAATAAAGGCCATCCCGCGTATTACCAGGATTACGCCCAGCGTCTGGCAAATGAACTGCCTGGGGCGTTTTATATCGATCAGTTCAACAACGAAGCCAACCCGCTGGCACACCGCACCACGACTGCCCCCGAACTCTTTGCCCAGCTTGACGGCCATATTGACGCCATTGTGGTTGGAGTTGGTTCAGGCGGCACGCTGGGCGGATTACAGGCCTGGTTTGCAGAACACTCCCCACAGACGGAGTTTGTGCTGGCCGATCCGGCAGGCTCTGTTCTGGCCGATCAGGTTGAGACTGGCCGCCACCAGGGCGCAGGCTCCTGGCTGGTGGAAGGGATTGGCGAAGACTTTATCCCGCCACTGGCGCACATTGAAGGGGTGAATCATGCCTGGCGGATCACCGATCGTGAAGCTTTTACCACCGCGCGTGAACTGCTCAAGACAGAGGGTATTCTGGCAGGGTCCTCAAGCGGAACGCTGCTGGCAGCCGCCCTTAAGTACTGTCAGGCCCAGACCACGCCTAAACGTGTCGTCACCTTCGCCTGTGACAGCGGGAATAAGTACTTGTCGAAAATGTTCAACGACGACTGGATGCGCCAGCAGGGACTTATCTCGCGCCCTCAGACGGGCGATCTCTCGGACTACATTGCCCTGCGCCATGACGAAGGCGCAACCGTCACCGCCGCACCGGATGACACCCTGTCGACCGTTCTTGGGCGCATGCGCCTGTACGATATCTCGCAACTTCCGGTACTGGAAAACGGCAAGGTTGTCGGCATCATCGATGAATGGGACCTGTTGCGGCACATTGGCGGCGATGGCGATCGCTTCTCCCTCCCGGTGACAGAGGCGATGACGCGCCAGGTCGAATTTCTCGATAAACATGCGCCGGAAAGCGCCCTGAATGCCATTTTTGACCGCGGTCTGGTGGCGGTGATTAACGACAATGACCGTTTCCTCGGCCTGATTACGCGCAGTGACGTTCTGACGGCCTGGCGTAACCGTCTACAACAATAAAGGAAAAAAACATGAAGAATCTGGCCACACTGAGTGTACACAGCGGCGAATTTAACGATCAACACGGGGCGGTAATGCCGCCGATTTACGCCACGTCGACGTTTGCGCAACCCTCACCGGGTGAGCACACCGGGTACGAATATTCCCGCAGTGGCAACCCTACCCGTCACGCGCTGGAAACGGCCATTGCCGAACTGGAAAGCGGTACACGCGGATATGCCTTTGCATCCGGTCTGGCTGCGATCTCGACAGTTCTGGAGTTGCTGGATAAAGACAGCCATATTGTCGCGATTGACGATGTCTATGGCGGCACATACCGGCTGATTGAGAATGTGCGCAAACGCAGTACCGGCTTGCAGGTCAGTTGGGTCAAACCGGGTGATGTCACGGCGCTGGACGCTGCCATCCGGCCTGACACACGAATGATCTGGGTGGAAACCCCGACCAATCCGCTGCTTAAACTGGCCGATCTTGCCGCCATTGCCGCAATCGCCCGTCGTCATAATGTCATCAGCGTGGCCGACAATACCTTTGCCTCCCCGGTTATCCATCGCCCGCTGGAATCGGGTTTTGATATCGTAGTGCACTCCGCTACCAAATACCTCAATGGCCATTCAGATGTGGTTGCCGGGCTGGCGGTTGTCGGCGACAACCCGGCTCTGGCCGATAAACTGGGCTATCTGCAAAACGCCGTTGGCGGGGTGCTGGATCCGTTTAGCAGTTTCCTGACCTTACGCGGCATTCGCACCCTCGCACTGCGGATCGAAAAACACAGTGCTAACGCGCTGGCCATTGCGCAATGGCTGGAACAGCACCCGCAGGTGGAGAAAGTGTGGTTCCCATGGCTGGAATCGCATCCACAATATCAGCTTGCCCGCACGCAAATGGCCCTGCCCGGCGGAATGATTTCGGTGGTCGTGAAAGGCGATGCGCAACGCGCAACGGAGATCATCCGCAAACTGACGCTCTTCACCCTTGCGGAAAGCCTGGGAGGCGTGGAAAGCCTGGGAGGCGTGGAAAGCCTGGTCAGCCAGCCCTACAGCATGACCCACGCTTCAATCCCTCTTGAACAACGACTGGCAAACGGTATTGTGCCGCAGCTTATCCGGCTTTCGGTGGGTATCGAAGATGCCAAAGACTTGATCGCCGATCTTGAGCAAGCGCTGAAAAACTAAGCAAAAGGTGGCAGGCTTTACGTCTGCCGCCCTAATATGTCATCACGCCTTAACGCCTTGATAACAATCTTATGTGAATCTGCACAGATTATTTTTGAAACGCTGTTTTCATTTTCCTTTTAGCATAAAATCAGCGTATAATGCGCGCCTAATCCCTGGTGAATGGTTTCAGCGCTTGGAATACAAAAAACAACGTACAACTTCTCCTCTCCTCCGTTGGGCTGAAACTCAGGCACACTTTCTTCTGCACGCTCATTTGATGTCACCTATCCTTAGTGCGTGTCACAGACTCTTTCGCAACACAGGTTTGACTCCGCGGCGGTGCGCCCCCGGAGCGAGATTTCCATATCCTTCCCAACTTAAAGACTAAGACTGTCATGAAAAAGACGAAAATTGTTTGTACCATCGGCCCGAAAACCGAATCTGAAGAGATGCTGACCAAAATGCTGGACGCCGGCATGAACGTTATGCGTCTGAACTTCTCACACGGCGACTATGCTGAACACGGTCAGCGTATCCAGAACTTGCGCAACGTGATGAGCAAAACCGGCAAAAAAGCCGCTATCCTGCTCGACACCAAAGGTCCTGAAATCCGCACCATCAAACTGGAAGGCGGTAACGACGTCTCCCTGAAAGCGGGCCAGACCTTCACTTTCACCACTGACAAGTCTGTTATCGGCAACAACGAAATCGTTGCGGTAACCTATGAAGGCTTCACCAGCGATCTGTCCGTAGGCAACACCGTTCTGGTGGATGACGGCCTGATCGGTATGGAAGTCACCGCTATCGAAGGCAAAAACGTTGTTTGTAAAGTACTGAACAACGGCGACCTGGGCGAAAACAAAGGCGTTAACCTGCCGGGTGTGTCCATCGCGCTGCCAGCACTGGCTGAAAAAGACAAACAAGACCTGATCTTCGGTTGCGAACAAGGCGTTGATTTCGTTGCGGCCTCTTTCATCCGTAAACGTTCTGACGTGGTTGAAATCCGTGAGCATCTGAAAGCACACGGCGGCGAGAAGATCCAGATCATCTCCAAAATTGAAAACCAGGAAGGTCTGAACAACTTCGACGAAATCCTCGAAGCATCTGACGGCATCATGGTTGCTCGTGGCGACCTGGGTGTTGAAATCCCGGTAGAAGAAGTGATCTTCGCGCAGAAGATGATGATCGAGAAATGTGTTCGCGCGCGTAAAGTGGTTATCACTGCAACGCAGATGCTGGATTCCATGATCAAAAACCCACGTCCAACCCGCGCTGAAGCAGGCGACGTGGCTAACGCCATCCTCGACGGTACTGATGCCGTTATGCTGTCTGGCGAATCCGCAAAAGGTAAATACCCGCTGGAAGCCGTTACCATCATGGCAACCATCTGCGAACGTACCGACCGCGTGATGACCAGCCGTCTGGACTTCAACAACGACAGCCGTAAACTGCGTATCACCGAAGCAGTGTGCCGTGGTGCGGTAGAAACTGCTGAGAAACTGGACGCACCACTGATTGTTGTTGCGACTCAGGGCGGTAAATCTGCACGTGCAGTACGTAAATACTTCCCGGATGCGACCATCCTGGCGCTGACCACCAACGAAACCACTGCTCGTCAGCTGGTTCTGAGCAAAGGTATTGTTGCTCACCTGGTGAAAGAGATCGCTTCTACCGACGATTTCTACATTCAGGGTAAAGAGCTGGCGCTGGAAAGCGGTCTGGCACAGAAAGGTGATGTTGTGGTGATGGTTTCTGGTGCTCTGGTTCCAAGTGGTACAACCAATACGGCATCTGTTCACGTACTGTAATCATTACTGAACGAATTATTTCTGATAAAAAGCGTCCTTCGGGGCGCTTTTTTTATTACTGGCATTAGCCATATTTATTCAAAAAGCAAATCGGGTTTTTCTATTTAATAGCGATTTATCTAAGATGAATCCGATGAAAATTGTCTTTTTTAACATGGCTTTTTGGCCGAAATGGTCAGATTCGATGTTTCTTTGAGCGAACGATCAAAAATAGGCGTATTCCCATCAAAAAAATATTCTCAACATAAAAAACTTTGTGTAATACTTGTAACGCTACATGGAGATTAACTCAATCTAGAGGGTATTAATAATGAATCGTACTAAACTGGTACTGGGCGCGGTAATCCTGGGTTCTACTCTGCTGGCAGGTTGCTCCAGCAACGCTAAAATCGATCAGCTGTCTTCTGACGTTCAGACTCTGAACGCTAAAGTTGACCAGCTGAGCAACGACGTGAACGCAATCCGTTCCGACGTTCAAGCTGCTAAAGACGACGCAGCTCGCGCTAACCAGCGTCTGGACAACCAGGCTACTAAATACCGTAAGTAATAGTACCTGTTAATAAAATGGCGCACATTGTGCGCCATTTTTTTTACCCTGACAAAACCGTTACTGCGTTACCGCCTCGCTCTCACCTTCTGCTACCGCTACTGAAACCCGACTGTTCTGCACCGACAACACCGCATTACTGGCTGATAGTCCGTTTCCCTCAGAGACGACAACAGGGATCCCTGCCCGGCGAGACAGCGCTTTGTTGATTAGCGCTTTGTCGCTCCCTTCATCAGACACAAACGAAGCAAAGCCCGTGGAGTGCGAAATAGGCGTTGTCTGCGGGTTTTCACCTTCAACCTGCGCCAGTGGGCGATGAACCTCAACATAGCGTTTACCATCTGGTTCAACAGAGAATTTCACCGGCTCGTTGATGATCTGCACTCGTGTCCCCACGTGCGCCTGCTCGAACAGCGCTTTGATATCTGCAGCGTTCATGCGCATGCAACCCGAGCTGACTCTCAACCCTACGCTGTCCGGTGCACTGGTTCCGTGAATAAGATATTCCCCATTCCCTATCCCCAGACGCAGCGCAAAGCGCCCCAGCGGGTTATTGGGGCCGGCTGGTACTACGGGCGGCAATTTGATGCCCTGAGCCAGTGAGCGGGCTCTGATACCCGCTGTCGGTGTCCATGTTGGGTTGGGGATTTTCTGACTCACGCGGGTCGTCGTCACCGGGGTCTCAAGCCCCAGTTGTCCAATACCCAGCGGATAGACCTGCACGCTGTTTTCACCTGGCGGGAAGTAATAGAGTCGCAGTTCTGCAAGATTCACCACAATCCCCTCGCGCGGTGTATCCGGTAGCAGCATTTGCGAAGGGATGGTGATCACCGTTCCCGGAGCCGGATAAACAGGCGCAATGGTATTATTGGTTTCAAGGATCACCTGAGCCGCCGTATTAAACCGGCGAGCAATCGCCTGTAAATTTTTGTCCCCTTCCTGAATAGTGTAGGTTTGATTTTGACCAATAAGACGGCTACCTGCAGGAGGTAATGGATATTCAACCGCACTGGCCGAATTAAGTGTGCCAAGAGCACCGAGGAGTAATAACGTAATAAGAGACGCGCGCTTCATGCTGAGATTCCTTATTCACTGACAGAACGCCAGAAAGCTGAAAAACCAGCGAGGCGGGAACCACCTCGCGAAACAGAATGAATGCTGTCTATTGAGTCTAGCTAAGGATTGCCGCTTTGGTGCGAATTGCGCGAATCATCGCTTCCAGTCCTTGGGAGCGTGAAGGCGTTAAGTGCTGTGTCAGTGCCATTTTTTCAAACCACGGGCGGACATCAAACGCCGCGATATCCTGCGAAGACATCTGGTGATAAAGGATGAACACGACAGCAATAAGCCCTTTGACGATGGCAGCATCGCTGTCACCTTCTAGTTCAATCGCACCCTCTTCGTTCTGGTGCATAACGATCCACACCTGGCTCTGGCAGCCCTGAATAATATTGTCCGGGTTATGAGCCTCTTCACTGAGCGCCGGTAAGCGTTGCCCCAGCTCAATAATGTAGAGATACTTTTCTTCCCAGTTTGCGCAACGGCCAAAGTTACGCAGTAATTTTTCTTTGTCCGGCAGTGCGGCCATTTCTTGCCTCTCCGTTAACCGAGCAACTGGTGAATGCGTTTTAACCCTGCAACCAGTCTGTCGACCTCTTCCATTGTGTTATACATCACCAGTGACGCGCGGCACATTGCCGGCACCTGGTAAAATGCCATCAGCGGCATGGCGCAATGATGCCCGGTACGGACCGCCACGCCGTAGTTATCGAGAAAACTGCCCACGTCATAGGCGTGGTGCTTACCCAGATTAAACGCTATCACACCCTGGCGGTCACTGGGGCCGTATAAGGTGAGATCCGGCACACCGGCAAGCTCCTGTAATGCATAATGCATCAGCAGTTGTTCGTATTCCTGAATGGTGTCCAGACCGATGGCAGAAACATATTCAATGGCGGCCCCCAGCCCAATAATCCCCCCCGTATTGGGCGTTCCCGCTTCAAAGCGCCACGGCGCACGTGCATAGGTCGTCCCTTCGGTCAGGCTGACGGTAGCAATCATCGATCCGCCCCCTTCCCAGGGCGGCATGACCTGCAAGATCTCCTCTTTGACATACAGCACGCCGATACCCGTTGGCCCGTACAGCTTATGCCCGGAGAAAACATAGAAATCGCAATCCAGCGCCTGCACGTCCGTCGTGTGGTGCATCACCGCCTGCGCGCCATCGATCAGCACTTTTGCCCCTGCCTGATGGGCTTTTTCGATGATCTCCGCCACCGGGTTTTCCGTCCCCAGCACATTAGAGACCTGCGTGACCGCCACCAGTCGCGTGTGCTCATCCAGCAGCGCATCCAGTTGCTCAAGCTGTAACGTTCCGTCTTCGTTCAACGGAATCACCCGCAATTGCGCCCCCACGCGTTCGCACAGCATCTGCCACGGCACAATGTTGGCGTGGTGCTCCATCTGGGTAATGATGATGTTATCGCCCGCATGCACCTGCGCACTGCCCCAACTGTTTGCGACCAGATTGATCCCTTCCGTTGTGCCGCGCACAAATACCAGCTCTTCAGGTGAGCGCGCATTGAGAAACGCGGCCACCTGCGTCCGCACATTTTCCATACGCTGCGTCGCCTCGGCGCTCAACGTATGAATGCCGCGATGCACAGCCGCATAGCCGTGACGATAAAACGCGGCCTCCGCATCAATCACCTGATTGGGTTTCTGCGCACTCGCCGCACTGTCAAGATAAGCCAGCGGCAGCCCATTCACCTCACGGGTCAGAACCGGGAAATCTGCCCGTACTTTCTCTACGGGGAAACTCATGCTTCGCCTCCAGGCAAGCGCTGACCAATGCGTGCCAGAACCTGCTGCTTTAACGCGCCATCACTCAGCGCTTCCGTCAGTTCAGCGGCAAAGGCATAGATAATCATCTTCTGTGCCGCCTGCTTATCGATGCCGCGCGAACGCAGATAGAACATCTGTTCGTCATCAATGCGCCCTATCGTTGCGCCATGGCTACATTTCACATCATCGGCATAGATTTCCAGTTGCGGTTTTGTGTCCACTTCCGCCAGACGCCCTAACAGCAGATTATTATTGGTCATCTGTCCGTCGGTCTTTATCGCGTGTTGCGCCACGTTGATCAGGCCGTTAAACACCGCCCGGCCTTTATCGCTGACGATGGTTTTATGCAACTGGCGGCTATTGCAGTAGCCTTTATTGTGCTCGAGCCAGGTTCGGGTATCGCACACTTCCGCGTTCACCGGCATCGCCAGGCTGTTGATCCGCAGCGTGGTGTTCTCACCGTTAAGTTGCGTACTGGTGTTATGTCGCAAAACCGCGCCACCGAGCAAAAAACTGTGGCTGTAAGCTGCCGCATCCGCCGCCAGAATCATGTCGTTATGCGCGAAGTGGTGGCTTACCGGGTTTTCAAAGGCCAGCTTGATATGATGAAGCTGCGCATTGGCGGCCACGTTCATCGTCAGACGCGCACCGGTAAAGTGCGTGGTTTCATTAAGGCTGACGTAATGCTCGATAATCGTCGCTTCGGCCCCTTCGGCCAGATCAAGATGGTGGCGATAGTGCGCCGTATTAACCTCTTCACCTTCCAGCCCCTGGGTAATGTGCATTAACAGCAACGGTTTCACCGGGCGCTGGTTACGCTTCACACGAATGTGGGTCACACGTTGCGCCAGACTTTCCGTCAGATGCAGAAACACTTCCGACTGTACCGGCGAGGAAAGCGACTGGCGATCGTCATTCACGGTGATGTCAAAGCCGCAGTCATCAACGCTGTCACTTAAGTCCGGGTGGAACTGCCCATCAACAAACACCAGACGCACCGCATCCACACTGAGTGACAGAGCATCACGCAACGCCGGATCAACCTTCGCTGGCCGCATCACAAACTGTCGGTTGAGCAGCCCCTCGAGCGGAGTGTATTTCCAGTTTTCATGTTTTCGCGTCGGCAAGCCGAGGCGCAGCATCTGTTGCAAATGCTGTTGAGCCTCTTCAGAACGTCTTTCCCCCTGCGTTTCAAACAGGCGATGCCATTGCTGGAGTGCATTACTGCTGTTCGGTAAGCCAGCCATAACCCTGCTCCTCCAGTTGTTTAACCAGCGTGAAATCCCCCGATTTCACAATGCGTCCCTGATAAAGTACGTGGACGTAATCCGGTTTGATGTAGTCAAGAATACGCTGGTAGTGGGTAACGATAACGAATGAACGATTGCCATCGCGCAGCGAATTGACGCCATCAGCGACAATCTTCAGGGCATCGATATCGAGACCTGAATCGGTTTCATCGAGAATACAGAGCTCAGGCTCAAGCACGGCCATCTGAAGGATGTCATTGCGTTTCTTTTCCCCGCCAGAAAACCCCACGTTGACCGAACGGGTCAGCAAATCTTCCGGCATTTTGAGCAGCTTGATCTTCTCTTCCATCAGATCCTGGAAATCAAAGCGATCCAGTTCATCCAGCCCGCGGTACTTGCGCACGGCATTAAGCGCCGTTTGCAGGAAGAACTGATTACTGACGCCGGGGATCTCAACCGGATACTGGAAGGCCATAAAGATCCCTTCGCCCGCGCGCTCTTCCGGTGACAGTTCCAGCAAATCTTTGCCTTTGAACTCAACCGTTCCACCGGTCACTTCATAATCTTCACGCCCCGCCAGCGTCGCTGAAAGCGTACTTTTCCCGGAGCCATTTGGCCCCATGATGGCGTGAACCTCACCCGGACGGATGTCGAAATTGAGCCCACGCAGAATTGCTTTATCTTCCACGCTGACCTGTAAATCTTTAATACTTAACATGTGCTTTCCTTAACCGACGCTGTGTTCAAGACTAATGGCGAGGAGTTTTTGTGCTTCAACGGCAAATTCCAGCGGCAGTTCAGAGAACACATCCTTACAGAAGCCGTTCACAATCATTGAAATCGCATCTTCTTCACTGATACCGCGTTGCAGGCAGTAGAAGAGCTGGTCTTCACCAATACGCGATGTTGTCGCTTCGTGTTCAAGCTGTGCGCTGTTATTGCGGCACTCAACATACGGGAAGGTATGCGCCCCGCTGTCCGGGCCAATCAGCATGGAATCACACTGGGTAAAATTACGGGCATTGGTCGCCGTCGGCATGATTTTCACCAGCCCGCGGTAACTGTTCTGGCTATGACCGGCGGAGATCCCTTTCGAAATAATCGTTGATTTGGTGTTTTTACCAATGTGGATCATTTTCGTGCCGGTATCCGCCTGCTGGTGACCACTGGTCAGGGCGACCGAGTAAAACTCACCGATGGAGTTGTCTCCACGCAGAATACAGCTTGGGTATTTCCAGGTAATGGCCGATCCCGTTTCCGACTGCGTCCAGGACATTTTGCTGTTTTCACCTTCACACAGCGCACGCTTGGTCACAAAGTTGAGAATACCGCCTGTATTGCCGTCGCCAGGGAACCAGTTCTGCACCGTGGAGTATTTCACCTCAGCGTCTTTGTGAATGATTACCTCAACGACTGCCGCATGGAGCTGGTAGCTATCGCGAACCGGGGCAGAACACCCTTCGATATAGCTGACGTAGCTGCCTTCATCGGCAATCAGGATCGTGCGCTCGAACTGGCCCGTTTTTTCCGCATTAATGCGGAAATAGGTCGACAGTTCCATCGGGCAACGAACTCCTTTTGGCACGTAGATAAAGGTTCCATCAGACGCAACCGCGGCATTCAGCGCCGCGAAGAAGTTGTCATTGCCTGGCACAACCGTACCCAGATATTTCTTTACCAGTTCGGGGTGATCATGAATCGCTTCGCCAAAGGAGCAGAATATGATCCCCTGCCCGGCCAGCTTTTCCCGGTATGTCGTGGCGACGGAGACCGAGTCAAAAATGGCATCAACTGCCACCTCTCGGCCTTCACGTACCGGCACGCCCAGTTGTTCGAAGGCCTCTTCAACCTCTTTGCTTAAAAAGGCGTTCGCCCCCGTCTGCTGTACCGCTCCTGGCTGGGAGGCACAAGTATCATCACAGCTGCCGCAGGATGGCGCGGAGTAATAGCTGTAATCCTGATAATTCAGTTTGTCGTAATGCGCTTTCAGCCAGTGTGGCTCTTCCATCTCCAGCCAGGCCCGGAAAGCATTCAAACGGAACTCGAGCATCCATTCCGGCTCGTTACGTTTTGCCGAAATCGCGCGGACGACATCTTCGTTGATGCCTTTCGCCAGTTCATCCGTCTGCAGTTGGGTGAAGAACCCCTCTTTGTAGTTGAGGTGTCCGCCGCTCCAGGTGTTGACATCATCAGTTGCTTCAGTATTACGAGACATAGTACCGCCTATACCCCAAAGCTTTCGCCGCAGCCGCATTCGTTCTGGGCTTTCGGGTTATGAAATTTGAATAACTGGTTTAAACCTTCACGCACGTAATCGACCTCCGTCCCGTCGATAAAAGGCATCGCCTGTAGCGCGACGAACAGTTTTGCGCCGTCGGTTTCAAACACCAGATCGTCTTTGTCGGGTTCAGTGACGGTATCCAGCACATAGCCGAACCCAGCACAACCGGTCTGCTTAACGCCTAAACGGACGCCCAGAAGCTCGGGCTTTTTTGCCACCAGCTCGTGGATATGCGCAGCTGCCGCCGGCGTGAGCGTTAAACCTCGCCAGGCAAAATCAGCGGGATTGAAGGTTTCTGAATGCAATTCCATAGGTCCACCTCATCTGTTGAGCCTCAAGGGCATAAACACCATGTTAGTGATAACGATTATCACTTCAACCCCCTGACAGCAGGGGCTTTCCGCTAAATCGCCCTTTTTGGCTACTTTTAATAAGCATAGACCCTGTCAGGACAGCTCGGTGGAATGGATTTAATTGTTCAATACATTGATTAATAATGCATTTAACATTCTAAAGGCAGGCTTTTTCGGGAAAAGTAAAATATGTATCGGAAATGCCTATTTTTGAGATAGGGTGCAAAAAATGCGCTATCCCCGCTAATTTCATCAAAATCAGTGAGTTGGTATTTTCAAGGATAATCAGATTATCGACATTTTTGATCCTTTTTATCACGCCAGCGACTCCCGTTATTGAATTCATCGCTGTATATTTGTTTATATATCGATTAAACAAAAACAGGGAATCGTAATGAATCTGTACATGTTTTACGTCGGCGGAAACGCAGGAAAATCGAATATCGAAGTCCATGACATTCAGTTTGTTGCAGCAAAGACGCCAGAAGACGCCTGGCCGGCATTGCGGGAAGCGTGGTTTGGTGACAAGGATAAGATCCACATTGATGGCTATAG
This sequence comes from Lelliottia sp. RWM.1, assembly GCF_016859735.1. NCBI lineage: Bacteria > Pseudomonadati > Pseudomonadota > Gammaproteobacteria > Enterobacterales > Enterobacteriaceae > Lelliottia > Lelliottia sp. RWM.1. The sequence goes on along the minus strand of NZ_WLVC01000005.1, from coordinate 118,824 downwards.
CCGTATCACCTGGGCCGATGGTTATTCCGTCACCCTCTCTGACCAACCAGCCCCATCAGCGAAAAAACTCTTTTTTGTGAATGCTGGCGGATACCGCCCTGACACACTGGCTGAATTACATGAATTTGACCTTTTTGTCGCAGACAGCACGCAAGAGGCAAAACAAAAGGCGCTGTCAACCCTGCTCTGCGGTGTCGACCAGCAGCACAAAGATAACCTGAAAGAGGTGGATGACTGCCTGTTACTTGAAAAGCTTGGTAATTTATTTGTTCATCTTACGCCAAACGCGACAGGCCGCCGGGTCAGGCCAGAGTGGCAAGGCTATCAGCCAATTGGTCTTTAACGCGACCCGTATAGCAGTAAGACATTCATCCTCACTTTAATGCGAACCTGAGCGGCGGTTTTATGCCGCCTGTTCGTGCAATTCCTCACATCGTCATTTATGTCGAGTGTCATGTCGACTGGTTTCATCAGACATAAAATTCTCAATAAAATTAATAAATTAAATACTGGCATGATTCGTGCTTAAACGATTGGTCAGAGAATGCTGGCTCATACAATGGAATCTCATGATGCGGCTCCCGGCTTATCGGAGCCGTATCACTTCATTTCTTAACAGGTCTGTTATTGATGAAAAAAATCGCAAGCGTCTGCCCATACTGCGGTGCGGGCTGCAAACTGAATCTTGTCGTTGAAAATAACCGTATTATCCGTGCCGAGGCCGCAAATGGCGTAACCAACCAGGGCACGTTGTGCCTGAAAGGGTTTTACGGCTGGGATTTTCTCAACGATACCCGTCTCCTGACCCCACGTTTAACGCAACCCATGATCCGCTATAACAAAGGTGATGCCTTCACGCCGGTCACCTGGGAAGAAGCTATCCGCTATACCGCAAGCAAGCTCAGTGCCATCAAAGCACAGTTTGGCCCCCGGTCGATCATGACGACCGGCTCCTCCAGAGGCACGGGCAACGAAACCAACTATGTGATGCAGAAATTTGCCCGCGCGGTATTGAATACTAACAACGTCGATTGTTGCGCTCGCGTGTGTCACGGCCCCTCTGTCGCCGGATTGCAGGAGACTCTCGGCAATGGCGCGATGAGCAACTCAATTAATGATATTGAAAACTCAAAATGCCTGTTGGTGTTTGGTTACAACTGTGCCGATTCACACCCTATTGTCGCCAGACGCGTACTTAAAGCCCGTGAAAATGGGGCGAAAATCATTGTCTGCGATCCTCGCAGGATTGAAACGGCACGCATTGCCGATCAACACCTCCAGTTGAAAAACGGCAGCAATATGGCGCTGGTCAATGCCTTCGGTTATGTACTGCTGGAAGAAGAGTTGTACGATAAAAACTATGTGGCACGCTTTGCCGAAGGGCTCGACGCATATCGCCAGACGGTAAAAGACTATGCGCCTGAGAAGGTCGAGCACCTGACCGGTATCCCGGCAAGAGATGTGCGCCAGGCGATGCGTACCTTCGCAGCCGCCCCATCCGCTACGGTGATGTGGGGCATGGGAGTCACCCAGTTTGGTCAGGCGGTTGATGTGGTCAAAGGGCTTTCCAGCCTGGCGCTTCTCACCGGCAATCTGGGTCGCCCGGCAGTCGGCGTTGGCCCGGTTCGTGGTCAGAACAACGTTCAGGGTGCGTGTGATATGGGCGTTCTGCCCAATATGTTCCCCGGCTATCAGGATGTCACCGACCCGGACGTTCGCCAGAAATTTGCCGATGCCTGGGGGATCGATGCCAGCAAAATGGACGATCGCGTCGGAACACGCATTACCGAAGTGCCTCATCTCGCACTTGAAGGCAAGGTCAAAGCCTATTACATCATGGGCGAAGATCCGCTCCAGACTGAGGCCGATCTTGGTCTGGTACGTAGCGGCTTTGAGGCGCTCGATTTCGTGGTCGTGCAGGACATCTTTATGACCAAAACGGCCGAAGTGGCCGACGTACTGCTTCCGGCAACGTCCTGGGGGGAACACGGCGGCGTTTTCACCTGCGCTGATCGCGGATTCCAGCGTTTTGGTCAAGCCATCGAAGCCAGCGGGAATGTAAAGCGTGACTGGGACATTATCAGCCTTCTCGCCACCGAGATGGGCTACCCAATGCACTATGACTCCAACCAGCAGATCTGGGATGAGATGCGCGACCTGTGCCCACTGTTTTACGGAGTTACTTACGAAAAAATGGGTGAGATGGGGCATGTTCAGTGGCCATGCCCAACGCTTGATCATCCCGGCACGCCGTATTTGTATAAAGACAACCAGTTCGATACCCCAAGCGGAAAAGGACAGCTTTTTGCCGCCGCCTGGCGTGCACCTGCGGAAGTCCCTGATAGTGACTATCCATTAGTCCTTTGCACCGTCCGCGAAGTGGGTCACTACTCCTGTCGTTCCATGACCGGTAACTGTGCTGCGCTGCAAAGCCTGGCCGACGAGCCAGGACGGGTCCAGATGAACCCTGCAGATGCTGAAAAACTTGGCATTCGTGATGGACAACTGGTGTGGGTGCGTTCCCGCAGAGGTAAAGTCATTACACGCGCCAGTATCAGCGAGCGCATCAATACAGGTGCGGTTTACATGACGTATCAGTGGTGGATTGGAGCCTGTAACGAACTGACGCAGGACAATCTCGACCCTATCTCCAAAACGCCGGAAACCAAATATTGTGCGGTACAACTGGAGGCGATTCAGGACCAGCGCTGGGCTGAAGATTTTGCTGCGTCCAGCTACCAAACGATGAAAACGCGGTTGATTAACGCAGTCAATGTCTGACGGGCTTGCCGGGTAGCGCTTGCTACCCGGCAGTATTGCTACTCCTGACTCTTCTCTTTCGCTTCCAGTTCACGATACCAGCGAGGATGGTGTTTCTTCGCCCAGCGACGGCTGACTTTGCCCTCAATCATGCCGGTAATCGAGCCCTTCACCCAGAACGCCATATAGATATGGATCAGAATAGCGTGAATCAGCACGATGGCAGCCGTGGCATGAATCAGCAGGCTCCAGCGCACCAGTTTGACCGGGAAATAATGAGCAAACCAGGGACGCCAGATAATGATGCCCGTCGCCAGCAGGACGAAGATCAGGCTCATGATGCTCCAGAACATCATCTTCTGACCGGCATTATATTTACCGACATCCGCCACTTTATGTTCGTTGCCTTTCAGCACCTCAACAATCCCTTTAACCCAGGGAATATCCTGTTTATCGGGAATGTTGTGATGCACAAAACGCACAAACATAAACATCAGCAAGACGAAGATCAGCACGCCGAAAAACGGGTGCAAAATACGCCCCATCTGCGGTGTGCCAAAGGTTTCGGTCAGCCATTGCAGCGTTGGGAAAAAGAGCGCAATGCCGGAGAGCGACACCAGAAAGAAGCTGATCACCACTGTCCAGTGACACGCGCGATCGATAAACGTCGTGCGCAGGATCATTTTGCTTTTACTCATGATCGTTCTCCTCTTCGTCGTCATCCGTCTCTTTATTTGGCCCCACACCGATATAGTGATAAATCAGCCCTGCAAAGGTGGCGATAAACCCGGCGGCAGAGAGTGGTTTAAGAACCCCTTTCCACAGATTCACCGGCACGTCGATTTTCGGCTCATTGGGCAAATTGTGGTACAGCTCCGGCTGGTCAGCATGATGCAACACGTACATGACGTGTGTCCCACCGACACCCTGCGGGTTATAGACGCCTGCGTGGTGGTAACCGCGTTTTTTCAACTGCTCAACGCGAGATCCGCCCAGCTCCAGCATCTCTTTTTTGGTCCCGAAATGAATCGCCCCGGTCGGGCAGGTTTTCACGCAGGCAGGCTCTTGCCCGACGCTGACCCTGTCGACGCAGAGCGTGCACTTGTAGACACGGTTATCATCCGGGTTAAGACGCGGAATGTTGAACGGGCAGCCTGCGATACAGTAACCACAGCCAATACAGTGTTCAGACTGAAAATCCACGATCCCGTTGGCATACTGGATGATCGCCCCCGCAGACGGGCAGGCCTTCAGGCAGCCAGGCTCTGCACAATGCATGCAGCCGTCTTTGCGGATTAGCCACTCCAGCTTGTCGTTTTGCGTGGTTTCGCTAAAGCGCATCACCGTCCAGGATTTAGCACTCAAATCCATTGGATTGTCGTAAACACCTTCGCAATACCCAACGTCATCGCGAATATCGTTCCACTCCGAACACGCCACCTGACACCCTTTACAGCCAATGCAGGTGGAGACATCGATAAGTTTTGCGACCTCTGCTCTGAAGTCACGCGCCTGAGGTGGCGGCGTCATGCTGTTCGTGGCCGAGCGTTTAATAATATCTTGTGATTGCATGGACATACGCGGCCTCCCTTACGCCTTCTCGATGTTAACCAGAAACGCCTTGTACTCAGGCGTTTGTGAGTTTGCGTCACCTACCGATGGCGTCAGCGTGTTCGCCAGGAAGCCTTTGCGCGTCGCCCCTTCGAACCCCCAGTGGCATGGAATGCCGATAGTGTTAACGTGATGCCCATCAATAGTCAGGGTTTGCAGGCGTTTGGTGACCACCGCTTTAGCTTTGATAAAGCCGCGTTTCGACATCACCTTCACCGTATCACCGGCCACAATGCCCTTTTCCTGAGCCAGCGTTTCGCCGATCTCAATAAACTGATCCGGCTGGGCAATCGCGTTAAGCCGCGCATGCTTGGTCCAGTGGCGGAAAAGTTCGGTAATGGAATAGGTTGTCGCGACATACGGGAACGCATCTGCTTTGCCCATATTGGCCATATCGTCCCTGAAAATACGGGCGACAGGGCTGGAGACCACATTCGGGTGCAGCGGGTTAGTACCAATAGGCGATTCGATCGGTTCGTAGTGTTCCGGGAACGGGCCGTCGTTCATTTTGTCGATGGAGAACAGGCGTGCGACCCCTTCCGGGTTCATGATAAACGGCCCTACGTGGCTCCCCGGTGCAGACGCATTGAAATCGGCCACGTCCATCCCGGACCATTTTTTGCCGTCCCAGTGCAGCAAGGCGCGTTTGGCATCCCAGGGTTTACCCGCGGGATCGGCCGATGCGCGGTTATACAGAATGCGACGGTTGGCAGGCCACGACCACGCCCAGCCGGGCGTGCAACCCAGCCCATACGGATCGCTGTTATCACGGTTCGCCATCTGGTTGCCCTGCTCCGTCCAGCTACCGCAGTACACCCAGCAGTAGCTGCTGGTTGAACCATCATCACGTAGCTGTGCAAAGCTGCTGAGCTGTTGACCTTTTTTCGCAATCAACTGACCTTTGTCATCGAACAGATCGGCGAGTGCGATACCGTTGGCTTCACGGGCGATCTCTTCCGGGTGCGGATCGCGGGGATTTTTATACTCCCACGACATGTTCAGCACCGGCTCGGGATTTGCACCGCCTTCCTGCTGGTACAACTCACGCAGGCGCATAAACAGGCGGCCCAGAATCTTACCGTCATGCATCGCCTCTCCTGGCGGTTCTGCCGCTGCCCAGTGCCACTGCAGCCAGCGCCCCGAGTTCGCGATCGACCCATCTTCTTCAGCAAAACAGGATGACGGCAGGCGGAACACTTCGGTCTGAATATCCGCCGGGTTCACGTCGTTCATCTCACCGTGATGCTGCCAGAACGTTGAAGATTCAGTGACCAGCGGATCGATGACCACCATGTATTTCAGTTTTGCGAGCGCACGGGAAGACTTGTTCTTGTCCGGGAATGCCGCCAGCGGGTTAAAGCCCTGCACGATATAGCCGTTAATTTTCCCTTCCAGCATCAGCTCAGCCTGGGTCATCACGTCGTACAGGCGATCCCACTTCGGTAACCAGTCGTAGCCCCAGTTATTTTCCGCTGTGGCATGCTCTCCCCAGAAACTTTTCATCATGCTGATGAAAAATTTCGGCGTGTTTTGCCAGTAGTTCACTTCATTCAGCCCCAGTGACGGCGGCGTAATTTGCGAAATATAGGTTTGATAGTCCGGCTGTTTTTCAGACGGAAGAGGCATATAACCCGGTAGATTGGTTGAGAGCAGTCCCAGGTCGGTATAGCCCTGAATATTGGAGTGGCCGCGCAGGGCGTTGACACCGCCTCCCGCCATGCCAATGTTTCCCAGCAACAGTTGCAGCATCGCTGCCGCTCGGATGATCTGCGCCCCTGCGGAATGGTGTGTCCAGCCAAGAGCATAGAGAATGGTTGCGGTACGATCGGGGACGCTGGTACTGGCCAGAATGTCGCAGATGCGGGTAAAGTCCGCGATGGAGGTTCCGCACAGGCGGTTAACCATCTCTGGCGTATAACGATCGACATGTGCCTTCAGCAGGTTCCACACACAGCGTGGATGGCTGAGTGTCTCATCACGCAGGGCATTCCCCTGCGCATCCAGCTGATAGAACCAGCTTGATTTATCATACTGGCGCTTGTTGGCGTCATACCCACTGAACAGGCCGTCGTCGAAAGTGTAATCCTCGCGGATCAGCAGGCTGGCATTGGTATAGGCCCGGACATATTCGTGCTGAATAGCATCATGCTCAATAAGGTAGCGGATTGCGCCCAGCAGGAATGCTGTATCAGAGCCTGCGCGGATCGGCGCGTAAAGATCGGCAACCGCAGCACTGCGGTTAAAACGTGGATCAACCACCACCACCGTGGCATCATTTTTGGTTTGGGCTTCAATCACCCATTTAAACCCGACCGGATGCGCTTCTGCGGCGTTACCGCCCATGATCAGCACCACGTTGGCATTTTTGATATCGACCCAGTTATTGGTCATCGCCCCGCGACCAAAAGTTGGCGCCAGCGCGGCAACCGTCGGCCCATGACACAAACGAGCCTGACAGTCGATGGCCGTCATCCCCAGCGCCCGGGTAAATTTGCCGTCAAGAATACCGGTTTCGTTGCTGGCCGCCGATGAGCAGAGCATTCCGGTTGTCGTCCAGCGATTGACGGTTAACCCTTGTGCATTTTTCTCAATAAAATTGGCGTCACGATCCGCCTTCATCAGGCGGGCGATACGTTCAATGGCATCATCCCAGGAGATCCGCTGCCACTTATCCGACCCCGGTGCGCGATATTCGGGATACAGCAGACGGTTATCACTGTGAATGTAATCCAGCACCCCTGCCCCTTTCGGGCACAATGAGCCCCGGCTGACCGGATGGTCCGGGTCACCTTCAACGTGATAAATACTTTCCCTGACGTTTTTGGCATCGTCGCCCAGGCTATACATGAGCATGCCGCAACCGACTGAACAGTAGGTACAGTTATTACGCGTCTCTTTTGCTTTTAAGAGTTTGTATTGACGAGTTTCTGCGTGAACAGAAAAAGATGATAAGAATCCGAGAGATGCAACAGTTGTTCCTGCCATACCGCCCGCGCAGATCTTGAAGAACTGCCTCCGGCTAAGCTCCATGCTTCCTCCAGCTTAAACTTAAGACATGAAAAGGGATGGAGATTATAGGGGTATTACCACGGATAAACCATTATCCATTTATGGTTATAAGGCCATGTTCTTTCAGAGGGCTTTGAGCAGCCCTCTTCCTGACAAGACCGGGCGAGGCAGGTCAAAAAATGCCCATTTTTGCCACAACGTCATCAGAGATCTCGCGGCACATAATGGGGCAGAACTTTTTTTCGGCCAACCGGATAAGAAATAATCGTAATTCGACGTCGCTACGCAGACCAAATTTCTTCATAACCCGGTACTTATGGGTAAAAACCGTTTTATTACTGATCATCAATTCATTCGCAATCTCCAGGGTCGATTTTCCTTTATATAAGGAGCTCATAATTCGCAATTGTTGTAATGATAATGTCTGATACTGACAGTTACAGCAGTAATTATTGCTCAACTGATAATTAGGTAACTGTGTTTTGCGCCATTCCCTCAGTAAGCATTTTCTAAATTCATTTAGCGATAACCTCCGTGAAATAAAAACACTCCCCGGCAAGCAGAAAGAACATGACGGGATGGACACCCCCTCATCATTCACCAACACTATTATTATCCCCGTCTTCCGAGCCTTTAATTCAGAAAAGCAGGATTCACATTCTTCAAGTGGTACAGAGAGTATGATAATATCAGCCCAACAAATACTCTCTGGGTTAAGTTCAATACTAAAGCATGTGCCTTGTTGAAATTCATCAAAAAAAATATCCGCCAGAAAACAGTACAGACCGTGACGGTAAAGAACATTAGGTTCTTTTATTACAATATTAATCATGGATAATATCATCTCATAATGGAAATATTATTATTCGATAACCACTGCGGGTCAATTATATTGAATTATCAACACCACAACTGCGTTAATCGTTCCAGGCCTGACGTGACCAGCAGATGAATAGGCGCGTGCCTGCATCGCAATAGAGACAGACCTGTCCTTATCTACTGTTTGGGTGATACTGGAACCGACACCTTTAAGGCGATGGGTACGAGAATCGGTTAACGCAATTGCAATTTGCGTTGCCGTTCCATGATTTAAATAATAATCTCCCCCAGCCGTTGTGTCCGCGACACCTGCAAAAATCACTGTCACACTTTGAGTAGAAATGGGACATTGGGTGAACGCCAGTTTAAAAGGAACCGATTCCGACGACGACATCGGCGTGGCCATATTTATTGCCTGAATAGAACCAAGATTAACGTTAAGTGCCTTATTCCCTCCATTAAATACACAAGGTGATGCAACGATATTCCCCGTTATATTAACATTGACAGTATCCGCCGAAAAAACAAGCCGGGAAAATAAGCAAAAAACAAAAAGGAGTGTTTTTTTTGCCATTTTATATTGATTACTGGTACGTTAAATTGAGTGTGGCAGAGGCATTAGCCGTGCCTGGCGTAACTGACGCCAGGGTCTGGTAATACCGCGCCGTTAACGAAAACGTTTCATGACCTGTGGCTGATGATTTCAATCGTATTTTACTGTTCAGCACCAATGGTTTCCCATTATATAAAAGCTGTACGCCAACGCCTTTTGCTGTTTCCTGCTGTCCCTGTCCCGTTAATGACAATACGCTATTGGCATTGATATCTGGGTTTTTCACGCCACTGATTGAAAGATTGATATTTGTCCCTTCATTACAGGTTAAGCCTAAATTTTGCGTATTTTGTACACCGGGCAGATGAGTCCCAGGGGATGACCCAAATGCGGAAACCGGAACATTACCCAAGGGAAAATTCAGTTGTTTCGTATTAACACTGCATGCCACGACATTTATGCGTCCTCCGGTAATCATGGTGGTAAGCCCATTAACAAATGCACCGCGTCTGTCTTTAACCGCGATCACACCTAACACACCAGAATTGAGTAACCCCGGAGATACTGGCCCTGTGACAATTAATTCAACCTTTCCTCCAAACCATTCAACATAGGATGTTCTCATCGGATATGGAAATGTTGTACCCGGATTATCAAAAAATTTACCGGAAGAAAAGCGAATACCAACGCCACTGATATTCGTATCATAAACATGATCCCCATAACTACTGCGTATTGCATTGTAATATCGCATGCTAAAGCGAAGCGTCAACGTGCCAAAGCAGCGCTCAAGGTAAGATTTTGTGCTGGTTGCTTTTTGTGAGAATAAAACCGTACCGACTGCTGCATCACGTTGAACAGTAATAGTTCCAATCGAAATCGTCGATGTTTTAGGAAAAATAAGTAAACATGTGCTGGCGAAGACGGGAGAACAACCGATGATAATACCGGTCAGGCAACATAATATTAAAACTCTCACCGGTCTGTACTCCCACGGCAATAAGTGCTCATTTCAGAGATCCCACCAAATGAACGCTGCTCTGGTAATTGATATTCCACAATACAGCGTTGCGACGGCTGCCGTCCCCACACTACCGTAAGTTGTCCTTTTTCTTTCAAGCCAGAGAGATATACCTGCCCTTTATCACCAACAATAAAATGACGGTTTTCATCTCCGGATATTTTCAGGATAGCGCCAAAGGGCAGAGAGCGGTGTTGATTCTTCAGCGTCATCAGTACCCGTCGTCCGACATGGGTAATGTAATCAGCACTAACAACAGCACCTCTTGTCGGTATTATCGTCTGGCTATTTAATTCAAGTTCAATATCAGCAGGCATATTTTCCGGCTCCAGCGTGATCTCATTTTTACGATAGGCCGAAATAGCGCTGACAACGGCGAACCCACGAAAATCAGTCTTAATGCCCGACTGATTTCTGATCCCGATATCGTGTGCACCAGGCGCTTTAATCAGTACATTCGTCTCGCCAAATGGTTGAGAAAATGTCACCCCGTCTGAATGAAGTATAACCCCGCCCTGGAGACCCAGGTTTACACGCTGACTTTGTGGGTCATAACTGTATCCCGCTTTAATTTCGCTGTAGCGGGTTTTAACATCACCGCTCATACTCCCGGAATACCCTTCGCCTCGGGAACCATAACCTTGTTGCAAATTCCAGTTCAGCGCATTATTTTCCATCGCCACACCGCTAATACTGATATCGTGGTGAGTACCGTTATCAGGACGGATATTGACACTATGGCTCACCCATGTCTGTGGCAGAAATTTATCAAACGGCACATTCAGGTTAATGGCCAATATCTGGTCGTGGCCGTATTTGTGGCCTGATGAAACCATTCCGCCGCTTTGACTGTAAGTCCAGGCCAGGCTGTAACCCATATTGTGCCAGGCATTGCTATAACCCACGGAATATGACGCAGCGGATTTATCGCAATCCCAGTAATCTTCACGGGAAATACTCAACATCAACGCCCCTGCATACCGACCTAATATCTGGTTCATCGACAGTTCTGTACGGTTGCGTCGTCTGTCCTGTGGTGCATGTGTATTTCCCCAGGAGTCCAGAACGTCCTGCATACCATAATAACCACGGGTTGAATAACGGTAGGCGGCAATGGAAAAATGAGTCCTTGTACTGACCACATCTTTGCTATATCGCACCCGCCATGACTGGCCTGTAGCGTGCCGCCTGTTCTGGAGAACCGACCGACTTTGTGTTACATCGGCGGAAATAGCACCAATGCCACCCATATTTTTGCCCATGCCTGCCGTCATTGCATGATATTTAGGCGACACCTGCCCCCCTCCGTACAGCGTCAATCCTGACGATAAACCTGCAATCGCGGTAGCCTGCGCAAAAGGTGTTTTTTCTATACTGTGGTTGTAAGAACGGTACATTCCCATTGTTAGCGCATACTTTCGTCGCCCCTCGCGCTGTAAAACAGGCAATGCGGCATAGGCCACCGTATAGTGCTGATCTCTGCCATCATCTTCCCTGATCGTGACATCCAGATCGCCGGCTCCCCCCGCGGGGTACATATCCGTAATTTCAAAGGCTCCTGGCGCAACATAATTCTGGTAGATCAGATATCCATTCTGGCGAACCATCACCTGCGCATGTGTTCTTGCGATACCACGTACTACTGGCGCATACCCTTTCAGAGAATCCGGTAACATCTCCTCATCTGACGACAACTGGACTCCGCGAAAAGGCATGCTATCGAACACATCTGCGGGAGCAGAACTGTCCCCCAACACAAGTTGTGCGTTAAGGGGGATAATCGATCGCTGGGCATAGGTGTAGACCGTATCCCAGGAACGGTGTCCGGATGTATCACGCGACCAGGTCGTGTAGTGACGAAATCGCCATGCACCTATATTGATACCGGGCCGCAGGTTGGCATACTGGCTGGTGCTTAATGTGCTATTTCCCTGTTTCATCCGTGAATTTGCACCGCTCATACTGTAGTTGAGCATGAAGGCATTAATTCCTTCATCCCACAATTCAGGGGAAATATATCCTCTTGCCGGGGTGATAATCGCGGCCTGCGGCAGGCTGATCGCCAGACGCAGTGCTGCAAATTGAAAATCCGTTTCTGCCTGCGGGATCGCCTGCAGATTAGCGCAAGGGGAATGCTTCATTATTAACGTTGGGTATCGTTCGACGTTGATACCCCATCGCCTGAGTTGTCCAATATTCAGACAAGGTTTCAGTTTACGAGATCCACCGGGTCCCTTTATCGAGACAAATTCAATATCATCCGTTTCAATCTTCTGATCGTTAAGCGTAATATCCACACGATAAGTTCCTGGTCCGTATGAACCTGATTCAAAAACGGACAGATCCACTCTCTCTGTTTCCAATGAATCCAGCTCCACCAGTTCTGAATTAAAAGCACCCTGTGCATCATTACTGTTTAATGATAAAAATAGTACCGAAAGAGTAAAACAGGCCATACACACCGAGTCGCTTGCATTATCCTTCGCGGGCATCTTCATGATCATTAAATTATTACTCACGCAGTCAATTTCGTTATAAATTACAACCTGACTTTATGCATATCCCCTGCACTGCCATAATCATTGATCACACTGAATGCCACCCATGAGCCTTTTATAGCGGCTGGAAAACTAAATTCTTTAGACATACCCGGTAAAACGTATGAAACATCCTCGACGCTTTTACCATCAATGTATATCTCATTAAAATTAATGATATAACGCGTTGGGTTATGTACATGTAAACCCCTTCCTGTGCGTGTCCAGATAAGTTTACCCGCCTGTTCTTCAGGTGAGGCGGCGCTCAGACTTTCAGGCCGGTAGATTAATTTAATGCGGGTTTTTACCGCAATCTGCAATACGTTTTCTTGCTCTATCATTGATGGAATAGTCTTAATGTTCAGCCAATATAAACTTTCGCTCACCTGAGATAGCGGGGCTGTCATCACTATACGTTCAACATTTTTTTGACCTTTATCAAGCCTATAAAGGGGAGGTGTAATAATAAATGGAACGCGCCCCTCACCTCCGTGTTCAGACTCGATCCATGACTGAATTAAATAATCAGCGTCGTCAGGATTGCTTACACTGATGGAGGCCTCTTTCCTGGCTCCATCAAAAACAACACGCGTCCCACCAATAATCACACCTGAATTCGCAACAGGAATAGCTGATGCCACAACTGTACAGGCCAGAAGTGCATTCAGAATTGACTTCATTTACACCTCTATAAATAAACAGAACGATGTACCAACGCTATTATTATTTACTTCAAGAATTTAATTATAAACAATGGAAAAGTTGGCGGAAGAATTTGCCTTACCGGAAACCACCGCGTCTACCGTTGAAATATACTGCGCATAGAAACTCAACGTGTTATCCGTCGTACCGCTAAGCACATAGGTATAATTGTTACTCCCATGCAGAGGTAAATCTGTTTTATCTGCTGCCATGAGATTGATCGCGATGCCTGTCGCAGCACCTGCGGTTGAGGTGTTAATCGCCAATAAATTACTGTTGGTGGCATCCGGTTTACCATCAAATCGTACTTTTGCATTTTTGATCGTAGTGGGGCAATTCTTCAGAACGATATCAAATTTCGTTGCTGCCGTTTTCGAACCCGCTGCTGGAAATTCTTTTTTGTAATAATCGCCCATCACCACCGCCTGATTTTGTGAAGCAACAGTCACCTCGCATGCGGAATCCAGAACATTGCCTGTAAATGTTATCGTTCCTGCTGATGCAAAAACATCAAAAACCGGGGGTGTTATTCCCGTAATAACCATAAAAATTGCGATGATTTTATTCATGATGGATTTTTCCCAGATAAATAATCATTAACCCCGCAGATCTAAAATATAATGCGGAAGAGATACTTGGTGAGGGAAATCTAAACAATGCGCTCTGACAATTCAATTTGTTTTAAGGTCTAGCTGTAGACTTCATGTTATAAACATCGTTCATATCAAAATGCTGGCGTTGTCTATTTTTAGACTATGATTTTTTCCACTTATTTTTCAATGAATTAATTAATAGTGATTGAATTCTATCCCACTGTATACATTCAATTGTTATTCCATATTTCAATCAATTTTAAGATAATTCTAAGCGTTTATACGAAAACTCCCTTTTTAATGTTAACGAGGACCTCGAATGAAGGCTTTGCCAACGGAGAAGAAAAAAAGGGCATTTGAATTAAAACCCTTCGACCATATCAACAATATCATCGCTCATACGCTTCCCTTTGCTGAACACATCACGTTACCGAAAGGAGAGAATATTCATTATTATCATAATAGCGCCAGGCAATGTTTTTTACTTTTACAGGGCAACCTGGCACTGCATCGCCGTTGCGATGGTACTGTCCTGAATTCAGAATCAGCACCCTTTGTTCTCGGGGTGAGTAACCAGTTTTCGTCAGAAGATCTTTATGTCAAAGTGCTTGAAAAATCTGAAATCGCGCGTATTTCCCTAGCATACTTTAACCAGATCGTTGCGAATAAAAACCTTTGGGAGAGTTTTTCGAATCTCTTAATCTACACCGCATCCAGGGCTTATGAGCATTGTGTAAAAATCGCGCAGGCATCGGCCTATGACATTATCCGCTTCCAGCTTGTGGCATTGATGAATGAGCAAGATACTTACAGAAAAAATATTACTGCGGTTGCCTATATCAAAAATCACAGCAATCTTTCTCGCAGCGGAATAATGCGTATTCTTGCCGAGCTTCGCACAGGAGAGTACATCACTATGCAGCGGGGAGTATTACTTGAAATACGTCATTTACCACGAAGATATTGAGCGGTAATGCGCTATTGCTTCTATAAGAAATGCCTGCCTTAATGATAGCGCCCCAATCAGGTAGGCCATATTAAAGGTTATCGTCTATGTTATCTGCTGCCGCACGCCGTCGCGGTTCACCCTATGCCCGGGAGTTTATTTCTCATTTGCAGCCTTTTTGTCAGGTACAAAGCTGTGTTCAAGGGAAACAGTTGGATTTTCAGGTCAATGGTCAGGGCATGTGTTATCTGATTCTCGAAGGCTCTGTGGCCGTTTATCGCCGTAAAGACACGATGCTACTTTCGACGGCAACGAGTCCCGCTATTTTTGGTGTCAGTAATCTCGCTGGCATTTTCCTCAATGATTACCTCATCACGCTAAAACCCTGTCTGCTCGGTGTGATGACGACGGATGATGTCAGTGCGGTCATCAAAGAAAAAGATTTGTGGTGTCTACTGTCGAAACAACTTATGTATGTCTGTAATCGGCTCTACCACAACATCATGCCGCAAAATGCACTTACCGCTTATGATGTCATTCGCCACCAGTTGACTGAACTGATGAGTGAAGAGGAGAGCTTTCGCCTATCCATCACGGCGGAACAATACATCAGGGATAAAACTCATCTGTCGCGGAGTGGAACCATGCGGATCCTGGCGGCCTTAAAAGCAGGAAATTACGTAAAAATGGAGGAAGGCAGGCTTATCCGAATCAATAAACTTCCTGCAAAATACTGATAAAAAAAGGCCGCAAATGCGGCCTTTATTCTGAGTTCACTTGCAAACCCTGTAATTAATGGACATGAACGCCCAGCCGCCAGGCAAAATAGATCTCTTCTTTGAGTTCATTAGAAGAGAGTGCGAGCAGGTCGGCAAACTCAAGCTCAAGTTGTTTGAGCTTTTTCAGGTACTGCGCCGGAGACAGGTTGCTCTTATCGCGACGTAAATATTCAATTGCCAGTTGGGCTGGGTTCAATTCGGTATCCATGATGTCCTCGTTTGTGTACAAAACATGAGCAGTATAACACCTTTTGCTGCCCATCTTTTGACCAAAGGCAAAACATTCAGCATGTTTACACGCTTTTAAACAACCGCAGTGGTCAGACGCGACGAGCAACACAACCGTTCCTGTTCATCCAGAATATCAATCTGCCAGACCTGATGGCGGCTCCCGGCGTGAAGCGCGCGGCAAATTCCCCGTACGCGTCCACTGCGGACAGAACGGATATGGTTGGCATTCACTTCCAGCCCAACCACCTTCTGCTCCCCTTCCGTGCACAGATAGCCAGCCACAGAACCCAGCGTTTCAGCCAGCACAACGGATGCACCGCCGTGCAACAGGCCAAAGGGTTGATGTGTGCGGCTATCAACAGGCATGGTCGCTTCCAGTTCGTTCTCGCCAATGCGCGTAAACTGGATATCCAGCAGACCGACCATGTTTCCCTCACCCATCGCATTCAGTGCCTGTAACGTCACTGCACGTTTCCAGATCATCCCATAATCTCCAGTAAAGCCTGTAACGGATGACGCACCCCGTTACCTTCAACCCGTTTCACCTGGCTTCGGCAGGAGTAACCTGTCGCCAGACAGCGGTTGCGCGGTAAACGTTGCATCGCCTGATGCCACGACAACTCATAAATCCCCAATGAATTGCTATGGTTTTTGACCTCATGTCCGTAGGTTCCCGCCATACCACAGCACCCCACGCTGACGTTCTCCAGTTTTGCACCGAAACGGGCAAAAATTGAGGCCCACTGAGAGGGCGCACCCGGCAATGCGGTCACTTCAGTACAGTGACCAAACAGATACCAGGACTCACCGCTGACATCCGTGGTTGCAGTTTGCTGCAAAGCCGCCGGTAGCCACTCGTGCACCAGCATGACGTGGAAATCGCCACGTTTATCGCCCAGCGTTTGCTTGTATTCATCGCGATAACAGAGCACCAGCGCCGGATCAACACCCACCATCGGCATACCCAGTTCTGCCACGCGATTTAAGAAGTCTGACGTTTTCTGTGCGGTTTTTGCAAAACGGTTCAGGAAGCCCTTAATGTGCTGCGCTTTGCCATTCGGTGAGAATGGCAACACAACGGGCTGATAGCCCAGGCGTTCAACCAGGCGGACAAAATCGGCCACCACCTGCGCATCGTAGTAGCTGGTAAAGGGATCCTGCACCACCAGCACAACATTCTCTTTTTGCTCAGGGTTGAGCGCCTCAAGCTGCTCCAGCGTCATGTTTGCTGAGCGATGCCCGACCAATTGACGTTGCAACGACGGCGTCGACAGCAAAGGCAGATCCACCATGCCGATATGTTTTTCGGAAAGCTTGCGCACCAGCGGCTGATTGATAAAGAAGTTGAACGTCTTTGGCGCTCGCGCCATCAGCGGGGCATAACTTTCGACGGTTGCCACCAGATGATCGCGCATCGGACGGAGATAGCGCGTGTGATAAAGCTGCAGGAAGCGTGAGCGAAACTCCGGGACGTCGATTTTGATCGGGCACTGGGTCGAACACGCCTTACAGGCCAGACACCCTGACATCGCCTCTTTGACTTCATGCGAGAAATCGTATTCGCCTTTACGGGCATGCCAGCTGTTGCGGGTTCGCTCTATAAGCGTGCGCAGGCTGGCTCCTTTCTCGGGAAGCTCACTTTCAAGTTTCAGTGGGTCAACACCCCGATCGGCCAACAAGCGGAGCCATTCACGTACCAGCGTGGCGCGACCTTTTGGCGAGTGGATGCGGTTGCTGGTGATTTTCATCGACGGACACATCGGGCTTTTCACATCGAAGTTAAAGCACAGCCCGTTGCCGTTACATTCCATTGCGCCGCGCCATGAGGAACGCACTGCAATCGGGATTTGCCGGTCATACGTGCCGCGCTTCACGGCATCAACCCGCAACATTGGGGAGTCGACACCTTCCGGCGGACAAATCTTGCCAGGGTTAAGGCGGTTTTGAGGATCGAATGCCGCTTTCACTTTACGCAGTTCAGCATACAACTGCTCACCGAAGAACGCCGGGCTATACTCCGCACGGAAACCTTTACCGTGCTCGCCCCACAACAAACCACCGTATTTTGCGGTTAACGCGACCACGTCGTCAGAGATCTGTTTCATCAGGATCTCTTGCTGCGGGTCGCACATATCCAGTGCCGGACGCACGTGCAATACTCCGGCGTCCACATGGCCAAACATACCGTAGCTCAGACCGTGGCTGTCGAGTAATGCACGAAACTCCACGATGTAATCCGCCAGATGTTCCGGCGGTACGCAAGTATCTTCCGCAAACGGAATGGGTTTCGCCGCACCTTTGGCGTTACCCAGTAAGCCCACGGCTTTTTTACGCATCGCATAAATACGTTCAATGCCCGAAAGATCGTTACACAACTGCCAACCAATAACGCCGCCTTCACCCGTCCCGATAAGTTCGTCGAGACGCTGGCACAGCGTGCTGACCTGGCTTTCAATCAGTTGTGCGTCATCACCTGCAAATTCAACAATGTTCAGCCCAAGCATCTCTTTATCCGGCACATCCGTGATCAACTCATTCACGGAGTGCCAGACAATGTCTTCTCGTGCCAGATTGAGCACTTTTGAATCGACGGTTTCCACCGACAGCGCGCGCGCGTCAACCATAAACGGCGCATTGCGCAGCGCAGAATCAAAGGAGTTGTATTTGACGTTGACCAGGCGACGCACCTTCGGCAGGCGAGTGATATCCAGTCGCGCCTCGGTGATAAAGGCCAGTGTTCCTTCAGAACCGGTCAATACGCGGGTTAAATCGAACTGGCTGAGATCGTCATTAAAGACATGACGCAGGTCGTAACCGGTTAAGAAGCGGTTCAGTTTCGGGAATTTGTCGAGGATCAGTTGGCGGTTATCGCGACAACGTTCCAGTACGGTGCGGTAAATTCGCCCGCTCGCCGTGTTATCCTGGCCCAGGGTTTCTGCGAGCTGTACCGGCATCGGCTGAGTATCGAGGATGTCTCCCCCCAGCAGAACCGCGCGAACGCCCATAACGTGATCGGAGGTTTTACCGTAAACCAGAGAACCCTGCCCGGACGCATCGGTGTTGATCATACCGCCAATTGTTGCCCGGTTACTGGTCGAAAGCTCCGGCGCAAAAAAGTAGCCATAAGGTTTTAGGTATTGATTAAGCTGGTCTTTGATCACGCCCGCTTCAACACGCACCCAACCCTCTTCAGGGTTGATCTCAATAATGCGGTTCATGTAGCGCGACATATCAATGATGATGCCCTGATTTAGAGCCTGGCCATTTGTGCCCGTGCCGCCACCGCGAGGAGTGAAAATCAGAGAAGTGAATCGCTCTTGTGCCGCGAGACGGGCAATCAGCGCCACATCTGCAGTAGAGCGTGGAAAAACGACGGCATCGGGAAGTAGCTGGTAGATACTGTTATCGGTCGCCATCGTCAGCCTGTCGGCATAACGTGTCGCGGTATCGCCGGTAAAACCCTGTTGCTCCAGTGCCTGCAAAAAGTTTAGCACCAGTTGAACGACGCCAGGTGCCTGAGAAATCTGTGGGATCATTACGGTCGACCCTAATAAGAGTTGTAATTCCCCTCAATAATTCGAGTGACAGGAAGGCGGCAAGTGCGTGGATCGCCGGTTAAATAGATATCGCGGTAACCGGGGGGTGAGCACACGCCGCCAACGCATCTGCAACTTGAAATATAACGGGGATAATCGTTTGCGTTGTGTCTCAAAGGTTGTATCACATTTTTTTCTTATACGCCCAGCAGAATTACAGGCAGAATTCGCCTGTCAAAAATCGCTGAAATCACTAATGATTAGAGAGATGCGGTTTCATATTCCCGCCAGCGCAGCTGGTGCTCATCAAAGGTAAATTTCATTTATGGTCAATCTTCGTCAGCCCAGGGATGTTGCGCAAATTTTGCTGTCGGTGCTGTTCTTGGCAATCATGATTATTGCGTGCCTGTGGATTGTTCAACCTTTCGTGCTCGGCTTCGCCTGGGCTGCTACCGTCGTCGTCGCTACCTGGCCTTTGTTATTACGTCTACAGAAGCTGTTATGGGGCCGTCGCGCGCTTGCTGTACTGGTGATGACATTACTGCTTTTTCTGCTCTTTATTATTCCCATTGCGCTATTGGTCAACAGCCTGGTCGATACCAGTGGCCCCGTGATCCGCGCAATAAGCAGCGGAGATATGACCCTCCCGGATCTCGCCTGGCTTAACAGCATTCCGGTGATTGGAGCGAAACTCTACAGCGGCTGGCACGGCCTGCTGGAGATGGGCGGTAGCGCGATTATGGCGAAAGTGCGCCCGTACATTGGCACGACAACGACCTGGTTTGTCGGTCAGGCCGCGCATATCGGCCGCTTTATGATGCACTGTGCGCTGATGCTGGTCTTTAGCGCCCTTCTGTACTGGCGTGGTGAACAAGTGGCGCTCGGTGTGCGTCACTTTGCAACCCGACTGGCAGGCAAACGCGGGGATGCCGCAATACTCCTCGCGGCTCAGGCCGTCCGTGCGGTCGCTCTCGGGGTCGTGGTGACGGCGCTCGTTCAGGCCGTGTTGGGGGGAATTGGTCTTGCCATTTCAGGGGTTCCTTACGCCACTATCTTTACCGTCATCATGATCCTGACCTGCCTTGCGCAACTGGGGCCTTTGCTGGTACTCGTTCCTTGCATCATCTGGCTCTACTGGAGTGGTGACACCACCTGGGGAACCGTATTGCTGGTGTGGAGTTGCGTGGTCGGGACGATGGATAACGTGATCCGCCCGATACTGATCCGCATGGGGGCAGACCTGCCGTTGATACTGATCCTGTCTGGCGTCATCGGCGGGTTAATTGCGTTTGGGATGATCGGCCTCTTTATCGGCCCGGTCCTGCTCGCCGTGACCTGGCGTCTGTTCTCCGCCTGGGTGCATGAAGTGCCGCCGCCGAGTGACGATCCCGACCAGATCCTGGAAGAGCTGAGCGAAATCGAAGAACGCAATACCTGATATTGTTCGGCCTGGGCGGAATCTTGACCGCCCAGGTAACATTAAGAAACATTAACCATTCTTACCTCCCTTTCGCCTCGTCATGCCACGGAAACGTCTTAATCCACTGATTCCTGCCAAAGAATCTTTACGTCTCTTTAACTATTGAGACGAATCTGATCGACGCAAAAATTCGCCATGCCTACTATTAGGTCACGGTTATAAATCAACACCTTGATTTATAAGCATGGAAATCCCCTGAGTGAAACAACGAATTGCTGTGTGTAGTCTTTGCCCATCTCCCACGATGGGCTTTTTTTTATCCGCGCCCCACCAGGTATTGGGTTTCGACCCATCCCGCCAAAAAAACTATACTTAACCCTTTATTAACAGTACCGGGTGCAACATGCCGCCATTTGAACGTCCTAAACTCGAACTCCCTAACGCAGCAGAAAAGCTTCTGCTCCACTCATGCTGTGCCCCGTGTTCCGGGGAAGTCATGGAAGCTATTCAGGCATCCGGCATCGATTACACTATTTTCTTTTACAACCCCAACATTCATCCGCAAAAGGAATATCTCATCCGTAAAGAGGAGAATATTCGTTTTGCCGAAAAACACGGTGTGCCATTTGTCAATGCCGATTACGATACCGACAACTGGTTCGAACGGGCAAAAGGTATGGAATGGGAACCTGAGCGCGGCGTACGTTGCACCATGTGTTTTGATATGCGTTTTGAACGCACGGCACTGTACGCCTGGGAAAATGGCTTCAGTACAATTTCCAGTTCCCTTGGTATTTCCCGGTGGAAGAATATGCAGCAAATCAACGACTGCGGTCAGCGGGCTGTCGCCCCTTATGAAGGGATGATCTACTGGGATTACAACTGGCGTAAGCAAGGCGGCTCATCACGGATGATAGAAATCAGCAAGCGCGAGCGTTTCTACCAGCAGGAGTATTGCGGCTGCGTCTATTCTCTGCGTGATTCAAATATGCACCGAAAAACACAGGGTCGACCACTGATTAAAATTGGAAAACTGTTTTACGGGGATGATGAGAGTTAAGTGTTTACCCAGCGAGTGTTGCCCGCTGGGTATTTTAGATTACTTATTCAGTTCAGCCAGGCTAAGCCAGGTTTGCACCACGGTGTCGGGGTTCAGGGACAGGCTATCGATCCCCTCTTCCATCAACCAGGCCGCAAAGTCTTCGTGATCGGACGGACCCTGACCACAAATTCCGACATATTTGCCCTGTTTCTTCGCCGCGCGGATGGACATCGACAGCAGCGCTTTCACCGCCTCGTTACGTTCATCGAACAGCGCAGAAACCACGCCAGAGTCGCGATCCAGCCCCAACGTCAGCTGTGTCATATCGTTTGAGCCGATAGAGAAGCCATCGAAATATTCGAGGAACTGTTCTGCCAGCAAGGCGTTAGACGGGATCTCGCACATCATAATGAGTTTCAGCCCGTTCTCGCCACGCTTCAGCCCCTGACGCGCGAGCTCTTCAACGACCGCTTTCGCCTGATCAACCGTTCGTACAAACGGGATCATGATTTCGACGTTTGTCAGCCCCATGTCGTTGCGAACACGTTTAACCGCATCACACTCCAGCGCAAAGCAATCGCGGAAGCTGTCGGACACATAACGTCCAGCACCACGGAAGCCCAGCATCGGGTTCTCTTCTTCAGGTTCATAACGTTCGCCACCAACCAGATTGGCATATTCGTTAGATTTGAAGTCTGACAGGCGGACAATCACACGTTTCGGCCAGAATGCCGCGCCCAGCGTCGCAATCCCTTCCGTCAGACGACCCACATAAAACTCTTTTGGCGAGTCGTAGCCTTTCATCATTTCGCGGATTTCGCGCTGCAGTTGCGCATCCTGGTCGTCGAACTCCAGCAACGCACGCGGGTGAACGCCGATCATACGGTTGATGATAAATTCCAGACGCGCCAGACCCACACCTTCGTTAGGCAGGCAGGCGAAGTCAAACGCACGATCAGGGTTGCCCACGTTCATCATGATCTTCAGCGGGAGATCAGGCATGGTATCAACGCTGGAGCTTTTCACGCTGAAATCCAGCAGATCCGCGTAGACATAACCCGTATCGCCTTCGGCACAAGAGACCGTGACGTTCTCATCGTCCTTCATGCGTTCAGTCGCATCACCACATCCCACGACCGCCGGAATACCCAGTTCACGAGCAATAATGGCTGCGTGACAGGTACGGCCACCACGGTTAGTGACGATAGCCGCCGCCTTTTTCATGATCGGTTCCCAGTCAGGGTCGGTCATGTCGGTCACCAGCACATCGCCTGGCTGAATGCGGTTCATTTCGCTAATGTTCTGAATGACTTTTACCGGGCCCGCACCAATGCGGTGGCCGATAGCACGCCCTTCAGCGACCACTTTACCCTGCGCGTGCAGCGTATAGCGCTCCATCACCTGACCGCGCGAGCGCACGGTTTCAGGACGAGCCTGGACAATAAACAATTTGCCGGTGTTGCCATCCTTCGCCCATTCGATATCCATTGGACGACCATAGTGTTTCTCGATCTGAACAGCCTGTTTTGCCAGCTCCTGAACGTCGTCATCGGTCAGTGAGAAGCGGTCGCGCTGCTCCTGCGGCACATCTTCAATTTTGACCTGCTTGCCGTGTTCCTGCGTCGGCGCGTAAATCATACGGATTTTTTTCGAACCCATAGTGCGACGAACGATGGCTGGACGGTTGGCTGCCAGCGTCGGTTTGTGCACGTAGAATTCATCCGGGTTCACCGCCCCCTGAACAACCATTTCACCCAAGCCCCAGGCTGAGGTAATGAATACCACCTGATCGAAACCAGATTCGGTATCGATGGAGAACATCACGCCGGATGAACCCACATCAGAACGCACCATACGCTGTACGCCTGCGGATAGTGCCACGCCGCGGTGGTCATAGCCCTGATGTACACGGTAAGAGATAGCGCGGTCGTTAAACAGCGACGCAAAGACGTGCTTCACGGCCACCAGAACGGCATCGTAGCCCTGGACATTAAGGAACGTTTCCTGTTGTCCGGCAAACGAGGCATCCGGCATATCTTCTGCTGTAGCCGACGAGCGCACCGCAAATGATGCCTGAGCATCGTCAGCAGACAGTTGGTCGTAAGCATCGTGAATGGCTTTTTCCAGCTCCGGCTGGAAAGGTGTGTCGATGACCCACTGGCGGATCTGCGCCCCGGCTTTGGCAAGCGCGGAGACATCATCAATATCCGTGTTATCCAGCAGTTCGTAAATACGCTGGTTTACACCGCTCTGGTCAAGAAACAGGTCAAACGCTTCGGCGGTAGTCGCAAATCCATTCGGGACGGAGACACCCATACCGGACAGATTAGTAATCATTTCACCCAGGGAGGCATTTTTGCCTCCAACTCTGTCTACATCATTCATGCCGAGTTGGTTATACCAAAGCACCAGCGGTGACGAGCCATTGTTGGACATCGAAACAATCCTTTTGTGATATTAGAACGGGTTTAAGAAACACCTTAATGCGTATTTATCCTGGCATATTTGTTCTCGGGAAAAAAACGGTGAATCGTGTAAGCAACTTTATTTTTTCATTTTTCGGACACTTCCCCACCAGTAGCTAACTCAATGATTATAATGGATTCCCACAAAAACCATCGGTTTATACCCTCTTTTTAAAAAATGAAATCCACTTTTCACTTAAATTAAAAATACCGTTTCATTTATAATTAAGACAATTTACTCTCTGTTGTATTTTACTTTTTTAATTTATGCTTTCAGTCAATTAGGTATGATATTCAGGGTGAGAAAAATGGATAATGCTGTCGATCGCCATGTTTTTTATATTTCTGATGGTACGGCGATTACCGCCGAAGTGCTGGGGCACGCCGTGATGTCACAGTTCCCGGTGTCCATCAACAGCATCACACTGCCGTTTGTGGAAAATGAAAGCCGCGCCAGAGCCGTGAAAGAGCAAATAGATGCCATTTACCAGCAATCAGGCGTACGCCCGCTGGTGTTCTATTCGATTGTCATCCCGGAAATTCGCAGCATCATTTTGCAAAGTGAAGGTTTCTGTCAGGATATCGTGCAGGCACTGGTTGCTCCACTCCAGAGCGAGTTAAAGCTCGACCCGACTCCGGTTGCTCACCGTACTCACGGCCTGAACCCTGGTAACCTTATGAAGTATGATGCGCGCATCGCGGCGATTGATTACACCCTTGCTCACGATGATGGCATTTCGATGCGCAACCTCGATCAGGCGCAGGTTATTTTACTGGGAGTGTCACGCTGCGGGAAAACCCCCACCAGCCTCTATCTGGCCCTACAGTTTGGGATCCGCGCGGCAAACTACCCGTTTATTGCCGACGACATGGATAACCTGGTTTTGCCTGCCGCCCTCAAACCGCTGCAACACAAATTATTCGGGCTGACGATCAACCCCGAACGTCTGGCCGCAATTCGCGAAGAACGCCGCGAGAACAGTCGTTACGCCTCTATGCGCCAGTGCCGGATGGAAGTCACTGAAGTTGAAGCGCTGTACCGTAAAAACCAGATCCCGTGGCTCAACAGTACCAACTATTCGGTCGAAGAGATCGCGACCAAAATCCTCGACATTATGGGACTGAATCGTCGAATGTACTAATAAGCTAGTACGTTAACTCTGATTCAGGTATTATCTTGCACATCGTCGGGGGCTCATTTGCCCCGAACTTGAAATCAGCAGAGATTGGTTTAAGGTGATGCCCATCACTTCCCGGTAGTCTGCCGATGAAGCAAAAAATTTCTGAGATATCCCATGAATAAAACCGATGAACTTCGCACTGCGCGCATTGACAGCCTGGTGACACCGGCTGAACTGGCGCAGCGACACCCTGTTTCCGCCCATGTTGCGGAACATGTCACGGCTTCACGCCGCCGCATTGAAAAAATTCTTAATGGTGAAGATCGCCGTCTGTTGGTAATTATCGGTCCTTGTTCCATCCACGATCTGGATGCCGCCATGGATTACGCAAAACGCCTTCAGCTCCTGCGAGAAAAACACCAGCATCGCCTTGAAATTGTCATGCGTACCTACTTTGAAAAACCACGTACGGTTGTCGGCTGGAAAGGGCTGATTTCCGACCCGGATTTGAACGGCAGTTATCGCGTCAATCACGGTATTGAGCTGGCACGCAAACTGCTGCTCGAGGTGAACGAGTTGGGCGTACCCACGGCCACCGAGTTTCTTGATATGGTGACCGGACAGTTTATCGCCGATCTGATCAGTTGGGGGGCCATTGGCGCACGCACTACCGAAAGCCAGATCCACCGTGAGATGGCATCGGCGCTCTCCTGCCCTGTCGGGTTTAAAAACGGAACCGACGGCAATACCCGCATCGCGGTCGATGCGATTCGTGCCTCTCGCGCCAGCCATATGTTCCTTTCGCCAGACAAAAATGGCCAGATGACTATCTACCAGACCAGCGGCAACCCGTATGGCCATATCATCATGCGTGGCGGGAAAAAGCCGAACTACCATGCCGAGGATATCGCCGCAGCGTGTGAAACGCTGAGTGAATTCGATCTGCCGGAACATCTGGTGGTGGACTTCAGCCATGGCAATTGCCAGAAACAGCATCGTCGACAACTGGATGTCTGCGACGATATTTGTCAGCAGATCCGCAGCGGTTCGACTGCCGTGGCCGGTATCATGGCCGAAAGTTTCCTGAAAGAAGGCACACAGAAAATCGTCGCAGGGCAGCCCCTCGTGTACGGCCAGTCGATCACGGACCCATGCCTGAACTGGGAAGACAGTGAATTGCTGCTTGAGAAGCTAGCCACCGCGGTGGACACACGTTTTTAAGACATATTCCGGCTGGTAAGGTAAATGCAAAACGGCAACATTTGTTGTCGTTTTTTTCTTCCTCCCTTGCCCGTGGAAGGGGTTGAAGCGAAGGCATCACACCATACAAATCACATCAAAATTGATCCCGTCACAATTTTTTCACAAAAAGACTTGCTGTGAAATTTAACTTTATTGATAATGATTATCATTGTTACATTGATTGTCATTTGTAAACATTATGTCACGTATGGATAACACAGCGGCAACGCCTACAAAAAACCACACAGCACCATCCCCCGCCGCTACCGATCGTCGCATTGACAGCAAAACTCTGCTGGGCGATGAAGGTCGGGTGATTATCGAGCATGACG
The DNA here is from genome assembly GCF_016859735.1 of Lelliottia sp. RWM.1. Lineage (NCBI taxonomy): Bacteria > Pseudomonadati > Pseudomonadota > Gammaproteobacteria > Enterobacterales > Enterobacteriaceae > Lelliottia > Lelliottia sp. RWM.1. The sequence continues at coordinate 92,105 of NZ_WLVC01000005.1, read as the reverse complement.
GCCAGCAGTACCTGTTGCGCCAGACCCATGCCGGAAAACTCATTCTTACTAAATAAACTAAACAAAAAAATACGCCAGCCACCCAGGTGATCCCCAGGCAGCCAGCGCTTTCGATTCATAATGGAGAGTTGCTATGCCATACCCGCATTCCGCGTCTTTACGTCCATCATTGCTGGCGCTGGCCATTGTCAGCACCCTGCCGGGCGTCGCGTTTGCTGCCGCAGATGATATAACCGTTACCGCGACGGGCAACGCCCGCAGTGCATTTGAAGCCCCGATGATGGTGAGCGTTATTGACGCCACCGCGCCGGAAAACCAGACCGCCAGCTCCGCCGCTGACCTGCTGCGTAAAGTACCGGGTTTGACGCTGGACGGAACCGGTCGTACCAACGGTCAGGATGTTAACCTGCGTGGTTACGATCGCCGTGGCGTCCTGGTCCTGGTGGATGGTGTTCGTCAGGGTACTGACACCGGCCATCTCAACAGTACCTTCCTGGATCCGGCGTTGATCAAACGTATTGAAGTCGTGCGTGGCCCTTCGGCACTGCTTTACGGTAGCGGCGCATTAGGCGGCGTGATCTCTTATGACACAGCAGATGCGAAAGACCTGCTGGAGTCGGGTAAAAACAGTGGTTATCGCGTATTTGGCACAGGCGCGACCGGCGATCACAGCATCGGCATGGGCGCTAGCGCGTATGGACGCACTGACACGCTGGATGGTCTGGTCGCCTGGTCAAGCCGCGATCGTGGCGATATTCGCCAGAGTAATGGCACAACCGCCCCAAACGATGAATCTATCAACAATATGCTGGCCAAAGGCAGTTGGAAGATCGACCCGGCTCAGACCCTGAGTGGCTCGCTGCGTTACTACAATAACGATGCCCAGGAGCCAAAAAACCCACAGACGTCTGAAGCGGACGACACCAGCAACCCGATGACCGATCGCTCCACCATTCAGCGTGATGCACAGCTGGGCTACGCCATTGCTCCCGAAGGCAATGACTGGCTGAACGCCAGTGCGAAGGTGTACTGGTCCGAGGCTCGCATTAACGCTCAGAATGTTGATGGTTCTGGCGAGTTCCGCAAGCAGACCACCAAAGGCGGTAAAGTTGAAAACCGCACGCGCCTGTTTACCGATTCATTCGCCTCACACCTGCTGACCTATGGCGGAGAATATTACCGTCAGGAGCAGAATCCGGGCGGGATGACTACTGGCTTCCCGGACGCCAAAATCGATTTCAGTTCTGGCTGGTTACAGGATGAAATCACATTGCGCGATCTGCCCATTACTCTCCTTGGCGGCACGCGCTATGACAATTATCGCGGCAGCAGTGACGGTTACGATGATGTCGATGCAGACCAGTGGTCATCCCGTGCGGGCGTAACGGTTAGCCCAACAGACTGGTTGATGCTGTTCGGCTCTTACGCTCAGGCGTTCCGCGCCCCAACCATGGGTGAGATGTATAACGACGCAAAACACTTCTCTATTGGCCGTTTCTATACCAACTACTGGGTTCCGAACCCGAATCTGCGTCCGGAAACTAACGAAACGCAAGAGTACGGCTTCGGTCTGCGCTTTGACGATCTGATGCTTGCCAACGATGCGCTGGAGTTCAAAGCCAGCTACTTCGACACGAAAGCTAAAGATTACATCTCGACCACCGTCGACTTTGCAGCGGCAACCACCATGTCCTATAACGTTCCTAACGCCAAAATCTGGGGCTGGGATGTGATGGCTAAATACTCCGCTGATCTGTTCAGCCTGGATATGGCTTACAACCGCACGCGTGGCAAAGACACCGATACCGGTGAGTACATCTCCAGCATTAACCCGGATACCGTCACCAGCAAGCTGGATATCCCTGTTGCACAGAGCGGATTCTCCGTAGGCTGGATCGGTACGTTCGTTGATCGCTCAACGCACATCAGCAGCAGCTACAGTAAGCAACCAGGCTACGCGGTAAATGACTTCTACGTCAGTTACCAGGGGCAAGAGCAGCTCAAAGGCGTGACCACCACGCTGGTACTGGGTAACGCCTTCGACAAAGAGTACTGGTCGCCGCAGGGCATTCCGCAGGATGGCCGTAACGGTAAGATTTTTGTGAGTTATCAGTGGTAACCCCTCGCCCCGGTTCGCCGGGGCATTTATCTGGAAGGAAGAGACAATGAATCACTACACACGCTGGCTTGAGCTAAAAGAAGAAAACCCAGGTAAGTACGCGCGTGACATCGCAGGTTTGATGAACATCAGTGAAGCTGAGCTGACATTCTCCCGCGTCGGACACGATGCGTGGCGTCTGCACGGGGAAATTCGTGACATCCTGAGTGCGCTCGAAGCCGTTGGTGAAACCAAATGCATCTGCCGCAACGAGTATGCCGTACACGAGCAGGTCGGCAGCTTTACCAATCAGCATCTCAATGGCCACGCAGGTCTGGTGCTGAACCCACGCGCCCTTGATTTACGCCTGTTCCTTAACCAATGGGCGAGCGTCTTTCACATCAGCGAAGCCACTGCACGCGGTGAGCGTCAGAGCATTCAGTTCTTCGATCATCAGGGTGATGCACTCCTGAAGGTGTACACCACGGACAACACTGACATGTCTGCATGGGGTGATGTGCTGACCCGCTTTATCTTTGCTGATAACCCGCCGCTGGCGCTGAAACCTGCAGAAGCGGTGGTCAATACCTCTCACGCCGATGCCGGGACCGTCGATCAAGAATGGCGCGCCATGACGGATGTACACCAGTTCTTTACCCTGTTGAAACGTCACAACCTGAGCCGCCAACAGGCTTTCCGTCTGGTCGGTGATGACCTCGCCTGTAAAGTGGATAACCGCGCGCTGGCACAGCTTTTAGACACCGCACGCCAGGATGGCAACGAGATTATGGTTTTTGTCGGTAACCGTGGATGTGTGCAGATCTTTACTGGCGTCGTGGAAAAACTGGTTCCGATGAAAGGCTGGCTGAATATCTTTAACCCCGCCTTTACCCTGCATCTGCTGGAAGAGACCATTGCAGAAACCTGGGTAACGCGTAAACCCACCGCCGACGGTCACGTCACCAGCCTTGAGCTGTTTGCCGCTGACGGTACGCAAATCGCCCAGCTTTATGGTCAACGTACCGAAGGCGAACCAGAGCAAAGCCAGTGGCGTAGCCAGATTGACGCCCTGACACCAAAAGGACTGGCGGCATGAAAAAACTGTTCGCCCTGCTGAGCATCTTCCCTCTGGTGGCCTTTGCCTCGACGTCTGAGAAAATTGTCACGCTCGGGGGAGATGTTACTGAGATTGTGTACGCGCTCGGCGCGCAGTCCTCGCTGGTTGCCCGCGACAGCACCAGCCAGTGGCCGCAACCTGCAACCATACTTCCGGATGTGGGCTATCTGCGCCAGCTTAATGCGGAGGGCATTTTGTCCGTTCGTCCGACGCTGGTCCTGGCAAGCGCACAGGCGCAGCCGTCTCTTGCATTGCAGCAGGTCGAACAGAGCAACGTGAAGGTCGTTACCGTTCCGGGTAGCAACGATCTCAGCGTTATTGATGAAAAAATACGGGTGATTGCCCAGGCGACACATCGTGAAGCGCAGGGTGAAACCCTGCGCAATACGCTACGCCAGGAGTTGGCGGCACTTCCCGCATCACCGCTGAATAAACGCGTACTGTTTATCCTCAATCATGGCGGGATGACCGCCATGGCCGCCGGGCAGCAAACCGGCGCGGATGCAGCCATTCGCGCCGCAGGTTTGCAGAATGCGATGCAAGGATTCACCCGCTACCAACCGCTCTCGCAGGAAGGGGTTATTGCCAGCCAGCCCGATCTGGTGGTGATTTCCAGGGACGGTGTAAAGGCATTAGGCGGGGAGGAGAATCTGTGGAAACTGCCGGGTCTGGCGCAAACACCCGCAGGACGTAATAAGCAGGTTCTTGCCATTGATGATATGGCGCTGCTGGGCTTTAGTGTGCGGACTCCTCATGCCATTCAGGCATTGCGAACCAAAGCGGAGCAGTTACCCTGATGACCCGGCGTATCACGCTTTCACTCTGGGGGCTAACCGCAACATTACTGTTAATGACCCTGCTGGCGACCGGGTTTGGCGCGTTGCGTCTGCCCGTCAGCCTGCTGTGGAATAACAGCGATGAGGCACTCCGTCAGATCTGGTTCATCATCCGTCTGCCAAGAGTATTGTTGGCGCTGGTAATTGGTGGTTCGCTGGCACTGGCTGGCTGCGTGATGCAAGGGTTGTTTCGCAACCCGCTTGCCGATCCTGGCCTGCTTGGGATCAGTAGCGGCGCGGCACTTGCCGTGGCGTTATGGGTTGTCATTCCGTTCACCTTACCCGCTCTGATGATGCTGTACGCACCAATGTTAGCTGCCTTTTTCGGCGCGCTTGCCGCAACAGTGGTGATCTTCTTTCTCAGCCAACAGCAGGACAGTTCATTATCACGCCTGCTGCTGGTTGGTATTGCCATTAACGCCCTGTGCGGCGCAGCTGTAGGGGTTCTCTCCTGGGTCAGTAACGACGCCCAGTTACGTCAATTGTCCCTGTGGGGCATGGGCAGTCTTGGTCAGGCGCAGTGGTCTACACTCCTGGCTGTCACCTCGTTGATGGTCCCTACGGTGTGGATTATCTGGCGTCTCGCGGCCACACTCAATTTGCTGCAGTTGGGTGAGGAAGAGGCTCATTACCTCGGGGTGGATGTTCGCGTTGTACAGCGTATTTTGCTGCTGTGTAGCGCGTTGCTGGTTGCTGCCGCCGTCGCCGTTAGCGGAGTGATTGGATTTGTCGGCCTTGTTGTGCCGCATCTGATGCGCATGTGGCTTGGTGCTGACCATCGGGCGGTGATCCCTGGCTCTGTGCTGGCGGGGGCATTTCTGTTACTGGTAGCCGACACAGTTGCGCGAACCCTGGTCGCACCCGCCGAAATGCCCGTGGGGTTACTGACCAGCCTTCTCGGCGCACCGTGGTTCCTGTGGCTTATTTTCCGTCGCGGAGGCCAGCATGGCTGAACACTTTAGCGCTCAACACCTCTCCTGCCGGGTGGCGCAACGCACCATTATCAAGGACGTCTCGCTTTCGCTGTCACAAGGTGAACTCGTCGCCCTGATTGGCCCCAATGGTGCAGGGAAGTCGACATTATTGCGCCTGCTGACAGGCTATCTCCCTCCGTCAGGTGGGCAGTGTATCCTGGGGGGAAAACCCCTTACCGAATGGCGTACCGAAGCGCTGTCTCGCTGCCGGGCTGTGATGCGCCAGCAAACGCAACTGGGCTTTGACTGGCCAGTGGAAGCCGTCGTCGGGATGGGTCGCGCGCCCTGGACTCGCCAGCCGGAAGCATCAGTGATCCACGACGTGATGCAGATAACCGGCTGTTTGCCGTTGTCCGGAAGATCTTACGCGGCACTGTCGGGGGGAGAACAACAACGCGTTCAGCTTGCCCGCGCACTGGCGCAACTCTGGCACGATGGCAGCCCGCGCGGATGGCTATTTCTGGATGAACCCACCTCGGCACTGGATCTCTACCACCAGCAACAGTTGTTGCGCCTGCTGAAAACGCTGACCGGCCAAGGGCATCTGCATGTGTGCGTGGTGCTACACGATCTTAACCTGGCGGCACTGTGGGCGGACCGCATCATACTCCTGCACAACGGTCGTATTGTGTCCCACGGCACACCCGACCAGGTATTACAGGCCGACGCCCTGGCGCACTGGTATGGCGCGCAGGTTCATGTCGGCAGGCATCCGGCTCATGCTGCACCACACGTTTTCCTCGCCCCCTAGCTTGAACAGCTAACTTCCAGCCGCTTGCCCCAGTCCGGTGGGCGGCTGACATAGTCATCATCACGCTCCGCAAAGGGCGTGCGCAGGGCAATGTGCAGCCGGTGCAGTTCTTCATATTCCCCCTGCTCCGCCTGCTCAATCGCACGCTGTGCCAGCCAGTTACGCAAGACCATCGCCGGATTAGCTGCATTCATCTGCCCCTGACGCATCACATCATCGATGCTTTCTCGCTGTAAGCGTTCCCGGTAGAGACGGAACCAGTCATCAAAAGCCTGGCGATCGATAAAATCATCGCGCAGGGGTGACGCACTGCTGTACTGTTCCGTCTGGCCCAGCAGGCGGAAAGTACGCGTGAAATCACTCCCTTCACGTGACATCAGTGCAAGTAACCCATTCAGGATCTCATTATCGCCCTTCTCTTGCGTCTGTAGCCCCAACTTACCGCGCATCAGGGTTCCATACTCGCGCAGCAGGATTTCCTGATAGCTATCAAGCGCGTCATTGAGAGCCTCAACATCAATAAACGGTGACAAAGATTGAGCAAGGCGTTGCAAATTCCACAGCCCCACCGCGGGCTGATTATCAAAGCTATAGCGCCCCTGATAATCAGAGTGGTTACAGATATAACCCGGCTGGTAATCATCAAGAAAACCGAATGGGCCGTAATCAAAGGTCAGCCCCAGAATGGACATGTTATCGGTGTTCATCACCCCATGAGCAAAGCCTACCGTTTGCCAGCGAGCGATCGTTGCCGCCGTCCGGGCGACGATATCACGGAACCAGAGCATGTATTTGTCCGCCTCGTCCTGCCACTGAGGCCAGTGGCGATGAATGGCGTAGTCGGCAAGCTGGCGAACCTTTTCCGGCTCCCGGCGATAATAGAAATGCTCAAAATGGCCGAAACGCAAATGGCTTTGCGCAATACGCATCAACATCGCACCGCGCTCCATCGTTTCGCGCGCAACTGGCGTATCGCTGGTGACAATCGACAGAGCTCGCGTAGTGGGAATACCCAGAGCGTGCATCGCCTCGGAGGCGAGACTCTCGCGGATTGTCGAACGAAGCACTGCGCGGCCGTCACCCATACGCGAATACGGGGTAAGACCCGCACCTTTCAGATGCCAGTCAAACGTTTGGCCATTAGCGCAGTGCTGTTCACCTAATAAAATGCCACGGCCATCACCCAACTGGCCGGCCCAGACGCCAAACTGGTGTCCACTGTAAACCTGAGCCAACGGTTGCATACCCGGAAGCAGGGTTTCGCCGCCCCAGACACCCGCACCTGAAGTTGGCTGGAACAACGAGGGCGGAATATTCAGTGCGTCGGCCAGCACATCGTTATGCCAGATGAGACGAGCATTATCTAAAGGGGTCGGTTTGAGCGCCGTGTAAAAACCGGGTAATTCATCATGCCAGTGAGCAGTAAAAGACAGGGTCATAAGTCCTCCTGCTTTTAGTGTAGAGTGTTTACCCCAGGTTAAACACGGGTGAAAAATAGGGTTATCGCTGAACGAGAGTGGTGACTTGCTCTGCCGCGACCGCAGGCCAGAGATTTCCTTGCATTGCACCAATGCTAAATGACATGACGCGTTGCAATATGCTGTGATCGTCAATTCCGGACACAATGACCGACTGACAATGTGGTGTTATTTGCCAGAGGATCGCGCGCATAAAAGGCTCGAAAGAGAGGTCAAATACGTGCTGATGAACAAACCCTTTATCCAGGATAACCCGTTTAAATAACCCGTCGTATACAGGTTTTAGCGACGCCGCCCCCGCACCAAAGTTGGCTAAAACGAGCGGGAAACGGATCGCCATTCTCGCCAGATCCAGATCGTCTTTCCCGTTATTTAAACCAGGATAATTCTCACTAATGGTGAACTCCAGAAACGGATAACGATCGAGAATTGAAACCGCATTTTCGCTCGTTAATAAAAACGCAATAATGACTGGAGTAATACTTATCCATGCAATTAGATGATGCTGAATAAAGAACAGTTTACAGGTATCAAGCAGCTGCAGTTTTTCATTGAAAAGCGCTAACTCTTCTTCTGCAGAAAGGTGTGGGATAACCAGTTCAGTGGGAATTCGCACATCCGTGTCAACGCCAACAAAGTTAACCATAATCTCTAAACCTTTAAGCTCCCCTTCGCTATTACGTGCAGGAAGAAGTAAAAATTCAGACTGGTAAGCATTATCTAGCGTGATAATCATCGCGCTCGCCCCGCATTAAAGATGATAGAGGACATCCTGGAGCAATTGCAGGCACAATTCCACTGTATTGATTTTAATAAGATTAATTTCATTCGTTCCGTATTAACTTTCAGATTTGTCCCTGAATCTAAAATAATCTTATCCTGGTTGCCGAATAATAGCCAGTTTTAGGTAAAACAGGCACATACGCGTATAATTAATTAGGCGGAAATTTAACTTTAAGCAACATATATCCGAAACCCATGCGCGGCTTTTTAGCGACCGCGCCTGCATAAAGACTTCTTTTACGGTGTATTAAATACGTCTCGCTTGCCAGAAGTTTTTGCGCCAGTAAACATTATCCAGCGATGAACGCATCACACCGCGACTGGTCGAAGCATGAATGAATTGGTTGTCTGTATCATAAATACCGACATGCAGACCACTTTCGCCCGAACCTGTTTTGAAAAAGACCAGATCGCCTGGCAGTAAATCGTTTTTATCAATTTCCGTGCCAATTTCGGCTTGTTTACGCGTTTCACGCGGGAGCTGTAAATCAAACTTATCGCGAAACGTCATTAACACAAAACCCGAGCAATCCACACCGCCACGGCTCATACCGCCATAACGGTAGGGCGTGCCGCGCCAGTGACTCAACTGGTCGTTCAGGCTGGCAATGACCGTGATAGAATCCGATAACCTCGGGTTAGGTGGCGGCGCACGATGGCTACTGCATCCCGCAAGGAATAATGCCGCTGCAAGGATAATCCAGAATCGCATTTTCAGACGAATCCTCTGCTTTTATTGTTCTTTCCGTAATTTAGCGTGCAAATACGCCCCTGCGCAAGAAACGGTTACTCTTGTGCAGTAGAAATCAACATCTTGTGCCCTTCAATATCCAGACGACGAAAAGGCATATTGTACGCGATGGCAAGGTTTGGGGGGGTCAGCACGCTATCACGCGACCCACTGGCAATCATCTCCCCACAGGCCAATAACCACACCCGATGCGCGTGGCGCAGTGTATGGTTCAAATCGTGACTGCTCATCACCACCGCAATGCCTTTTAGGGAAAGTGCGCTTAACATTCGATCCAACGCGGCCTGTTGGGCTACATCCAGACCACTCATGGGTTCGTCCAGCAAAAGCAAACATCCGTATGGATTTCCCGCAGGGTGAATCTGGAGAATAACGGCTGCAAGCCGTACACGCTGCCACTCACCACCGGAAAGCTGGCTGGCATGACGCGCGAGTTTATCTTCCAGCCCCAGCGACCGGGCGACATCCTTCAGTAACTCAGTGTGGTTTTTATCGTGCAGATGCAGCATCAGATAGTGCCAAACCGGCATCGCAAACGGAGGCGTTTGTTGCTGAACAAGATAACTGCGGCGATTTGAAAGCGCCAGGGAGGGCCACTCAGAAAGAGAATGGCCCTGCAACGCAATATTGCCCACACCGCTGGTTAGCCCCGCCATACGCGCCAGCAACGTGCTCTTCCCTGCCCCATTAGGCCCCACGAGATGCAGGATTTCTCCTGCATTTACCGCAGCCGTGATGGGCTTAAGACGTCCCTTTTCTGCGACATCTGTCAGCTGCATCAGCAAGGTCATTAGTGAGCAATGGCCTGTTTAATGGCTTTAATTACCGCAGGATCATCCGGGGTCATATCTGGCGAGAAACGCTGAATGACCTGACCATCACGACCAATCAGGAATTTTTCGAAATTCCACAAGATATCTTCAGGAGAAAGCGGTGCGCGGCCCTTGCTGGCCATTCGCTCATAAAAACCACTCCCTTCCGGCGCAACAGCAACAGGCGCAGCAGTAACCAGTTTTTCATACAACGGATGACGATGTTCTCCGTTCACATCAATTTTGCTGAACATCGGGAATGTCACGCCATAGGTCGTGCTGCAAAACGTTTTAATTTCCTCTTCACTGCCCGGCTCTTGTCCCAGGAACTGGTTGCATGGGAAACCGAGCACGGTAAAGCCCTCTTTCTCCCATTCTTGCTGCAGTGTTTCAAGCTGTTCATACTGTGGTGTCAGGCCACATTTAGAGGCCACATTAACCAGCAGAAGCACCTTACCTTTGTAGCCTTCCAGCGTGGTTTTTTCGCCGTCGATCGTCGTCACTTCGGTATTCAGAATATCGTATTGCATAGCATGCCCTCAGTTTGTCTCACGATTATGTCGTTTTAACGTCCGGATTTTAATAGTAGCCAGATAAAGACTGGCGCGCCCAGCGTAGCAGTCACCACGCCAATCGGTAACTCCGCGGCGGACAGTGCAAGCCTCGCGATGATATCCGCGACCAGTAACGTTGCGGCCCCCGCTACCGCTGATGCCGGGAGTAAGGTACGGTGATCGGTGATTCCGCAAAGGCGTAACATGTGCGGAATGACCAGACCAATAAAACCAATTGCCCCCGCCAGCGCCACACTCACCCCCACCATCCAGCCAATCGCGATAACCAGTATGTTACGCCACAGGCCGATCGACATACCTAGCTGGCGGGCTGTTGTTTCCCCCAATGCCAGGATATTAAGCGGATGAGACTGGCAGCAGGCCCATAACATCACAGGAACAAGCAGTACCATCAGCCAGCTTTGTCGCCAGTCAATTCCGCCGAAACCGCCCATCATCCAATACATAAGCTGGCGTAAATCAAACGAGGTCGAAAAATAGACCGCCCAGGTCATCAACGCACTACAAATAATCCCCAATGCCACCCCCGCCAGAAGCAACCGACTGGTGGAAAGATGGCGTCGGGCAAAACGGAGTAAGATAATGGTTATTACCAGCGCGCCAGCAATAGCGCTCGCGCTGATACCAGGCGTTGAAAGTTCTCCACCGCCCAACATGACGGCTGCGATAAAGCCAACGCCCGCCCCATTTGAGACACCCAGCAAACCAGGTTCTGCCAACGGGTTGTCGAACAAGGCCTGCATAATGGTTCCACACAAGGCTAATGCGGCGCCGACAAGGATCACCGCCAGGGTTCTCGGCAGACGGATCTGCCAGACAAAAAGTTGCCCATCAATGCCAAACCAGTTTTCGGGGCCGAGCCATCTGTCACCTGCACACAGGCTAACCCCCGTCGTTATCACGAGCAGAATCATGAGCACCGACAGAGTACGGAGGTCAGATTGGCGTTGGCGATGCACGAAATCAAGCATGGATGTTGTTTACCAGGATGAGAGGTATTTGATTTTACGGTGGGTTTGCGGGAGAGCAAAGAAAAAAGGCCGCGAATGCGGCCTTTTTAGTTAGTTCATATTACTCTGCTTTGGGCGTTGCGTTTTCGACACGGCTTTTTAACTTCTGGCCGGGTCTGAAGGTCACCACGCGGCGAGCTGTAATGGGAATATCTTCCCCCGTCTTCGGGTTACGGCCCGGACGTTGGTTTTTGTCTCGCAAATCAAAATTGCCAAAACCGGAGAGTTTTACCTGCTCACCATTTTCCAGAGCACGACGGATCTCTTCGAAAAACAGCTCTACCAGCTCTTTGGCATCCCGTTTGCTAAGCCCAAGCTTATCAAACAGATATTCTGACATTTCAGCTTTTGTAAGCGCCATAGGTTCAATCCCTCAATGATGCCTGGAATCGCTCTTTTAATGCCTCTACACATTTGGCAACGGTAGCGGCAATCTCCTCTTCTTCGAGTGTACGGCTGGTATCCTGAAGGATAAGGCTAATAGCGAGGCTCTTCGAACCCTCCGCTACGCCCTTACCGCGGTACACGTCAAATAAGTTTACGCCAACTACCTGATTTACGCCAACTTTCTTACATTCGGCCAAAATATCTGCTGCAGGAACATTTTCAGCGACCACAACAGCGATATCACGACGGTTTGCCGGGAAGCGAGAAATGTCCTGTGCCTGAGGTATGACGCGGTCTGCAACCGGATTCCACTCCAGTTCAAATACGATTGTGCGACCGTTCAGATCCAGTTTACGCTCCAGCTCTGGGTGAACAACGCCAATGAAACCAACGCGTTTGCCCTCTAAATAAATAGCAGCGCTCTGACCGGGATGCAAAGCAGGGATGGCTTCTGCACGGAACTCGATTTCAGACAATTTACCGGTCAGATCGAGAACAGCTTCCAGATCGCCTTTCATATCGTAGAAATCAACTGTACCTTTTGCCAGATCCCAGTGATCTTCAATACGGTTGCCACTTATTGCCCCCGCCAGCATCAGATCCTGACGAACCCCCAGGTTAGCCTGTGTATCCGGCACAAAGCGTAAACCGCTTTCGAAAATACGTACGCGGTTCTGCTGACGATTCTGGTTATACACAATCGTTCCGAGCAGCCCCGTCCACAGAGAGAGACGCATGGCGGACATCTCACTGGAGATTGGGCTTGGCAGAATCAATGCTTCCTGACCTGGGTGTACCAGTTGCTGTACTTTAGGGTCAACGAAGCTATAAGTGATCACTTCCTGATAACCCTTGTCATTCAGCATGGTTTTCACACGCTTCAGGGACAGATCCGCTTCACGGTGCGTACCCATGATCAGACCCGCTTGTACCGGTTCATCGGGAATATTGTTATAGCCGTATACACGGGCCACTTCCTCAACCAGATCTTCTTCGATTTCCATATCGAAACGCCAGCTTGGCGCAACCGCTTTCCATTCGTCCTGGCCTTCAGTTACATCACAACCCAGGCGACGCAGAATGTCGCTTACCTGTGCGTCAGTAACATGGTGACCAATCAGACGGTCCAGTTTACTGCGGCGCAAGGTGATAGTGGCACGCTTAGGCAGCGTCGCTTCGTTCGTGACATCAATAACAGGGCCAGCTTCACCGCCACAGATATCGATCAGCAGACGTGTCGCACGTTCCATTGCTTTGTATTGCAGCGCTGGATCCACGCCACGCTCATAGCGGTGAGAGGCATCAGTATGTAAGCCGTGACGACGTGCGCGGCCGGTGATGGACAGCGGGCTGAAGAATGCACATTCCAGCAACACATTTTGCGTTTCGTCATTTACACCCGAGAGCTCGCCGCCAAAGATACCGCCCATTGCCAGTGCTTTAGCGTGATCGGCAATCACCAGCGTGTCGGCGTTCAGCTTCGCTTCGCTACCGTCCAGCAGAACCAGAGTTTCGCCCTCTTTCGCCATACGCACGACAATACCGCCTTCGATACGATCTTTATCGAACGCGTGCATCGGCTGACCGAGTTCCAGCAAGACGTAGTTAGTCACATCAACAACGGCATCAATAGAACGGATACCACAGCGGCGTAACTTCTCTCTCATCCACATCGGCGTTGGTGCTTTAACATTGATGCCTTTCACCACTCGACCGAGGTAACGTGGGCATGCATCTGACGCTTCAACCTGGATAGGCAGCGTGTCGCTGATGGTTACCGCAACCGGTGTGATTTCCGGCACGTTCAGTTCAGTCTGGTTCAATACCGCAACGTCACGCGCTACGCCGATGATACCTAAGCAGTCTGCACGGTTTGGCGTCACACTGATTTCAATGGTGTTGTCATCGAGTTTCAGATACTCGCGAATATCTGTTCCAACTGGCGCATCCTGTGGCAATTCAATAATGCCGTTATGATCGTCGGAAATACCCAGTTCAGAGAAAGAACACAGCATGCCTTCAGAAGGCTCACCACGCAGTTTCGCCGCTTTAATTTTAAAATCACCTGGCAGAACAGCACCCACCGTTGCCACAGCCACTTTCAGGCCCTGGCGGCAATTTGGCGCGCCGCAGACGATATCCAGCAGGCGGTCGCCACCTACATTAACTTTTGTTACACGCAGTTTATCCGCGTTTGGATGCTGGCCGCACTCAACAACTTCACCGACAACCACACCATTAAATGCACCTGAAACTGGCTCAACACCGTCAACCTCCAGACCGGCCATGGTGATCTGGTTTGAAAGCGCATCGCTATCAAGAGAGGTGTTCACCCATTCGCGTAACCACAGTTCACTGAATTTCATTGTTCTGTCCTGCCCTTATTTAAACTGTTTGAGGAAACGCAGATCGTTTTCGAAGAATGCGCGCAAATCGGTTACGCCGTAGCGCAGCATGGTCAGACGCTCCATGCCCATACCGAATGCGAAACCGGAATACACCTCCGGGTCAATACCCACGTTGCGCAGTACATTAGGATGCACCATGCCGCAACCCAGCACTTCCAGCCATTTGCCGTTTTTACCCATCACATCAACTTCCGCAGACGGTTCGGTGAACGGGAAATAGGATGGACGGAAACGGATCTGCAGATCTTCTTCAAAGAAGTTACGCAGGAAGTCGTGCAGCGTCCCTTTCAGGTTAGTAAAGCTGATATTTTTATCGACAATCAGGCCTTCCATCTGGTGGAACATTGGGGTGTGAGTCTGATCGTAGTCGTTACGATAGACACGACCCGGCGCGATAATACGGATTGGCGGCGCCTGATCCTTCATCGTGCGGATCTGTACGCCCGAAGTTTGAGTACGCAGCAGACGGGTGGCATCAAACCAGAAAGTGTCGTGGTCAGCACGTGCCGGATGATGGCCAGGAATGTTCAACGCATCGAAGTTATGGTAGTCATCTTCGATTTCCGGACCAGTCGCCACGGTAAAGCCGAGCTCACCGAAGAAACTTTCAATACGATCGATTGTTCGGGTTACCGGGTGCAGACCACCGTTCTCAATACGACGGCCAGGCAGGGAAACGTCAATGGTCTCTTCAGACAGACGAGCATTCAGTGCGGCATTTTCCAGATCGGCTTTACGCGCGTTCAGCGCTTGCTGCACCTGCTCTTTCGCTTCGTTAATGACCGCACCCGCAGCTGGACGCTCTTCTGGCGGCAGCTCACGCAGGGTGGTCATTTGAAGGGTTAAATGTCCTTTCTTGCCCAGATATTCGACGCGGACGTTATCTAACGCGGCAACATCTGACGCTTGGTTAATGGCAGCCGTTGCACTGGCAACCAGCTCTGCGAGATGTGACATGGTTTTCCTCATTATGTGGCGATATTCATCAGCTGCAGATACAAAAAAAGCCTCCATTCGGAGGCTTTCTGGCGCTGTTTTTCGTTTCATCTTTCACGCGCTAGCCTCCTGAATTCAGGTGCTAAAGTAAAAGAAGAAGCGGAAAATAGCAGCATTCATGCTTGCGTTACCTTGTGTGGTAAGGATCTTGAGCTCTTATTGAAAAGGCTCAACGGATAAAAGTCAATCTTCTGATGGTGTTAAATGAAAAGAGGGAGCAAAAGCTCCCTCTTTCAACTGGCTTATGCCAGTGCTGCTTTCGCTTTTTCGACCAGCGCGGTAAACGCTAATTTGTCGAATACTGCGATGTCAGCAAGGATCTTACGGTCGATTTCAACAGAGGCTTTTTTCAGGCCGTTGATGAATTTGCTGTAAGAAATACCGTTCTGACGTGCTGCTGCGTTGATACGCGCAATCCACAGTTGACGGAACTGACGCTTACGTTGACGACGGTCACGGTAAGCATACTGACCAGCTTTGATAACAGCCTGGAAGGCAACGCGGTATACGCGAGAACGCGCACCGTAGTAGCCTTTAGCTTGTTTCAAAATTTTCTTGTGACGTGCACGGGCAACTACACCACGTTTTACGCGAGCCATATGTGCTCTCCTGTATCTATTCTAATTAAAAAAGGTTTAAAAAACGTTAACGACTTATGCGTACGGCAGGCACGCGATTACCAGGCCCAGATCGCCTTTGGAAACCATGGCTTTAGGACGCAGGTGACGTTTACGCTTGGTAGCTTTCTTAGTCAGAATGTGACGCAGGTTTGCGTGCTTGTGCTTAAAACCACCTTTACCGGTTTTTTTGAAGCGCTTAGCAGCACCGCGTACGGTCTTAATTTTTGGCATCTTAATAACTTCCACTTCGCATTGTTAATAAACGAAACATAGGCGAGCAATGCCTGTAAAACCTATAGGCTCCACAGGAATTGCTACTTGAAGGCCTTACTGTTTCTTCTTAGGAGCGAGCACCATGATCATCTGACGGCCTTCGATCTTCGTTGGGAAGGATTCGACTACTGCCAGTTCACTCAGATCGTCACGGACGCGGTTAAGCACTTCCATACCGATCTGCTGGTGAGCCATCTCACGACCGCGGAAACGCAGTGTGATCTTAGCTTTATCACCCTCTTCCAGAAAGCGTACCAGGCTGCGGAGTTTTACCTGGTAATCGCCATCGTCGGTACCAGGTCGGAATTTAATTTCCTTAACCTGGATAACTTTTTGCTTTTTCTTCTGTTCCTTAGAAGACTTGCTCTTTTCATAGAGGAATTTGCCGTAATCCATAATACGACAAACTGGCGGCTCGGCGTTAGGGCTGATTTCGACTAAGTCTACTCCGGATTCTTCTGCTTTTTCCAGAGCTTCTCTCAGACTCACAATACCAAGCTGCTCGCCTTCCAGACCTGTTAAGCGAACTTCTTGCGCGCGAATTTCGCCATTAATACGATTCGGGCGCGCCGTTTGAACTCGTTTTCCGCCTTTAATACCTTATTCCTCCAGTTGTTGAAGACTGCGGCTGCGAATCTCTTGTCGCAGCTTCTCAATCACGTCACTTACGTCCAGACTGCCCAGGTCTTTACCACGGCGGGTGCGAACGGCAACTTTGCCTGCTTCCACCTCTTTATCACCACAGACCAACATATACGGGACACGACGTAAAGTGTGCTCGCGGATTTTAAAGCCAATCTTCTCATTTCTCAAGTCCGCTTTTACGCGAATGCCCGCATTTTGTAGTTTCTGCGTCAATTCTTTAACGTAATCAGCCTGAGAATCAGTAATGTTCATCACGACAACCTGAACTGGCGCAAGCCAGGTCGGGAAGAAACCAGCAAACTCTTCGGTCAGAATGCCGATAAAGCGTTCAATAGAGCCAAGAATCGCACGGTGAATCATAACCGGGACCTGACGCTCGTTATCTTCGCCCACATAAGAGGCGCTTAAACGCTGCGGCAGAGAGAAGTCCAGCTGTACAGTACCGCACTGCCATGCACGATCGAGACAGTCATACAGGGTAAATTCAATTTTCGGACCGTAGAATGCACCTTCACCCAGTTGATATTCAAACGGGATGTTATTTTCTTCCAGTGCAACAGCCAGATCCGCCTCAGCACGATCCCATGTCTCGTCGCTACCGATACGTTTTTCCGGACGCGTTGAGAGTTTGACGACGATTTTCTCGAAGCCAAAGGTGCTGTACATATCGTAGACCATACGGATACAGGCGTTAACTTCATCGCGCACCTGATTTTCGGTACAGAAAATATGTGCATCATCCTGAGTAAAGCCACGAACACGCATCAGCCCGTGCAGCGCGCCTGACGGCTCGTTACGGTGGCAGCTACCGAATTCGGCCATACGCAACGGCAGGTCACGGTAGGATTTCAGACCCTGGTTAAAGATCTGAACATGCCCAGGGCAGTTCATTGGCTTAATGCAGTATTCACGGTTCTCTGAAGAGGTAGTGAACATTGCATCTTTATAGTTGTCCCAGTGCCCGGTTTTTTCCCACAGCACACGGTCCATCATGAACGGGCCTTTCACTTCCTGATACTGATACTCTTTAAGCTTGGAGCGAACAAAAGTCTCCAGTTCACGGAAGATAGTCCAGCCGTCGTTATGCCAGAACACCATACCCGGCGCTTCTTCCTGCATGTGATACAGGTCAAGTTGCTTACCGATTTTACGGTGGTCACGCTTAGCGGCTTCTTCCAGACGCTGCAGATACGCATTCAGGGCTTTTTTATCTGCCCATGCAGTACCATAGATACGCTGCAACATTTTATTGTTGCTGTCGCCACGCCAGTATGCACCTGCGATTTTCATCAATTTAAAGTGATGACAGAAACGCATATTCGGCACATGCGGTCCACGGCACATGTCGATATATTCTTCGTGATGATACAAGCCTGGCTTGTCATCATGCGCGATGTTCTCATCAAGAATAGAAACTTTGTAGTTCTCGCCGCGTTTTACGAAGGTTTCACGCGCTTCGTGCCAGCTGACTTTCTTCTTGATGACGTCGTAGTTGGTTTCAGCGAGCTCGTGCATTCGTTTTTCGAGCGCGTCGATATCTTCCTGGGTCAGGGTATGGTCAAGGTCAACGTCATAGTAAAAACCGTTGTCAATTACCGGACCAATTGCCATTTTAGTATTCGGCCAAAGCTGTTTGATCGCATGACCTAATAAATGCGCACAGGAGTGACGAATGATCTCCAGACCGTCTTCGTCCTTCGCGGTGATGATGGATAACTGCGCATCGTTTTCAATCAGATCGGACGCATCAACCAGTTCACCATTAACACGGCCAGCGATGGTCGCTTTTGCGAGTCCAGGACCGATGTCCAGGGCAACATCCATTGGGCTAACGGCGTGGTCGTAATGGCGTTGGCTGCCATCAGGAAGAGTAATTACAGGCATTTTATATCCTTATTTGCAGTGATGCCCCACACATAAGAGCATATACAAAGAAAATAATCGTGTTTTAACAGTAGATTGCGACGCCATCTGACCAACAATCGTCAAATTGGCTCGTCATCATGCACTCGCCCGAAATTCAGATAAAGGATGATTCACGGCAAGCCCTGCAATGTTAACACTAACAAAAGGGAGAATGCACCCTCTGAGGTCAGATAGATGCGTCTGATACTTTTGCATGAGTTTACAAACGGTCAGTTCCCGGTGCTCGCATTTCACATGCGCTGAACTATTCTTGAACAGGTTCTCTAATCCAAAGGGGAAAACGATGAACGTATCCAGCAGAACTGTGGTGATATTGAACATTCTTTCAGCAGCCGGTGTCGTGTTGATTCTCGCCGATAAATTTCACTGGTTTTAAGTCTGCCTGCACTCATGGCGTATAAGCTTATCCCAGGATGCCAGCATTTCTCCCCTCGGTTTGATACACTAACAGTATCAACTGACAAGGACTGAGTTATGCCAACAAAACGTTTTGCCGTAAAACACTGGAAGATGGTGCTGGTGTTAATTGCCATTTGTGGCGCAATGCTGTTATTACGCTGGGCCGCAATGATTTGGGGATAGTGAATTAAATGAATAAGTAAAAACAAGAAACTACGTTTCAGACAATAAATTACAGCGGCTCATTTTTTGTCAATACGAAATACAGATTAATAGTAAAACTTAAATAACCTTACACTATTCACTGCGAAAAACCGGTACAACAAAATCCGGTTTTTTGACGGTTGATTTATTGCTTGAAATTCAATAACAACACGACAGTGTATTTATCAGGACCACTCACCGGCAACGAGTTTGTGCACATCGAAGGCATCATTCATTGACTGACCCGTTGATTGAGAGTCTGGGGCGATGTTAGAGCCAGCCTCTACATCAGAGGCTTGAGTAATACCAATTTGGCTAGTGGTGGTACTGGCAGGTTGGTTGACTGTATCAGCAGCAAATACACCAAATGAAAGTGCAGAAAGCACCATTGCTGCAGCAGCGGATTTGATTTTTTTCATAATCGTTGTTCTCTTTCTAAATTAATGCAGAACGTCTTAAGGCGAAATGTTGCCTGTGATATGAGTGTAGATCTTGATCACACTTTTTCCTAGTCAATTTATTTATCAATTCGTGTCAAATAAACTGATTGTATATCCCAGGCTCTAATTATGAAGAAAATATGGAGATATTGTCAGGTCAATTATTTTAAAACACTGTTCAATGTAAAATAGCACAACCTGTTAAAATAAATAGATGGGCCGATAATATATCGGCCCATCTAAATTACATCTTGTAGCCCAGTGAAATCGTGGTCCTGCGGTCGGTATGATCCGGCGCAGAGGCTGGAGGTGAAGAGTTCCAGGTCACGTTATAAGCCACTTTTAAGCCGAAGTGTTCGTTGATGGCAACGTTCAATGCAGTCTCAGAGTTCAGCGTCGTATCATCAGCACCGAAAACAGAAACACCCTGAGTAAATTTCGCGTTATCAGTGAACTGCCAGGCATACGTACCAGACGCATAACCTAACGGTTGTGTCTTCGTCTCATCGTTGGTGTATTCATCGTAACGAACACCCGGACCGAATTCGAAACGGAAGCTGTGAACAGGCCCGTTCAGGAACTGACGACCGTAACCTGCGGTGAATACATCACGCTGGCGATAACCGTTATAGCGGTCAGTTAACCAGCTTGCCTGACCGAACAGGTAGTCAGCGTCAGTCACATTATAACGGCTACGTCCACCCGCAGCATATTTCTCCGAGGAGCGCTCGTCGTTCGCGGACGTATTGCTGGCGTTGCCCCACAGCGACCAGGCCGTATTACTGCCATACCAGGTCAGGGTTGTGTCAGCGGTAAGGGAAGAGCTTTTCGTGTTACCCGACTGCGCCAGATACCCTGCATTCAGGTTACCTTCAAAGGGTTTTTTCGCAGTCGTGGGATCGTCCATGACAGTAAAAACGGTATCATCGGCGGCTGCATTCATTGATGCAAACACACCACCTGCCAGCATCAGTGCAGCAGGTACTGTCTTCAAAAGCTTCATTTATTAAGGAGTCCGTACAACAAAAAAAGAGACCACCACGGTCCCGGAAACTTTCTTGAGGATCAATGACAAGGCGTCCAGAGAAAGGTAACAAATTATAAAAAGGCGCTAATAACATAGCAATGATTTATTCTTTCATTTTTTGAATAAGAACGCTCTCAAAGCAGCATTTAATTTATAATAACCTTCCATCACATTTGTCGGCATTCATTTTTAAAATCATACTGTTATTTACTTTCCCTTCGGCTTAATTGATGCCAGGCTTACTGATATCCATATAAAAAGGAGGTCATGATGGTTCCGATCTATACGCTGACACTTTCCCCTTCTCTCGACTCCGCAACCCTGACACCTCAGATTTACCCGGAAGGTAAACTGCGCTGCAGCGCCCCTGTTTTTGAACCTGGCGGTGGCGGTATTAATGTCGCGCGGGCAATTACGCATCTTGGCGGTAAAGCCACCGCCATTTTTCCTGTTGGTGGAGCAACCGGGGAACATCTGGTCGCGCTTCTTACAGACGAAAACGTGGCCGTTGAGACTGTCAATGCTGAAGACTGGACGCGGCAAAACTTACACGTCCATGTTGAGTCCAGTGGAGAACAGTACCGTTTTGTGATGCCTGGTGCACGCCTGAGCGATGATGAGTTTTGTCAATTAGAGGAAAAAGTGCTTGCCATTGAGAGTGGTGCTCTGCTGGTCATTAGCGGCAGTCTTCCACCCGGTGTTGACACAGAAAAACTGACTCTGCTCATTCGTGCAGTGCAGAAAAAAGGGATCCGTTGCATTGTCGACAGTTCCGGTGAGGCGCTTCATGCGGCTCTGATACCGGGCAATCTTGAACTTGTCAAACCAAACCAGAAAGAGTTAAGCGCGTTGGTTAATCGTGAGCTGACCCAACCCGACGATGTACGTTCCGCTGCACAGGAGCTGGTATGCAGTGGAAAAGCGCGTCGCGTGGTCGTCTCTCTGGGCCCACAAGGGGCGCTTGCGGTCGATGAAACAGGCTTTGTACAGGTTGTGCCACCACCGATGAAAAGTCAGAGCACCGTTGGTGCTGGCGATAGCATGGTGGGGGCGATGACGTTAAAACTCGCACAAGGCGCTTCTTTGCTGGAGATGACTCGCTACGGTGTTGCCGCCGGTAGCGCTGCGACCATTAATCACGGAACACGCTTGTGTTCACTTGCCGACACACAGAAAATCGTCGAGTACTTATCCCGATCCTGACAGCGACTCCCCTTGCCAGCACAAGGGGAGTACGATCAAAAGTCGCCAAACCGGTGCTATCGACTAAGCTAAGAAAACTTCCATGATAACAATGAGGTGAAATATGAGCAGTGGTGACATCATTCGCTACGTCATAGTCGTTAAATTTCATGAAGCATCACTGACCGAGCTCAACGAAATCAATAACACCCTGACCCGCGCAAACTTCTTGCTCACGCTGACAGATGATGAGGGCACTATTCACGAACTTGGCACACTAACATTTGCTTTGATAAGTTCCCTCAGTAAAGATGAAGTGAAAGCACTGGCAAGCGGCCTCGTAGAAAGCGCTATCCACAGAACAGCAGAAATTGACGTGGACACCTGGGAAAATTGGCAAAAACAAGGACAATAAGTGCCCTGCATGAATCTAAACGGCTCAGGTGTGCGTCAGTTCTTGTTTTTTAACCACGGTTTTGCGCTAACGTTATGATCTGGCAGACAACATGGGAGAGACATCATGTGGCAGGCTATCAGTCATCTTTTAAGTGAACAACTGGGTGAAGGTGAAATTGAACTGCGTAACGAACTGCCAGGCGGGGAGATCCACGCCGCATGGCATTTACGCTACGCTGGACGTGATTTCTTTGTTAAGTGTGATGAACGGGAATTACTCCCTATTTTTACCGCCGAAGCCGATCAACTCGAACTGTTGTCACGCAGCAAAACCGTCGCCGTTCCTCAGGTCTGGGCGGTAGGCAGCGATCGCGACTACAGTTTCCTGGTCATGGATTATCTTCCTGCCCGTCCGTTAGACGCCCATAACGCCTTCATTCTGGGACAGCAAATTGCCCGCCTGCATCAGTGGAGCGATCAGCCGCAATTTGGTCTCGACTTTGATAACGATCTGTCCACCACCCCGCAACCTAACGCCTGGCAACGTCGCTGGTCCACCTTTTTTGCCGAGCAACGAATTGGCTGGCAACTGGAACTGGCTGCTGAAAGGGGGCTGGAATTTGGCAATATCGACGCCATTGTTGATCATGTGCAACAGCGCCTGGCATCGCATCAGCCTCAGCCTTCACTCTTGCACGGAGACTTATGGTCAGAAAACTGTGCGCTTGGGCCAAACGGCCCGTATATCTTTGATCCTGCCTGTTACTGGGGCGACAGAGAGTGCGATCTTGCCATGTTGCCCCTGCATCCAGAACAGCCCCCACAGATTTACGACGGTTATCAGTCAATTTCCCCGCTGCCAACGGATTTTCTGGAGCGCCAACCCGTTTATCAGCTCTACACATTGATTAACCGCGCAATATTGTTTGGCGGTGAGCATCTTGTTACGGCGCAGCGTGCGCTGGAACGCGTATTGGCGGCATAGGATAGAAATGGGTGGCCTAACGCCACCCATTTTTTCTTATAAAAAACCGAGCAGTGAGAAGAAGAAATACCCTGCAATAATGATAATAACGGGCAACACATAGAGCGGGAAAATCTGCACAAAGATCGTGTGGCGTGGAACAACAATCCGTGATTCGATCTGTGTGCGGCTCAACCCTTCTGCTCCTTTTGCCTGCTCCAGGATCAGTTGATCTTCAGCACCTTCGCGCAAAAATCGCGTCTGGCGACTCATTCTTGCGCCTGACGCCTGCAACGCCATCGCAATAAAAATCAACGCGTAGATAATCCAAAATACGATGTTAAGTTTCTGATGAAAATCAGGTGTGGGTGAGTTGTACCAGAAAAGGTTTAAAAAAGGCGTATTAAAACGCATCATCTCAATCATGACGTGGGCAAAATCGAGCATTACTGCATTAATGCCAGGCTGTTTCTCGCTGTGGTCATACATAAACTTGCACACAGAAATCAGCGTAGAAATGACCGCCGGGATAAAAATAACCCAACCGGCAATACGTTTTAATACAGCGATGCGTCCAGCTTGTTGATACGTCATCTATTCCCCTTTCAAAAGACGCGTTATTTGTGCCTAAGTCTACCCGCTGCTCATCATTTTCGCCCGATCTTTAAGGTCGATATGGTAAATTGCAATCAGTGCTGAGTACGCATCGTCTGCCGTACGCCTTAGATAAGGAGAAGTTGTAATGTCGACACCGCGCCAAATTCTTGCCGCTATTTTTGACATGGATGGATTGCTGATCGATTCCGAACCACTTTGGGATCGCGCTGAACTGGAGGTAATCGCTAGCCTGGGCGTAGATATTCGTCGCCGTAATGAGCTTCCCGATACTCTGGGGCTGCGCATCGATATGGTGGTTGACCTTTGGTATGCCCATCAGCCGTGGGAAGGCCCTGGCCGCGAAGACGTTACAACGCTCATCATCAACCGCGCGATTGCGCTGGTCGAAGAGAATCGCCCCCTTCTGCCAGGTGTCCGTGAAGCTATCGCGCTGTGTAAATCACAAGGCCTGAAAATTGGTCTGGCTTCGGCATCGCCCCTGCATATGCTGGAAAAAGTGCTGACCATGTTTGAGCTTCGGGACAGCTTCGACGCCCTTGCCTCTGCGGAAAAGCTCCCCTACAGCAAGCCACACCCACAAGTCTATATGGACTGTGCTGCGAAACTGGGGATCGACCCTCTCGCCTGCGTGGCGCTGGAAGATTCCGTTAACGGAATGGTGGCATCAAAAGCCGCTCGAATGCGTTCAATTGTCGTACCTGCCGAAGAAGGCCAACACGACCCACGCTTTGCGCTGGCGGATGTCAAGCTGACATCACTTGCAGACTTGACAGCCCAACACCTGCACGGCAAGTAGTGTTTTCGTCAGGCAGCGTTATGCTGCCTGAAACCTTCCCAAAAAAATAAAATAAAACATCGTTTCATTTTTAATTGATTTTATTTTATCCCCCTCCTATTCTTACGCTCAGAGAGAAAATAACCCTACCTCTGAGGTGTATATGATACTGAATGCCTTTACTCTTTCAGGCAAAGTGGCTGTCGTCACCGGATGCGATACCGGTCTGGGGCAAGGAATGGCGATTGCACTGGCACAGGCCGGGTGCGATATCGTCGGTGTTAATCGGAAGATCCCTGAAGAAACCGCTGCGCGCGTTATAGCGACAGGAAGACGCTTCGTGGCTGTTCAGGCCGACCTCAGCCAGCAGGCAAGTATTCCTGACGTAGTGAAGAAAGCTGTCGCCGAAATGGGGCGGGTCGATATTCTGGTGAATAATGCCGGGACGATCCGCCGGGAAGATGCACTCTCGTTTAGCGAAAAAAACTGGGATGAGGTGATCAATCTGAACCTCAAATCGGTCTTTTTTCTCTCTCAGGCTGTTGCCCGGCAGTTTATTCATCAGGGTCAGGGTGGAAAAATCATCAATATTGCCTCCATGCTCTCATTCCAGGGTGGGATCCGCGTCCCTTCCTATACCGCGTCCAAAAGTGGCGTGCTGGGTATCACTCGCCTTCTGGCAAACGAATGGGCCGCACATGGCATTAACGTCAATGCCATTGCGCCAGGCTATATGGCCACCAACAACACGCAGCAATTACGCGACGATGAACAACGTAGCCAGGAAATCCTCGAACGCATTCCAGCAGGCCGATGGGGGTTACCGGAAGACCTGCAAGGCCCTGTGGTTTTCCTGGCGTCAAGCGCCTCAAATTACGTTAATGGTCACACCTTAGCCGTGGATGGTGGTTGGTTGGCGCGCTAGCGCCTGTTTGTGACAAAGAGTTACACCGTCACCTCTTCCGCCCACTGTATAAAAACCCTATACTGTATGAATTGACAGTTTTGTGGGTTTTATCATGACGGCGGAAGGCCATCTGCTTTTTTCTATTGCATGCGCAGTGTTTGCCAAAAACGCTGAGCTGACGCCTGTGCTGACACAAGGGGACTGGTGGCATATTATCCCTTCCGCCGTATTGACCTGTCTGTTACCCGACATTGACCATCCAAAATCCTTCCTTGGTCAGCGTTTAAAATGGATCGCAAAACCCATCGCCCGGGCATTTGGTCATCGTGGATTTACCCACAGTCTGTTGGCTGTATTTGGCCTGTTAACGCTGTTTTATTTGAAAGTCCCTGACAGCTGGATTTTCCCGGCAGATGCCATTCAGGGTATGGTGATCGGCTACCTCAGCCATATACTGGCAGATATGCTAACGCCTGCCGGTGTTCCCTTGCTGTGGCCCTGTCGGTGGCGTTTTCGCTTCCCGATACTGGCTCCGCAAAAAGGCAATCAACTGGAACGCGTTCTTTGTATGGCACTCTTCGCTTATGCCGTCTGGATGCCGCAGACGCTGCCCGAAAATGGTGCAGTCCGCTGGTCATCACAAATGATCAATTCGCTGCAATTTCAGTTTGATCGTTTTATTAATCACCAGATTGAACACTAAATCAGCAAAATAATCTCATTTGTCATAATCCATTCCATTTGGATATAAGCGCAACATCACACTTCTGCTAACCTTGCGCCAACAGAGTCGGTTATACCGACCACATAATAAATCAGGAGAACGGGGATGAATTTTCCACTCATCGCGAACGTAGTCGTGTTCGTTATTTTGTTATTGCTTCTGGCACAGGCTCGTCATAAACAGTGGAGTCTGGCAAAAAAAGTACTGGTCGGTCTGGCCATGGGTGTCGTATTTGGTCTGGCATTGCAGGCTATTTATGGCTCTGATAATCCCGTGCTGAAAGATTCTATCCAGTGGTTTAACATTGTCGGTAACGGTTATGTACAACTGCTGCAGATGATTGTTATGCCACTGGTGTTTGCGTCCATTCTCAGTGCCGTTGCACGCCTGCACAACGCCAGCCAGTTGGGTAAAATCAGCTTCCTGACTATCGGTACACTGCTGTTCACCACGCTCATTGCCGCGCTGGTTGGTGTGCTGGTCACTAATCTGTTTGGCCTGACGGCTGAAGGTCTGGTTCAGGGGTCCGCAGAAACAGCGCGTCTGGCTGCGATTCAGAGTAATTATGTGGGTAAAGTGGCAGACCTTACCGTTCCACAGATGCTGCTCTCCTTCATTCCTAAGAACCCATTTGCTGACCTGACTGGCGCAAACCCAACCTCGATTATTAGTGTGGTGATTTTTGCAGCCTTCCTCGGTGTCGCTGCGCTGAAACTGCTGAAAGACGATGCGCCGAAAGGCCAGCGTGTTCTCACCGCTATCGATACGCTGCAAAGTTGGGTGATGAAACTGGTACGCCTGGTTATGCAGTTAACCCCTTACGGCGTCCTGGCACTGATGACCAAAGTCGTTGCGGGTTCTAACCTGCAGGACATCATTAAGCTCGGTAGCTTTGTGATTGCCTCTTATCTGGGTCTCGGCATCATGTTCGTGGTGCACGGTATCCTGCTGGGGGTAAACGGCGTGAGCCCACTGAAATATTTCCGTAAAGTGTGGCCAGTACTGACTTTCGCTTTCACCAGCCGTTCCAGTGCAGCGTCTATTCCGCTGAATGTTGAAGCACAGACTCGTCGCCTGGGTGTACCCGAATCGATTGCCAGCTTCTCAGCCTCCTTTGGTGCAACCATCGGACAAAACGGTTGTGCAGGCCTTTACCCGGCAATGCTGGCGGTAATGGTTGCCCCAACCGTCGGTATCAACCCGCTGGATCCGGTGTGGATTGCCACGCTGGTAGGAATTGTTACCGTGAGCTCCGCAGGTGTTGCAGGTGTTGGCGGTGGTGCGACTTTCGCAGCCCTGATTGTACTGCCCGCTCTGGGTCTGCCAGTGACACTGGTCGCCCTGCTGATTTCTGTTGAGCCATTGATCGACATGGGTCGTACAGCACTGAACGTGAGCGGCTCCATGACTGCAGGTACACTGACCAGCCAGTGGCTGAAACAGACAGACAAAACAGTTCTGGAAAGTGAAGACGACGTCGAACTCGCACATCGTTAATCGATTCAGACATAAAAAAACCGCCAGTTGGCGGTTTTTTTATGTCTGCTATTCTTCAACATCTTCATCCTGACGGATTTGCTCTGCCCACCGCTGAGCCGACTCCGGTACGGCGAATACAGGAGAGCGACGAAAATGCTCTCCCGTCATAACAAATGCCACATATTTCCCACGCAACTGCCAGACGTCACGAAAGCCATCAAGCTTCAGGGCGTGTTCAGGCGGCGCTGGTTCGACGCGGGGCACGTAGCTAATAACAGGACGGTTTTGTTGGCGAAATGGTTTCATAAGCGACGGGTTCACTAAAGCAAATTCCAGAGACGGAAACCTCTATCATAGCCGATTCCCGCCTCGTAAGTCGCGCCTTGCATGCAATCCTTGCCAGCTTTAGCTAAACCGCGTTGTGTCAGAGATCCCTGAATGTTCCCAGGCGATAACCACGCTCCGCAATGGCATATTTCAGTGATGAGGAGGTCAGCACATCCAGTTCTGCCAGCCGTGGCCAACAGTAAGCACTTTTACGCACGGTATTATCAACAAATGCCGGGTGCGCCATCACTTCGACAGAACGTTCCCCGCGCTGTGATGAATCATCCAAAACCTGCAGAAATAGCGATTCACTGATCTCATCGCCGTAAAATCCACTGCTGAAACCATCAGTCGTTACAACCGAGGGTAAC
The DNA here is from genome assembly GCF_016859735.1 of Lelliottia sp. RWM.1. NCBI lineage: Bacteria > Pseudomonadati > Pseudomonadota > Gammaproteobacteria > Enterobacterales > Enterobacteriaceae > Lelliottia > Lelliottia sp. RWM.1. Next base: position 63,852 of record NZ_WLVC01000005.1, on the reverse strand, counting down.
AAAGCCTCCTGTAATGCCTGCCTGTCAACGCGCAACGACACACCTTTTCGCTGTGCAAACTCTGCCACTAACGGGAACAGTGCCGGGATCATATGGACATGGTGATGACTGTCAATATGTGTCGGTTCACGGCCGAAGACATCGACAAAACGGTTGAACTGACAATCCAGTTCGCGCGTCATTTCATCCAGGGGCAATGCTCCCTGCTCTGCCATTTCCCAAATCCATTTACCCAACAGCCCGTCACGGGCCAAACCAGGCATCGGCGAAAGTGGCATTCCGAGCGTAAGCACAAAATGCAAGCCGACACCCAATTCAGGCAATTCACGGCTGAGCAATGCCGCATGCTCAACCGCTTCACCATTGATCAACGCCGTGGTTGACGTAACAACGCCATGGCGACAAGCCTCAACAATGCCGTAGTTTTGTCCCTTCGACAGACCAAAATCATCGGCATTAACGATCAACAGGTTTTCCATCGTTATCCCTCTTAATGGCATTCGTCTTGCAGCTTCGCAATTGTCGCAGCAAAGTTAGGCAGCCATTTCTCGTGTGCCAGAATCATCTCGCGAGCCAGTGATTCTGCATCACGGTCAGAATGCACCAGTGGACTCAGGTTCAACGCCAGCAGAACATCATTCAATTCGCCACTGAGTGCAGCATGGCTTGCTGCCACTTCAAACCCCTTGATGGTGTGAATCAGTCCCATCACCTTATCGTCAAAGTGGGTGATACGCGGATGAGGTTTCGCGCCATCACGTCCCAGGATACAGGTCATTTCAACAGCCCAGTCTGCCGGAATGTTGCCAACATGCCCATGGTGAGGAACGTTAACGTAGTGCTCGGCCTGCTTATCATTGTAAATAGCGTTGATCACTTCACATGCCGCATCCGAATAGTAAGCGCCGCCGCGCTGCTCCAGCTCTTTTGGTTTGATATTCAGGTTTGGATCTTTATACAAATCAAACAGCTGCTTTTCCACTTTCTGTACAACCTGAGCGCGCGCACCGCCTTTATAATATTCTCCCATTTCAATCGCCAGCATCTCCTTCTGCTTAAAGTAATACAGCAGATATGAACACGGCAGAAGATTAAGAGAACGAATCAGACCTTCACTGAACGGTAAATCAAAGATGTTTTTCACGGATGCCGCAGTGAGGCGACCTGATGCAACACCATCCAGCAGTTCAGCAAAGCGTGACTTGCCATTTACCAGCACATCTTTGATAAAGACCATGTGGTTCAGGCCAAACAGATCGATAGAAAGATCATCGCTGTCCGAGAGTTCCAGCACATCGCGGATGAACATTTTCATGCCGATCGGGATATTACATACGCCGATAAAGCGTTTGAAACCCGTGTGGCGATAAACCGCTTCTGTGACCATGCCTGCCGGGTTGGTGAAGTTAATGACCCAGGCATCAGGGCAAATTTCTTCTACATCTTTAATAATGTCAAAAATAACAGGGATAGTGCGTAACCCTTTAAACAGCCCACCCGCACCGTTGGTCTCTTGTCCCAGATAACCGTGGCTCAATGGAATACGCTCATCAAGTTCGCGTGCCTTCAACTGACCCACGCGCAATTGCGTCGTAACAAAGTTCGCACCTTTCAGCGCTTCACGACGATCCAGCGTTTTATAAACGGTTAACGGGACGCCAGCTTTTTTAACCATTCGCTGGCACAGGTCATAAATAATGTTGAGCTTCTCCTGACCTTCTTCAACGTCCACCAGCCATAATTCGCTGACCGGTAATTCATGATAGCGTTTCAGAAAACCTTCGAGTAATTCTGGGGTATAGCTGCTGCCGCCGCCAATGGTTACGACTTTTAATTTCTGTTGCATATATATCTCCCTTAGCGTATCAGGTTAGTCACCTGCAAGGTATAGCGTTCCAGTCCCGCTATTTTGGGCAAGCGACCACGTCAATATTTACGGCGAAGTATTCCGCCGAAATCAATTAATTACCGTCAGATTCTTCCGGTAGCTGTTCGGTGTGAATGAAGTCAGTTTTTTAAACGTTTTAATAAAAAGACTGGGACTGCTATAACCTGACTCAAATGCAATATCTGTAATAGAGTAATTGGTTATTTCCAGCTGTTTTTTAGCAAAATTAATACGAATTTCATTAATAATTTGCACAGGGGTTTTACGATAGTAGCGCTGGGTTGCGCGGGTAAGATATTCCTGCGATTTGCCTGACAACGCTACCATATTTTCCAGCGCATTATCGCTGAACTGTCCTTTATCGTGCATCACTTCAACGGTGCTGCGTAACCATTGCGGGATATCATCAATCACCTGTTGCTCTTCACGATGATGACGCAGGCGGTTCATCACGTAGAACGTCACGGTTTCAATAAACTCATCAAATTCACCGTCACGGAAGTTGAGCGAGGCGATAACCGTTTCGATCCAGGTCATAAACTCGTTCTTGACGCGATACACCTGCGAGGCAACAAAACAGAATGGCACGAGCGGCAGGTAATGCTTCTCAAAGAAACGCCTGCTCACCCCTACATTGAGAATGCGCGTCGCGCCAAATTCATAAAAGCTCTGGTGGTAGGAGCCCATCGGAAGAAAGACAAAATCGCCGCGTTCCAGTAAGACCCGTTTACCGTTAATCTCCTGGTAGTAACGCCCGGTCAGAACAATCGTGAATTCGTAGTAATCATGCTGATGCAAACCACTGGCGCTTTCCGTTTTGTTGTAGATAACCACGTGAAAATTCTTGCCATTAAACAGTTGCTGCTCAAGTGCGGTTTTAATTTCCATCGTGCTGACCTCCTGCTACCTGTTTCGACTTACTGCATTTTCTCGTGAAGCTCAATCAACTCTGCAACCAACTCGCGTGCAAGCATTGAGGTCATCAGATGATCCTGCGCGTGCACCAGGACCAGGCTGACCTTCATTTTTCCTTCACCCTGATCGCTTTCGATAAGTTTAGTCTGGACAAGATGCGCTTCATTCAGCGCGGTTCTGGACTGATCCATCATGGTTTTCGCGGCGGCGAAATCACCCTGTTTGGCCTGCTTGAGTGCAGCATAGGCCAGGCTACGCGCTTGCCCCGAATTGATGATAAGCCCCATCACCACTTCTTCCAGATCGTTCTCGACCACGTCTTCTGCCACGATTGTATCCAAATCTAACATCTCTTTCTCTCCTTTGCGGGCGCGGGTTTCCCCGCGCCGGTCAATCTTAGAATTTCAGTGCGAGCGCGATATCCTCTTCGCTCTCTTCTTCATCAATAGCGGTTTGTGCTTTGTTCGCGATAACCACAAACGGCATGTACAGCAGTGTTGCTACGCCGAGGTTGAATATCGCCAGCAGGAAGGCCGCTACGCTACCGTTGGTGTTAAAGAATGCGCCAAGGCCTGTCGGCATGGTCCACGGTGCAATGTTCGTCACCGGCGGAATAATGCCAAGGTAGTACGCCGTCAGAGTAATCGCGGCCAGCAGAGGCTGCACCAGGATGAACGGAATGAACATGACCGGGTTCATGATAATTGGCAGACCAAACAGAATCGGTTCGTTAATCTGGAAGATGCCTGATGGCAGAGCCAGTTTCGCAACCTGACGATGGTCAGCACGACGAGAGGTAATAAAGACCGCGATGATAAGACCCAGTGTCGCCCCTGTACCGCCCAGGAAGATGTAGGAATCAAGCATCGGCTTCGCCCACACATGGAAGGTTTTACCTGCCGCCAGCGCCGCATCAACGGAACCGTACTGCTGGTAAAGGGCCACGTTTTCCAGTGCCCATGGGGTCATGATACCGCTGTCCAGCGCAGCCAGTGCCAGTGAACCGTGTACGCCGAAGAACCACAGCAGAGAGGTGAAAATCACATACGCCCACCCGACCACACCACCCATCGACGCCAGTGGCGTTGAGATTGAGTCCATGATGACCTGATGGAAGTTTGTACCCCAATGAGAGAGCGCCCAGGAAATAATCCCCATGATGGAGAGAATAATAAAGCCCGGGATCAACGCGGAAAATGAACGAGATACAGAAGCGGGTACGCTATCCGGCAAGCGAATAACCCAGTTGCGACGAATAATAAAAGTGAACATCTCAGCAACCACTAAACCAATAATAATACCGGATATAATGTTTGCCCCACCTAACCAATTCGCCCCTACCGCATAAGCTTCACCTACACTATATGGCGTCACGGTCATAAATGCAGCCACGGATAGTAACCCAGCCGCCAACGGGTCTACTTTACGTTCTTCTGCAAGTGCCATCCCAATAAAGAACGGCGCCATCAGTGACATAATACCCAATGTACCGTTGTAAACATTACCCCCAATAGCTTTAAAGCTGTTGAGAGTTTCAATAGTGGAGGCGTCTAATCGAATACCTAATGAATAAAAGAAGGACCCTTCTCCGAAGCTCAAAAATACGTTGTTAATTAAAACGAACATTGCCCCGGCCAGCGTCAACGGCATAACTTTAATAAAACCGTTTTTGATGGCATTAACGTGAGGCTGCTTTCCTATTTTTACAGCAAAAGGAAGGAGTACCTTTTCAAGTGAAGCGATGACTTTACTCATAGGAAAATACCCTTAAATGCCGCAACAAACGTTGCGGCGTAATGTGTGTGAAATTACTCTTTGACGGGAAAAATAATAAATTAATTAACAGCAGCTTTTTTAATTGCTGCAACTGCAGCTTTCAATACACCCAAACCATCGATTTTGCCGTACAGCGCAGAATCGATCACTTCAACCGGTTTATTCGGCAACAAACGCTGAATTTCAGGCAACATGTATGCGATTTGTGGCCCCAGTAAAATGACATCCGCTGTCTGGCCTTTATCGCCCGCCAGCGTTTCAGGAAATGCTTCGATTACCACAGGTACTTCATACTTTTCAGCCTGAGCGCGCATCTTGGAAACCAGCAGTGAGGTTGACATGCCCGCCGAGCAGAACAGATAGATATGTTTCTTTTCCATAGTAACTTCCCTCTTGTATGACTACCCACCGTCGCATCATCAGACGACTCGCTATCCTGGCTGACGGGTAGTTTGCTTACCGTTGTTTATCGTTAAAGTGAGTATACGGCATGGTACAAGGAGGGGATATTACCGGATGACCTAAAATTGTCTCTCATTGACCTCGCGCATTGACTCCCTTCACATTTCGGGCAAATAATTCGCGAAAATAAATAAGATTATACTCAGTAAAAAAAACCGGCCATAGGGCCGGTTTCATTCGATGCTCAGTAAATGACCCTACTGGGCTTTGGCTGCCTGAGGATCAGTGTCATATTCCGAACAGGTCTGATAACCAGAATTAATCACATGTCCTGTGTCATCAAGCGCCACAAAGTAGGTCTCTGCTTTACCATCCCGTTGACCGAGGATATAGGTCTGGCATGTACCACGGGCATGAATCATCGTGATCTCAGAAGACGGTTTACCCGCAATTTGAGCCACCTGCGCACGGGTCATCCCCTTTTTGACGTCTTTTACGACCGGCTGTGTAAATTGATCTTTCGTACGATCGTAAGCTGAACAGCCTGCCAACATCGTTACTACCGCTGCTGCTGCCAAAACGCCTGCTACGTTCTTGTTCATATTTCGTCCTCTTTTTTATCAGCGTGTTATCTAAGCCTGGAATATAAAATATCATTTTTCAACTATGCGGGCTTTACAGGATGACTTTCGGAAGATTCCAATAAAACAAAGATAACTTGCTAAATCGCCGCAATTTGCCGCACTCGAAACTGTGATCCTTGTCGTTTTACGCCCAAAGGGTTAGTTTTAACAGATCACACATTCTGGTTAGTACTGCATATGGAGGGCGTAATGGCTCTGCAACAAGAGATTATTCAGGCGCTTGGCGTTAAGCCTGCGATCGATGCACACGATGAAATCCGCCGTAGCATCGATTTTTTAAAATCCTATCTGAAAACCCATCCCTTTTTGAAATCCCTGGTGCTGGGCATCAGTGGTGGTCAGGATTCCACACTCACCGGGAAATTGTGCCAACTGGCGATTTCAGAGTTGCGTGAAGAAACTGGCGACACGGCATTACAGTTTATCGCCGTACGCCTCCCCTATGGTGTCCAGGCTGATGAGCAGGATTGTCAGGACGCGATCACCTTTATTCAGCCTGACCGTGTGCTCACCGTAAATATCAAAGGGTCTGTGCTGGCAAGTGAGCAAGCCTTACGTGAAGCCGGTATCGAATTAAGCGATTTTGTACGCGGTAATGAGAAAGCCCGCGAGCGGATGAAAGCGCAGTACAGTATTGCAGGCATGACAAAAGGCGTAGTGGTTGGGACCGACCATGCAGCAGAAGCTGTGACAGGTTTCTTCACCAAATACGGTGATGGTGGAACCGATATTAACCCGATCTTCCGTCTGAACAAGCGTCAGGGTAAACAGTTGCTCGCGTTATTGGGTTGCCCGGCGCACTTATACAATAAAGCACCAACGGCGGACCTGGAAGACGACCGCCCTTCTCTGCCAGACGAAGCTGCACTGGGTGTCACCTATGACAACATTGATGACTATCTGGAAGGCAAAACCCTTGATGAAGGTACGGCGCGGATTATTGAAGGCTGGTATCTGAAAACGGAGCACAAACGCCGTCCACCCATCACCGTATTTGATGATTTCTGGAAACGTTAATCACACATACAGGCGGCGCTAACGCCGCCTCTTTTTGGGATTAATGCCCTGCCAGCCAGATAATTTCACTGAATAGCAGTTTCCCTTCAGATTCAAGTAAGCGCAGAGTATGGATCCCCTCCTCCCAGCTTGCTCCCTGATCCGCCGTCAACAGCTTATCCCCCAGTTGCCATGCGCCACTGAGCACAAACGCCACCCCACCACGAGAAGCAAATGTCGTAAAGGTGCGATCCGCCACGCGGACTTTAGCCCGGCAGCGATCCCTTCGCGTCATAATATTGAAGTCCATCGACATCTGGCCATCTGTAAGCTGGGCTTTTACTGGCTGGTCGCCCGGAAAGCTAAACGGTTGATGAGTTTTCAGGGTATGGCAAAAAGCCTTACCTGCATCAAGTGTCACCTCACCGCCTTCAAGCAACGTAATCACCCGATCAACTCCGGGGAAAGAAGAGAACTCACCGTTACTGGCAAGGGAAGCAATACTGGCGCGCCAGGAAAAATCGCGCGTCGCGGGAGGAAAACAACAAATTTCTCGTGTCTCGCCAGCACCATTACGCCAGAGACTGACAGGCATCTTACGGATATCAAAAAACTCCATCACCACTCCTGAAAGGCACAACATGCGCCAGTGCAACGATATGCCTATCGTCGCTATCTTGATTGTTATCGTTGGGTAATCACAGACGTATTATCGGCAGCAGAGCAGACATGTATTAGCCAGGCGTTGAGAAAAATACTAACGCCATGACTCTGTTATACATTCTCTGGGACGACTACAGGAGAATACCGCGCTTCTGGCGGCTGGCAAGAGGGCATGAAAGAAAAAACCGCCGGACCTGTCCACAGCGATAGCGCTTTTGTGAACAGGATTCCGGCGGTCTTAATGTGATGTGCTGATTATTCAGCAGGCGGAGCCATTTTACCTTCTGGGGCCGGACGTTCTGTCAGACGCTTCTCAAAATTGGCATTAAACTGTTTTTTCTGTTCCGGTGTCAGAATGTTGTAGATTTTATTCTGTGTTTCCATACGGGCCAGCATACCGGCTTTATGCTGTGCAGCCATCTTGTCAATCTGCGCTTCGGCTTTTGCCTTATCGAAAGAATCACTCGCGATGATGTCATGCATTGCACGACGCTCTTCCAGCGGTGGGCGTTTCATCTGGTCGCGCTGGCTTTTCATAATGTCGCGGACCTGTTGTTTCTGTGCATCCGTCAGGTTCAAATCTTTGAACATCATCATCTCATGATGCGGACCCGGTTTGCCTTTATGATGCATCATCATTTTTCCTTCCGTTGGCGCTGCGGTGGTGGTCGCAGTATCGGCGGCGAACGCCATGCTGGTAGCGCCCAGAGCCAGGGTAGAAGCAACAAACAGTGCAGTTAATTTACGCATAATTTATGTCCTTACTTTCAGTTATTCTTCGGCGCTATGCCGTGTTGACGAGATTAACTTTACGGGGTTTATCGTCAATTAGTCAGAGCAACAGTAAAACAATGAAAGTGTAAAAAACAAATTATCGCCAAATGTGGAGAAATTAAGGAAAAAGCGTGGAGAGTTGAAATGAAAATATTCAATTTACTGATTTTAAATGGATTGTTTATGAGTATAGCGAAACGGTGTTTATTTTGAAAGCAAACAGCCAGGAATAATCCGTAAAAAAAATCAGACCGCCATAATCGCTAAGAAAATAAATGGAATAGCCCTGGAAAAAACACACCAGTGATACCGCCCCTCTACTTACGAAAGAGGGGCGATAAACATTACGTTATTTTTTCCAGCATCAACCCGGCTCTCAGCCCAAAAGCTACCGATGGGTTCGGGAACAACACATACTCCGTGGTCTTGTGAACTTCATAGCGTTTCTCACCATCCTCTGCCAGCAGGTAGCCCTGCCTGAACGGCGTGAAGTTAAGCGTGTGCGCCGCCATGTGCAATAAGAATGCCTCGCTTTGCCGCGTGATCTGCTGAACCACTTGATAGCGCTCCACCGTCTCCGCATTGTGTTCAGGCGCACTTCCTGACAGCAGCGCCTGAAGCGCGCGATGTGTTATTGCAAAACGCGCAAGATCGTTATGCCCAAACGGCAGGGCTTTTCCCAGCTCCAGTGTGCACGAAAATGCACCGAATTTTTCGCAGGTGAAATGAGTAAACGTACCGCCTGGCGACTGATGGAATACCAGCGCCTCCAGCCCCGCATCGCCAAGCCAGGTCAGAAAATCGTCATCCCAGGGCCGCGTCCGCTGCGGTAACACGCCAAAACGCACATGATATGAGGCGCGGATCGCCGTATGTAGATCGAGATGCCACCGATTTTCTCCAGCAGAGGAAAAGAAGGCCTCCACCACATTTTCCAGCCATTGAGCTCGCCGCGTCTCTTCACTGTCCGGGAACTGTGCCCAGCGACCGCCAAACATCCGGTTAATATCGCTCACGAGAAAGCGCTTATCTTGCGCCAGAGCCGGAGGATTCCCCAACACCACCAGCACGCGACAGCGTAACGTAATATCCCCGCGGTATAACGTACGCAGCAGGAGATCAACGATCTCGACGGGCGCGGTTTCATTACCGTGAATGCCCGTTGACAGCACCAGAGACTGCTCACTGGCCTCGAACGGCGTCAGTTCGAGTATGCCACTTCCCAGCCATCGCCAGCCGAATGAAGGACCTTCCCCTTCACTTGCGTCCGGCGTTTCATCCGCCAGCGTCAGTGCCAGTAAATTCTCCATAACATCTCCTTTAACGCTGGAACGGATAGACAGAACCCAGTTGCAGGATCGTCGTTAAGGCATCCAGCGCCTCGCGCCCTTCGCGCAACAAATGCGGGTCAACCAAATCAGCCTGCGTCAACCGGTCGCGATAGTAACGATCGACCCAGTTATTCAGGGTATTAAAGAGTGCCTCATTCATGATCACCGCCGGATTAACCGCTTTCATCTCATCCGTGGTCAACACCACCCGCAGGCGTAAACAGGCAGGCCCACCACCGTTTGCCATACTTTCGCGCAGATCAAACACCTTGAGTTCAGAAATAGGGTTATCAGCCTTCGCGAGTTCACTCAGGTAGCGCCACACGCCGTCGTGATTGCGAGATTCCTGCGGCAGGACCAGCATCATACTGCCGTCATCACGGCTTAACAGCTGGCTATTGAAGAGATACGTTTCAACTGCGTCCTGTACACTTACGGCCCCGGTCGGAACCTGGATCGCCATAAACCCCGGCACACGCTCCTGGAGCGTAGCAAGGAGCTTTTCCTGATGGGCAAACGCCTGTTCATGACAGAACAGCACCTGTCGGTTAGAAACGGCAATCACATCATTATGAAACACGCCCTGATCGATAACATGCGGGTTTTGTTGCGCAAAAATCACCTGCGATGGATTGACCTGGTTCAGGCGGGCAACGGCCTGACTCGCCGCCAGCGTTTGCCGTGCAGGATAACGTGACGGTGCGGAATGACCGCCCTCTTCACGCCCATAAATAAAAAGCTGCAGACCAGGATCGCCATAATCCCCGCCCAGGCGGTTATGGTTAGCGGCCCCTTCATCCCCAAACATCGCGACCTGAGGCAGCGCGCCATGCACGCTGAAATGGCCCTCATGGCGGAAGATGGCACGCAACACACGCTCTGTGGTCCCGGCTTCGGTCGCGCGGTGGAATTTGTTGTTCAGGTTCGCAACCGTCAAATGCACTTTGCCATCCAGCGTATCCGCCGAAGGCGCAACGGTTGCCGCATTCGCCACCCACATTGAAGAGGCAGAACTGACCGCAGAGAGTAAATGCGACACTTGCGTCCCCGCTTTCTCGACCACCTGCTCGTCGCTACCGCTAAAACCCAACTGACGCAGGACAGGCACATTCGGACGCTCCTGTGGCGGGATAACCGCCTGCGGGAACCCGGCATCCGAGAGCGCCTTCATTTTCAGTAGCCCCTGCTTAGCCGCCAGTTTCGGGTTCGAGACCTGAAAACGGTGTTTCGTCGACGCCTCATTACCAAACGACAGCCCGGCATAGTGATGCGTCAGCCCAACCAGCCCATCAAAGTTAACTTCACGCGCTTTCATGAGCATTCCCCTGACTAAAATCCAGCCCCGGACTCAACGTTTCCGGTAGCGTTAATGCCGGCGTTTCCAGGCTCGCCATTGGCCATGCGCAATAATCTGCGGCATACCACGCACTGGCGCGATGGTTACCCGACGCTCCCACCCCACCAAATGGCGCGGTACTTGCGGCCCCTGTGAGCGGCTTGTTCCAGTTCACAATGCCGGCTCGCGCCTCCAGCAGCAATTGTTCGAATTTTTCACGCTGAGGAGAGATCAATCCGCTCGACAGGCCATAGCGCGTGTTATTCGCCATGTGGATGGCATCCTCAAACGCGTCATAGCGCCAGACACACAACAGCGGGCCGAAGACCTCCTCATCCGGTACATGACTTGCCTCGCTCATCTCAATGATCCCAGGAGTCAGAAGAGATGTTCCAGGATGTCGTTGTTTCGGCTCCAGCAAGGTTTTAGCACCCCGCGCAACATGCTCCTGCCAGGCCTTCAGAACCTGAAGTGCGGCTTGCTCGGAAATCAGTCCCCCCATAAACGGCTGGGGATCAGCGTCCCACCGGGCAGGAACAAGACGTGCAGCGACTTCAACAAGGCGCGCCAGGAAAGCATCGCCCCGTTCGCCGCGTCTCACCAGCAGGCGTCGTGCGCAGGTACAACGTTGCCCGGCGGTAATAAAGGCCGACTGGATCGTCAGATGTACCGCCGCGTCAATATCATCCGGATCTTCGACGATCAGCGGGTTATTGCCGCCCATTTCCAACGCCAGAATTTTTTCCGGCTGACCTGCCAGCTGTTTATGCAGCTGATAGCCTGTTCCGGCGCTGCCGGTAAACAGTAATCCATCGATATCGTTCAGCGCACTCAGTGCCTGGCCGGTTTCACGGCCCCCCTGAACCAGGTTCAGTACGCCTGGCGGCAAACCGGCCTGCTCCCACAATTTCACTACCGCTTCGCCGCTCCACGGCGTTAATTCGCTGGGTTTGAAAATGACGGTATTCCCCGCCAGTAGCGCTGGCACTATGTGGCCATTCGGCAGATGCCCTGGGAAATTATAGGGACCGAATACGGCCAGCACGCCATGCGGACGGTGGCGCAGTGTCGCTGCACCATCCGCCATCTCAGTGTGTTGCTCTCCGGTTCGGGTGTGATACGCCTTCACCGAGATCGCAATTTTATTGATCATCGCCGTAACTTCGGTTGCGGCCTCCCAGCGCGGTTTACTGGTTTCCGAGGCAATAACGCGTGTCAGTTCGGCTTTATTCGCCTCAAGCAAAGAGGCAAACTTTTCGACAATCGCCTGACGGACAGTAAACGGCTGTTTCGCCCAGGCCGGGAACGCTCGTCTTGCCGCTTTGCAGGCCAGTTCCACCTGGGCCGCGCTGGCATCATTTCCCTGCCACAACGCATCTTTACTCACCGGGTTCGTTTTCACGCGCGGTGCGCCTTCACCCGTGACCCAGTCACCATTAATCCATAATGTCATGCTGTTTTCTCCTCAGGGCAGAGTCGCACCAGACGAACCGTGTCGCCTGCGCTACATTTCAGGGCATCCAGTTGGGCGGCAGTCAACACCAGACGTTCACATTTCGGGTTGGCCTGTACCAGCATGGCGCGAAAGTGGTCGTATTGTTCATTGGCGACCAGGCACGCAGGCCACTCCCCCGGCGCAGGCTGGCCTTCGGACACCGTAACCAAACGGCTTTTACGGATCGCACGTACGCGATCGATATCGCACTCCAGCGTCGGTCCACCGTCGAAAATGTCAACATAGTTCCGGTAACGGAAACCTTCTTTCTCCAGCACCGCACGCGCGGGTGCAGTCTGCGGGTGAACTTCGCCGATCACCGCCTGCGCCTCAGGGCTGAGGAAATGGGTGTAGATAGGATGCTTAGGCATCAATTCCGCAATAAAGGCTTTCTGCCCCGTACCGCACAGGTAATCCGCGCGGCTGAACTCCATCGAGAAAAAGCGTTCGCCGAGACTTTCCCAGAACGGGGAATATCCCGTCTCGTCAATCACGCCACGCATTTCGGCCACCACTTTCTCATTAAAGCGATCGCGAAACGCAGCCATAAACATAAAGCGCGATTTGGAGAGCAAATAGCCATTACCCTCTTTACGCCAGGCCGGATCGAGGAACAGCGTACACAGCTCACTGCTGCCAGTGTGATCGTTACTGAGAAACAGCGTCGGTAATGCGTTGTAGACATTCAGCTCTTTCGACGCATGCACGAGTGTTCCGACGCGGTAGTTGTACCAGGGATCATTAAGCCCGACCGCCACTTCAATGGCGCAAATCCCGGCCACGGTTCCTGTATCGGTATCTTCAAGCACGAATACGTAGCCCTGTTCGCTTTTTGGCAACGTTCCAAGCCATGTTTGCAGGGAACGATCTATACGCGCCGACAACGTTTGTTCATCAGCAGGAAGCGAGGTCAACCCTCCCCCGGTTTTCCCCGCGAGCTGCATGAGCCCGGCGAGATCGCCGCGCTCAACGGGACGGATGACCATCATGATGACACCTCTGACTTCACGTGTTCACAGGCCTGCGCAAAACGGTCCAGGCCGGTATTTACCTCTTCTTCGCTGACAATCAGCGCAGGGGCAAACCGCACCACGTTAGCGCCAGCAATCAGCACCATTACGCCCATTTTTGCCGCTTCCTGTGAAATAAGTTTAGCTTTTCCGGCAAACTCAGGGGCCAGCTCGCACCCAATTAACAGCCCCAGACCGCGGATCTCTTTAAACAGCCCGGTCCGGGTATTGATGGCATTCAGGCGTTCGACAAACCAGTCATGACGCAATTTCACCCCGTTCAGCACTTCCGGCGTATTGATGATGTCCAGTACTTGCCCCGCCACTGCCGACGCCAGCGGGTTACCGCCATAGGTTGTCCCGTGCGTGCCTACCGTCATGGCACTGGCACATTTGTTGGTCGTCAACACGGCCCCCACCGGGAAGCCGCCACCCAACGCTTTCGCCGTCGAAAGCACATCCGGAGTTACACCATAGTGCATATAGGCATACAGCTCGCCGGTACGTCCCACCCCCGTCTGAACCTCATCAAAAATCAGCAGGGCGTTGTGGCGATCGCATAACTCGCGAAGCCCTTGCAGGAACGCCTTCTGCGCCGGGACGACCCCGCCTTCCCCCTGCATCGGCTCAACAATGACCGCACAGGTATTGTCGTCAATCAGCTCGCTTGCTGAGCGCAAATCGTTATAAACGGCATGACGAATATCCGGAGGCAGAGGCGCAAAGTCTTGCGAATAGGAGGGTTGCCCACCGGCGCTGACGGTGAACAACGTGCGACCGTGGAACGCATTCTTAAATGCCACAATCCCGCTTTTCTGCGCACCAAAGTGGTCATGCGCGTATTTGCGCGCCAGCTTCAGTGCCGCTTCGTTGGCTTCTGCACCGGAGTTACAGAAAAAGACTTTCTCGGCAAACGTCGCGTCAATCAGTTTCTTCGCCAGACGCAGCACCGGCTCGTTAGTATAACCATTACCGGTATGCCAGAACTTCGCAGCCTGATCGTTCAGCGCCTGACGCAATGCCGGGTGCGCATGTCCCAGTGCGTTAACCGCGATACCGCCAGCAAAATCGATATACTCTTTGCCCTGCTGGTCCCACAGGCGCGAACCTTCCCCACGTACCGGAATAAAAGCCGCCGGAGCGTAAACCGGCATCATCCATTCATCAAAATTTTCACGCGTAATTGACAGAGACATAGCGACCTCATCCGGTAAATAAATAGTTGTTTAAATGTTAAATAATTGAGTGTTTGCGCTGTAAATGTAGATTGCAGGGTTCGTGCCAGCCAGCGATAAAAATGCATAAATGGCAGGGGAGGACAGAATATCAACGAGTTGCAATATGGAGTTATTCACTGTTATTGCATAAAAAGTGAATATTTTTATGACGGGCGGCGGTTTGCCGAACGAAAACATGAAAGACTATTCACAGGCCAAATATAATTCTGGAATTGTGATCGCTCGCGAAATTTATTGGCCGTTTACGCACCATTCAGGGGCGTAGCGCGTTGGAATGGTGCAAATCTTGCACCGTTGGCATTTTCTGTTGCAGTTATTGGTCATCCCGCATAACAGACGGTGCAATTTCTGCTACCATCCATGCACTATTCACCTTGCATTGGCAGCGACTATGAAATTTGTCTCTTTTAATATCAACGGCCTGCGCGCCCGCCCTCACCAACTGGAAGCCATTGTTGAGCAACATCAACCGGATGTGATTGGCCTGCAGGAGACAAAAGTTCACGACGATATGTTCCCTCTCGAAGAAGTGGCAAAGCTGGGGTACAACGTCTTTTATCACGGGCAGAAAGGTCACTATGGCGTCGCGCTGCTGACCAAAGAGACCCCTGTTGCCGTTCGTCGTGGTTTCCCTGGTGACGATGAAGAGGCACAGCGTCGCATTATCATGGCCGAGATCCCCTCACCGTTGGGTAACATTACGGTGATTAATGGCTACTTCCCGCAGGGCGAAAGCCGTGACCATCCGACCAAATTCCCGGCAAAAGCGAAGTTTTATCAGGATCTTCAGGATTACCTGAACACCGAACTGAACAAAGACAACCCGGTGCTGATCATGGGAGATGTCAACATCAGCCCAACCGATCTGGATATCGGCATTGGCGAAGACAGCCGCAAGCGCTGGCTGCGTACCGGTAAATGTTCCTTCCTGCCGGAAGAGCGGGAATGGATGCAGCGACTCCAGGACTGGGGGCTGGTTGATACCTTCCGCGCCGCGAACCCGGAAACGCAGGATCGTTTCTCGTGGTTCGACTATCGCTCGAAAGGCTTTGACGATAACCGTGGTCTGCGTATCGACCTGCTGCTGGCAAGCGCCCCTCTGGCAGAACGTTGCATCGAAACCGGTATTGATTACGCTATTCGTGGCATGGAAAAACCGTCTGACCATGCGCCTGTGTGGGCTAAATTCGAGCTGTAACCTGTGTGAACATTCAAAAAATCGTCTTCCTGTGCGCCCTTCTGGGCGCATTTTTGCTGGCTTTTGCCCTTTTACCGCCAGGCACGCTCTCTCTCGACTCGGTAAAAACGCACCATCAGACGCTCCTCCTCCTAGTTGAAGATCATCCTGTACGCAGCGCAGCTCTCTACTTTGCGGTCTATGTGGCGGTCGCGACGTTGTCGATTCCGGGCGCGGCGATTCTGACGCTGCTGGGCGGGGCGCTGTTTGGACTATGGCAAGGCGTGTTGTTAGTCTCTTTTGCCTCCACGCTCGGCGCAACGCTCGCCATGCTCATGAGCCGTTACTTGCTTCGCGACTGGGTACAGCAGCGTTTTAACGAGCAGATGAAAACGGTCAATCACGGTATGGATCGCGACGGTGCTGGGTATCTTTTTGCACTCCGCCTTATGCCGCTGTTTCCCTTTTTCCTGGTGAATCTACTCGCAGGGCTCACGCGCCTGGGTGTGCGCCAGTACTGGTGGGTCAGCCAGCTTGCGATGCTACCCGCCACTGTTATCTTTCTTAATGCCGGACGCGAACTGGGCAAACTGACCTCCCTGCGCGATATTCTGTCGCCGGGAATGGTATTCGCCTTTACACTATTGGGGTTATTACCACTGGTCACACGCTGGCTGTTTTCTCGTTTCTACCACTCTTCGCTGTAAACAGGGAGGCATCATGCGCCGTGTGCGTTTTTGCGCGTTTCTGACGGGATTGTTACTGGCAAGTCCCGCTTTTGCCGACACTAACTGGCAGACTATCCAACGGGAAGCCAGTGGCCAGACCGTCTGGTTCAATGCCTGGGGCGGCGATCAGGCAGTTAACCGCTACCTTGACTGGGTCAGTGGCGAGATGAAAAGCCACTACGCCATCAATCTCAGGATCGTTCATCTTGCCGATGCGGCCGATGCGGTTAAACGTATTCAGACCGAGCACGCCGCCGGGCGTAAGACCAACGGCTCTGTCGATTTATTGTGGGTCAACGGCGAGAATTTCCGCACCTTAAAAGAGGCCAACCTGCTACAGACAGGCTGGGCACAAAGCCTCCCCAACTGGCGTTACGTCGATACCCGTAAACCCGTGACGGAAGATTTCGCCATCGCAACCGATGGGGCAGAATCTCCGTGGGGCGGCGCGCAGCTCACCTTTATCGCCCGCAACGCGAGCCTGCCTGAGCCGCTGAACGATCCCGCCATGCTGCTTGATTATGTGCAGCAGCATCCTGGAAAAGTGACCTATCCACGACCGCCTGACTTTACCGGTACAGCGTTCCTGGAACAGCTTTTACTGACGTTGACTACGCACCCGGACGCGCTAAAAACGGCCCCGGACACCGCGACATTGGCTCAGGTCACCGCGCCATTGTGGGCATACCTCGACAAACTGCATCCTTATCTGTGGCGTGAAGGGCGCGATTTTCCGCCTTCCCCCGCGCGAATGGATGCCTTGCTTGCCAGTGGCAACATCAACCTCTCGCTGACGTTCAACCCCGCTCATGCCCGACAAAAAGTGGCCAGCGGTGAACTCCCGGCCGACAGTTACAGCTTCGGTTTTCGCAACGGGATGATCGGTAATGTACATTTTGTTGCCATCCCGGCTAACGCCAGTGCCAGTGCAGGAGCCAAAGTTGTCGCTAACTTCCTGCTGTCGCCCAGGGCACAACTGCGCAAAGCCGATCCGGCCATCTGGGGCGATCCCAGCGTACTGGATGTCAAAAAACTCTCGGACAGCGATGCAGAAAAACTGAACGGGCATACGCCTGAAGGTCTTCCTGATGTGCTAGGGGAACCTCATGCAGCGTGGATCCCGTTGCTGGAGCAGGAATGGCTTCGCCGTTACGGAACCCGCTAAGCGGGCTGGCCTGGCTTGCCGTTGCGGTCATTTATATCCCGCTGCTTCCTGCCGGAGTCACGATACTGGCTCCGGCATTCTCCGCTGAAAACTGGCGGTCGCTGCTGAGCGATCCGCAGCTCCCACAGGCATTTGCCGCCACCCTAAGCTCAACGCTTATCGCCACCCTGGGGTCACTCATTATTGCCCTTTTTCTCGTTGCCGCGCTTTGGCCTGGAGAACGCTGGCATCGCCTGAGTACGCGTCTGCCGTGGCTGTTGGCCATTCCCCATGTGGCCTTCGCCACCAGCCTTCTGCTGATGTTTGCAGAGGGTGGGCTGTGGTATCAGCTGTGCTCATTCTGTACCCCCCCGTTTGACCGGTTTGGCGTAGGACTGGGGCTAACGCTCGCGCTCAAAGAGAGCGCTTTTGTGCTGTGGGCCATTTATGCCGTGTTACCGGTCAAAGGTCTGGCGCAACAAAAAGTGGTATTACAAACCCTCGGCTATGGGCGTTTTCAGACACTGTGCTGGCTGGTCATCCCGACCATCGCCCCTGCCCTCGGGGCGGTAATGCTGGCAGTGCTGGCATGGTCGCTCGCCGTCGTGGATGTGGCGATAATTCTGGGGCCAGGAAATCCCCCGACGCTCGCGGTGCTGGCGTGGCAATGGCTCAGCCAGGGCGATGCGCAGCAACAGACGAAAGGCGCCCTGCTGTGCCTGGTTTTAGTGCTGATGCTGGCGTTACTGGCAGCCACTGGCTTGTGCATAGGGAAAGTATGGCGGAGGAGACTGCCGAATGTTTCCGGCGTTCGTCACGCCTCGCGCATCCCTCTTCCCGGCGCCGTACTTCAGTGGTTGCTGCCCGGTATCGGGATCGCCAGTCTGTTGATTCTCGGCGTACTGGCGCAGCACAGAGAAACCGCGCTCGCCCCCCTCATCATCAGCCTCTCTTTTGGCCTGCTCTCCAGCTTGCTGGCGCTGGTCGTGATCTTCCTCTGGCTCGAATGGGGGCCGCAACGTGGTGCGGTCTGGGTCTGGCTGCCGCTGGCACTTCCTGCGCTACCGTTAGTCTCCGGGCAATATTTCATTGCCCTGCACCTCGGGATCGATGGGCTGTTTACAACCATATTATGGGGCCATCTGTTGTGGGTATTTCCGTGGATGTTGCTGGTAATGCAACCTGCGTGGCGCAGGCTTGATCCCCGGCTCATCCTGATTGCCCGAACGCTGGGCTGGCGGCGCGTAAAGTGCTTTTGGCTGCTAAAATGCCCGCTAATGCTTCGCCCCGCACTACTGGCTTTTGCCACCGGTTTTTCCGTGAGCATGGCACAGTACATGCCGACACTCTGGTTAGGTGCGGGACGTTACGCCACACTCACCACCGAAGCGGTCGCACTCAGCAGTGGCGGCAGCGTCCCCATTCTGGCTTCCCGTGCGCTGGGACTTTTATTATTAACAGGCGCAATATTCAGTATTGCGGCCCTGTTATCCCGGCTCGCAGGCCGTTACCGACAAGGATTACGTTAATGCTGATGGTGAAAAATCTCTCCATTGAACCGCTTTTCCGCCAGGTTAATTTTTGCGTACAGTGTGGTGAAATTGTCACCCTGATGGGACCTTCCGGCAGCGGAAAATCGACACTTTTTTCCTGGATGGTCGGGGCGCTTACCGCCAATTTTCATGCCCAGGGCGAGCTGTGGCTTGCTGATCGTCGCTGCGACACACTCCCCGTGGAAGAACGCGGCCTTGGGATATTGTTTCAGGATGCTCTGCTGTTTGATCACTTCAGCGTAGGGCAAAACCTGTTGCTGGCTCTTCCGGCACATATCACCGGGCACGCGCGAAAAGTGGAAGTACACCAGGCACTGGCCTCGGCAGGTCTGGCAGATCACTATGCCAGCGATCCAGCAACGCTCTCCGGCGGCGAGCGTGCCAGGGTCAGTTTATTACGCGCCTTGCTGGCTCAGCCCCAGGCGTTGCTGCTTGATGAACCCTTCAGCCGCCTGGACAAAACTCTGCGCACCGCCTTTCGGGCCTGGGTATTTGCCACCGTACGCGCACGCAAAATCCCCGTGATACTGGTCACTCACGACGAAGAGGATATTCCACCAGATGGTGAGGTGATTCAGCTATCCCGCTGGCAATAACGTGCTTCAATCTGTGCTAACGCAATGTTTTCTGTTTCAGGTGAGATGACAATGACCGCCTCTTTTTTTGACGTCAGGCTTTTCGATGAAACGTGTTTCTCAACTGACCGCGCTGGCTCTGCTCTGTGGCCTCGCCTCATTTTCCTCAGTGGCTGCTGATATGCCCCACTCACTGACGCTGGAACAGGTGCAACAACAACACGGGGCCGTCATCGACACCCGAGTGAGTGCCTTCTACAACGGCTGGCCACAGTCCCTGAGCGGACCATCTGGACATGAACCGGCAGCGCTCAACCTCTCGGCCTCCTGGCTCAGCGCCATGAGCGACGAACAGCTTGCTGGCTGGGCGAAACAGCATCATCTTGCGCCTTCAGCCCCCATTGCTCTCTATGGCAGCGAGGCCGATAACCTGGCGGTGAGAACGCGTCTGAAAAAAGCCGGGTATTCACAAGTATCGGTCCTGAGTGATGCCCTGCAACAGGCTGGCCGTCTGCAACGCTTACCGCACTTTGAACAACTGGTTTATCCTCAGTGGATCCATCAGTTACAGCTGGGTAAACCGATCGCCGCCGCGCCTGCGGGCGAATGGAAGGTACTTGAAGCCGGCTGGGGCGCGCCGAAGTTTTTCCTGCTGAATCACATCCCTGGCGCGGGCTACATTGATACCAATGAAGTCGAAAGTGAACCGCTGTGGAATAAAGTCTCTGACGATAAGCTAAAAGCCATGCTGGCTAAACACGGGATCCGTCACAACACTACGGTGATCCTGTACGGTCGGGACGTGTATGCCGCGGCACGCGTGGCGCAAATCATGCTCTACGCCGGGGTCAAGGATGTACGTATTCTTGATGGTGGCTGGAAAACCTGGTCCGATGCAGGTCTTCCGGTTGAGCGTGGCATGCCTGCGGAGGTGAAACCTGCCCCCGATTTTGGTGCACCGATCCCTGGCCAGCCACAGCTGATGGTGGACATGGAAGGCGCGCGCGGCATGTTGCACCGCCAGGATGCCTCGTTGGTCAGCATTCGTTCATGGCCAGAATTCATTGGTGAAACCAGCGGCTATAGCTACATCAAACCAAAAGGCGAGATTGCGGGTGCTCGATGGGGGCATGCGGGCAGCGACGCCACTCACATGGAAGACTTCCATAACCCGGATGGCACAATGCGTAGCGCCGATGACATCGCCGCGATGTGGAAACAGTGGGGCATTCTGCCCGACCAGCACGTGGCGTTTTATTGCGGCACAGGCTGGCGAGCCTCTGAAACCTTTATGTACGCCCGTGCGATGGGCTGGAAAAATGTCGCCGTCTACGATGGTGGCTGGTACGAATGGAGCAGCCATCCGCAAAACCCGGTCTCTGTGGGAGCGCGCGGGCCGGAAAGTTCACGTTAACGCACCCGCGATTTTAACGTGACATAACCGCTCCAGATGCGCGTTGTGGTGGTGAGCCAGCACAACGCGCCAAAGATCCAGGCAAACAGAGGGAAGTATGCCGGAAACAGGCAGCACAGCACAAACAGCGCGATTGTCTCTGTCCCTTCCGTTAACCCACCAATGTAATAAAACGACTTGTGCGCATAGCCTGGGTTAGCAATATTGTGTTTCGCCGCCAGCGCTGCAAACGCGAGGAAACTGCTTCCCGTACCGATAAACGCGAATAACAGCCAGGCGGATGCCAGCGCATTTTCCGCAGGTGCAGCCAGCGCAAATCCAAACGGCACAAGCGCATAGAAGAGAAAATCGAGCACAATATCCAGAAATCCGCCCGCATCGCTTAACCCCCGCCGACGGGCCAGTGCGCCATCAAGCCCATCCAGTAGTCGATTCAGCACAATGGCAACCAGTGCCGCCGGATACCAGCCCAGCGCCAAAAAGGGCAACGCCAGCACGCCTGTCGCAAACCCTGTTAACGTCAGGCCATCGGGGGAGATAACGGGCTTATCCAGCAAGCTCGCCAGTTGATTCAGTACCGGTTTCAGACGCGGATGCAGATGGCGATCAAGCATGAGGTTTCCCCTGGAACGTGGCACAAAGGCCCTGGGCCGGAATATCCAGGGCAGCATTAAAGCGAGCTGACAGGTTCTGAAATGCAATCAACGCCGTCATTTCGGCAATTGCGTCATCGGTAAAATAACGCTTCATCTGCATTTTAATAGCCTCGTCTACCTGTGGTGGCGTGGCGGTGACAGCCTCCGCATACGCCAGTGCAACACGCTCTTCTTCATTGAAAATCGACGCTTCTCGCCAGTGGCTAACGGCCTGAACTTTATCGAGCGCCCCGGAGCGTTCAGCCAGACGGAGACTGTTTGCATCAATACAGAACGCACAATGACAAAGCTGCGATACCCGCGTCATTAACAACGAACGCAATTCGGGGCTGACACGCGCAGCACGACGCTCCAGAAACCCCACAAACAGAGCCACGAGCCAAAACAGGCGAGGCATTCTTCCCCACCAACGTGTAGGGTTCAGTACCGCACCGAAGTGTTTTTGTTGCATTGCGGCGATGGGTTTTACGCTGACGGGAAGATGTTTTACGGGGGCTACCCAGGCGGTTGTCTCTTTCACCTGATTCTCCTGATGGGTGGACTCTTTTGACGCGCAAGATATTATGTCGTTTTCCGTAACCTGTTATTGACGACCATGCTGAAAACCATCGATGTAGTGGCTGCAATCCTCGAAAAAGACGGTCGCATTTTGCTGGCACAACGCCCCGCCCATGCCGATCAACCGGGAATGTGGGAATTTGCCGGAGGAAAAGTGGAAGCAGGAGAGACGCAACCGCAGGCACTCACCCGCGAATTGCGTGAAGAACTGGGGATTGTTGCGCAGCCTGGATGCTATATCGCCAGTCATCAGCGGGAGGTCTCGCAGAGGCTCATCCATCTGCATGCGTGGCATGTTCCCGCGTATACTGGCGAACTTACGGCGCACTACCACAGCGCCCTGGCGTGGTGTACGCCTGAAGAGGCGTTGACTTATTCCTTAGCCCCGGCAGATATCCCGCTGCTGCACGCGTTTATCCTTTTACGCGACGCCAGACCAGCGGATTCGTGCTGATGGTTCTCTCATCACGCTGACACTGCAACAGCACACCGTCTGCCTTCACCACCGCCCCTTCAGAATAATTTTGATCCTGATAGATGCAGCACTGATTGCAGGGCTGCGAACTTTGTCCGCCGGAGCTGAACACGTCCGGCGGGACATTCACCTGTACATCCGGACGAAGACGGTCCGCCTGCGCACTGGCAGATAAAAGGGCAAACACAGCGGTCATCACATAACGATTCATAGAGGTCTCTTCCTGTTGTCTCCTGATACTGACTATAACGGTAAATCAACGCCGAACCTTTAATTTCTCTTGTCATCGCTTTTTGTTATGACCCGCGCCCGATAATGAATTTCCCTTTAGCGGTCAATTTCTGCTTGCCTGGCAAAGCGGTACGGGTGGTATAGTCGAAAAAGACCACAAATCGCCTACACAACATACATAAAATATTATAAGAGGTTCTTATATCTATGGATCAGACACGCTCTCTGGAATCGTTTTTAACCCATGTTCAACAGCGCGACCCGCATCAGAGCGAGTTTGCACAAGCCGTACGCGAAGTCATGACCACCTTGTGGCCATTCCTCGAAGAAAACCCACGTTATCGTCAGATGTCTCTGCTCGAACGCCTGGTTGAACCAGAACGAGTGATTCAGTTCCGCGTTGTTTGGGTCGATGATCGCAATCAGGTACAGGTGAACCGCGCGTGGCGCGTGCAGTTTAACTCGGCCATTGGTCCTTTTAAGGGGGGAATGCGTTTCCACCCTTCCGTAAACCTGTCGATCCTGAAGTTCCTGGGCTTTGAACAGACCTTTAAAAATGCGCTCACCACCCTGCCAATGGGTGGCGGCAAAGGCGGCAGTGATTTCGATCCAAAAGGCAAAAGCGAAGGTGAAGTGATGCGCTTCTGCCAGGCGCTGATGACGGAACTGTACCGTCATCTTGGCCCGGACACTGACGTCCCTGCGGGAGACATCGGCGTGGGTGGCCGTGAAGTCGGCTTTATGGCTGGTATGATGAAAAAACTGTCCAATAACAGTGCCTGCGTCTTTACCGGAAAAGGCCTCTCGTTTGGCGGCAGCCTGATTCGCCCGGAAGCCACTGGCTATGGGCTGGTCTATTTCACGGAGGCCATGCTGAAGCGTCATGGACTGAGTTTTGAAGGGATGCGGGTGGCGGTTTCAGGCTCTGGAAACGTTGCGCAGTACGCCATTGAAAAAGCGATGCAGTTTGGGGCGCGCGTAGTAACAGCGTCAGATTCCAGTGGCACAGTCGTAGATGAAGCGGGCTTTACGGCAGAAAAACTGGCGCGGCTCTGTGAAATCAAGGCCAGCCGCGATGGCCGCGTGGCAGATTATGCCCGCGAGTTTGGCCTGATCTATCTCGAAGGTAAACAACCCTGGTCTGTGCCTGTTGATATCGCCTTGCCATGTGCAACCCAAAACGAACTGGACGCTGAAGCCGCGCGCGCATTGATTACGCATGGCGTGAAAGCGGTCGCGGAAGGCGCCAACATGCCAACCACCATTGAAGCAACCGATCTGTTCCTGGAAGCTGGCGTGCTGTTTGCGCCAGGTAAAGCGGCAAACGCAGGTGGCGTGGCCACCTCTGGGCTGGAAATGGCGCAAAACGCCGCACGTCTGGGCTGGAAAGCGGAGAAAGTGGATGCGCGTCTGCACCACATCATGCTGGATATTCACCACGCATGTGTGGAATACGGCGGTGAGGCGAAGCAAACCAATTATGTGCGCGGAGCCAATATTGCCGGGTTTGTGAAAGTTGCCGATGCCATGATCGGACAAGGTGTAATTTAAGATATTGATCGTGCGGCTGGCCCTCTCCCGTCGGGAGAGGGCCACAATCGGGTGTCAGGCCGCACTTTTCTTCTTTTTGAACGGTTTCTTCGCGCCGCCGCCTGGCGCAACCATTCCTCTGAACTGCTTCACCGGCGTGCTACGCGCCTGGTTAATCAACTCAAACAATGTTCCCACCAGTGGCTGCATGAAATCCTGATAGCGGCACTGCTTCTCACTGATTTGCGTCAGGATCGACTCCCAGTGTGCCGTCATGTCCGGGCGAGCCGCCAGTTCAGGCAGGGAGTGGATCAGTGCCCGTCCTGGGTCAGTAGAGTGGATATAGCGCCCTTTTTTGACCAGGAAACCGCGTTTAAACAACAGCTCAATAATACCTGCGCGTGTCGCTTCAGTTCCCAGACCATCCGTGGCACGCAGGATCTTTTTCAGATCTTTATCCTGCACAAAACGGGCGATCCCGGTCATTGCAGATAACAGTGTGGCATCGGTGAAATGACGCGGCGGCTGAGTTTGCCGTTCAATCACTTCCCCTTTCTCGCACAACAGTTCGTCATCTTTTGCCACCACCGGCAACGGCGTGCCGTCATTCTCTTCGTCACGCTCTTTATTGCCCAACAGCGTGCGCCAGCCAGCCTCTGCGAGGAAGCGTGCTTTAGCGACGAATTTGCCTTTGGCAATATCCAGCTCAATCACACACTTGCGGAACACCGCATCAGGGCAGAATTGCATCAGGTACTGGCGGGCAACGAGGTTATATACCTTCGACTCATTCTCCGTCAGGTTGACCGAACTGCTGCGCGCTGTCGGGATAATCGCGTGGTGGGCATCCACTTTTTTATCATCCCAGCAACGATTACGGGTATCCGGGTTGACGACTGGTTGCGGTAGTAAATCCGGGGCGTGAACGCTAATCGCGTTCATGACCGCCTGCCGTCCCGCAAAGTGTTCTTCAGGCAAATAGCGGCTATCTGAACGCGGGTAGGTGATCAACTTATGGGTTTCATACAACTTCTGGCAGATATCGAGCACATTTTGCGCGCTCAGACCAAACCGCTTGGCAGCCTCAATCTGCAATGCAGAAAGGGAAAATGGCAGCGGAGCAGGTTCTGATTCCCGTTTATCGTTATAGCTGGTGACAAACGCGGGCTGGCCGGTGATCCGGTTGACCACATGGTCCGCCAGCGGACGGTGCAACAACCGCCCCTCTTCATCCTGATAGGATTCACAGGCATCGCTTGGCTGCCATGTCGCCGTGAAACGCTCATCCTTAGGCGTAACAATGTGTGCTTTGACTTCAAAGAAATCTTTAGCGACGAAATTCTCGATCTCTTCGTCACGGCGTACCACCAGTCCTAACACCGGGGTCTGAACACGCCCGACAGAAAGCACGCCCTGATAGCCCGCGTTGCGTCCCAGAATGGTATAAGCACGGGTCATGTTGATCCCGTACAACCAGTCCGCACGCGCACGCGCCAGGGCGGAAACGCACAATGGAATAAACTCACTGTTAGCACGCAGACGGGAAATCGCCCGCTCTACCGCCTGCGGGTTGAGATCGTTTATCAGACAACGCAGCACCTGTTGGCGCTTTTCCGGAGCCAGTTCGAGATAATCCAGCACCTCGTCCACCAGCAGTTGTCCTTCTCTGTCAGGGTCACCCGCGTGGATAACTTCAGACGCGTCATGCAGGAAACGCTTGATCACGTTAAGCTGTTTTGTCACCGACGGACGAGGTTGCAGACGCCACTTTTCCGGCACGATGGGGAGGTCGTTGAGGTTCCAGCGAGCATAGCGGATGTCGTAAACATCAGGTTGCGCCTGTTCCAGCAGGTGACCAATACACCAGGTGACCACCTGCCCGTTACCGCATTCGATAAAACCGTCGCCCTTGCGATGTGGCTTTGGCAGCACATCAGCAATAGCACGGGCCAGGCTCGGCTTTTCGGCAATAAACAACCGCATCGAATTAACGGATCTCAATCATTGGACGACCACCGCGCGCGGTTACCAGCTCGCCGATCGTGGTCAGCGTGATACCAAACTCTGCGGCCGTGGCCTGAACGTCAGCTTCGGCATCTGGCGTTACAGCCAACAACAGACCACCGGAAGTTTGCGGATCGCACAGCAGGTCGCGCCATTCGGCAGGCATATCACCCATCAGATGACCGTAGCTGGCGAAGTTACGCTGTGTACCGCCCGGCACTGCGCCCTGTGCAATATAAGCTTCAACGCCCGGCAGCTTCGGCACATCCTGATACCAGACTTGCGCCTGCACACCTGCACCCTGGCACACTTCGCTTAAATGGCCGAGCAGACCAAAGCCGGTCACATCCGTCATCGCTTTAACGCCGTCAATATTTGCGAATGCTGCCCCAGCGAGGTTCATCTGACACATCACCTCTGTTGCCAGACCAATATGTTCCGGTTTGAGCAGCGATTTTTTCTCCGCCGTGGTGAGCACGCCAATACCCAGTGGCTTGGTGAGGAAAAGTTTACACCCGGCCTGCGCCGTGCTGTTGCGTTTGACACGTTCAGTTGGCACAACGCCGGTGACGGCAAGACCAAAGATAGGTTCAGGAGCATCGATAGAATGACCTCCAGCAAGGGCGATACCCGCCTGCTGGCAGGCAAAACGGCCGCCTTCAATCACATCGCGAGCAATTTCCGGTGCAAGCGTGTTGATGGGCCAACCCAGAATCGCGATGGCCATAATCGGTTTGCCGCCCATCGCGAAAATGTCACTGATGGCATTGGTTGCCGCGATGCGCCCAAAATCGAACGGATTGTCGACAATAGGCATAAAGAAATCAGTAGTACTGATAATGCTTGTGCCGTTACCTAAATCGTAGACCGCGGCATCGTCCCGCGTTTCATTACCAACAAGCAGGTTCGGGTCGACAAACTTCGCCTGCTCACTGTGCAGGATGGTTTCCAGCACTTTTGGGGAAATTTTACAACCGCAACCCGCTCCGTGGCTGTATTGCGTTAAACGAATAGTTTGCTCGCTCATTGACATCTCCTGACCGGATGAAAGCCATGTAAGTAGATGTATATATTACAGAATCTCACATAGCACATCGTAAAATCGGTGTAAATTTAGAAGAATTCTATCATGGCGGGCATCACCGCTAAAGGACGTGTTTCATCTTCAGGACTAATCTCCCGCCCGGTGAAAAGAATACGCGTGAAGTACAATTGCCTGACAGGGCCATTGCGTTATTACCGGGTCTGATGAAGGATGTGGAACCCGATTTAACTCAGTAAATGGTTATTTACAACAATCATTTAATTTAGGCGGCTAATGGTCAGCAAACTAATTTCGAACGAAAGGGTCAGAATAAGTAAACATTTATTTTATATGCATGTTCATAAAAATCTTTAATGTATCTTTTATAGAAACACATTGATCCCTGCATTTTACCGGGTTACCATTATTTCACGCCGAAATTAAAGGCCGACAAATATGTTTAAAGTAAAAATGCAGTACACATTAAATGATGAATACTTCCGGCGTTAACACATTGGCTTTATCCATTTATCGTTAACACTATGGAGAAGATTGTTAAACAGGTGCATTGTTAATATCTGTTATATCAACTCCCCCTGACTATCAGGTATTAAACTAAAACAACACTTCCGAGTGAATAAATGAACCAAATTAAAGGTATTTGGCATTGCCTTTATTTAATTATAGGTATTCTTTTGTGGCTAGAAATAGTTCATTGGATTGAACATTCTTTTTTGATGGATTTGATCGTTGATTTTATACTGAGGCAAGCACAATGAAATGAGTGAGCTCTATTTTTTCACATGGGTGTTATTCGTGTTACTTACAATTGGTTTTACATCAATAATAAAAATATTCCTTAATCTGTTTAATGTATAGGTTCTAAAAAATGAAAAAAGTCATTTTGATAGCATGGGTGATGGTTTTAAGTGGTTGTGTTGTCGCAGCCCCTCATTCTCATAAACATCGTATAGACGGCGATGATGTCGATCTTTATGCAAGCGGCTATTGTACACAAGTCCAGGAGGCTCACGGTGATTGCGATGTCAAACCACACCCTAAACACAAGAAGCAAAGCTCAACGTATAAAAGCAGCGATGGCTACACCATGATTACCCATGACGGAAAAACCCTCCCTGCTTGCGGCGAAACTGGAGGTTCACAAGCAGACAACGGGTCGACGTGTTGGTTTTAATGTGTTGTACGGGCTCAACCTTTTACGTTTTAATCGTCAATGAAAAAAATCATTTTCTGGTCACTGTTTGCAATATCAATCCTGATCAATCTGTATTTCTTTTTACTTGTATTAGCAAGCTATGTTTAAGCAACTGAGAACGTTTACTCCGTTTGTTAAACAGAGATGGTTTGGCCTGTTATCGAAAAATAGCAGTTACAGGGTGTAAAGGATTCGGCTTTTAAAATAAAAAAATCAACATGCTGTGGGTTATTACAGTCAACATGAATAAGTTCCCTATTTTTGATTACAAAAATAAATGTCCTGTTTGGTACTCAAAGGAAGAAATAAAGGATGTAATTTACCACCAGGTTTCCAGTCGACAAATTAAAGGTATGCTGGAATGTTTGGCGGTATGGGAGGAGTTAACGTTCGAACAGATTATATCTGATGTTCGCTATAGTCTGGAACGTCGAAACCGGATTTGGTATTTGATAATACGTTGAGGGAAAAAGAAAAGTTTAACTGTCTGAATTCTGCTGCAGGTGATCAGGATCCAGACAGTTAGCGCGCGGTCAGAAACGGCTGACGAAAGGCGTCGTGTCCGGCACGTTTATTGTACTGGATGCTTTAAGCTGTGGCGTGCCGAGATAAAGGAATCCGACGATTTTATCATGTTCGCCGCACGCCAGACCTTCACGCACCACCAGGCTTTCGGTGAGCGGCCCCGTACGCCAGATACCGTTAAAACCTTGTGCGACAGCAGCCATTTGCATCGCCATTACCGCACAACCCGCAGACATCTCCTGTTCCCACACCGGTACTTTATGTTCAGGCTGACATTTCGCCACCACGGCAATGATCATTGGCGCGCGGAACGGTGCACTGCGGGCTTTCTCGATCCCTTTTTCATCCTGACCTGCAGCAATAGCCCCTTGCTCCAGCAAGGCGCTGAAGCGATCGCGGCCTTCACCTTCAATGATAAAGAAATGCCATGGCTGCAACGTACCGTGATCCGGCGCGCGCATACCGGCACGCAAAATGTTGTCCAGTTGCTCGCCTGCAGGCGCAGGCTCAGCCAGGCGCGAAGCACTACGACGGTTAACAAGCAGTTCAAGTGCGTCCATTAATTAACTCCTGTCTTGAAATTTGCTCACAAAATTAACACGACAGCAGATTTTGTTACAGCGCGGTGGGCGATTCCTGCTGACAAGTGGCGGTTGGGTCATTACGATAACCCCACATTGCCGTCCAGTAGCGACGGAACCGTTATTATCTGGTTAGGGAGAATACATGCGAACCCTTTGGCGAATCTTTGCCGGCTTCTTTAAATGGACGTGGCGACTGCTCAACTTTGTCCGCGAACTGATGATGAACTTGTTTTTCATCTTCCTGGTTCTGGTTTGTGCGGGCATCTGGATGCACATCAGCAGCACCAGCCAGGCGCAACATTCGACCCGCGGCGCATTGTTGCTTGATATTGCCGGAGTTATCGTTGATAAGCCATCCACCAGCAACCGCCTGGGCGTGATTGGCCGTCAACTGTTTGGTGCAACATCCGATCGTCTGCAGGAAAACTCGCTCTTTGATATCGTCGATGCTATTCGCCAGGCAAAAGACGATCGCAACATTACCGGGATCGTTCTCGATCTGAAAAACTTTGCCGGGGCTGATCAACCCTCGATGCAGTACATCGGTAAAGCATTACGCGAATTCCGCGACAGCGGCAAACCAGTGATTGCCGTCGGTGATAGCTACAGCCAGGGACAATATTATCTGGCGAGTTTTGCGAATAAAATTTGGCTTTCGCCACAAGGTACTGTCGATCTGCATGGGTTTGCAACCAACGGTCTGTACTACAAATCGCTGCTCGATAAACTGAAAGTCACCACGCATGTTTTCCGTGTCGGGACTTATAAATCTGCCGTAGAACCGTTTATCCGTGATGATATGTCACCTGCTGCCCGTGAAGCAGACAGCCGCTGGATTGGCGAGCTGTGGCAGAACTATCTGGGCACGATTGCGGCCAACCGCCAGATCACTGCTGAGCAAGTCTTCCCTGGAGCACAAGGAATGCTGGCTGGGTTGCGTAAAGCGGAGGGTGATACCGCGAAATATGCCCTCGATAACAAACTGGTGGATGCACTGGGTTCCAGTGCAGAAATAGAAAAAGCCCTGACCAAACAGTTTGGCTGGAGCAAAGAAGATAAAAATTACAGTGCGATAAGCCTGTACGATTACACGCCGAAGAAACCAGCGGAAACTGGCAGCAGCGTGGCGGTGGTATTCGCCAACGGCGCCATTATGGACGGCCAGGAAACGCCGGGAAATGTCGGCGGTGATACCACGGCCTCACAGATCCGCGATGCCCGCCTTGATCCAAAAGTCAAAGCCATCGTCCTGCGCGTCAACAGTCCTGGTGGTAGCGTTAGCGCCTCTGAAGTGATCCGCGCTGAACTGGTCGCCGCCCGCGCGGCAGGCAAGCCGGTTGTGGTCTCCATGGGGGGAATGGCGGCATCAGGTGGTTACTGGATCTCCACGCCTGCTAACTATATTGTGGCCAACCCAAGCACATTGACCGGCTCCATCGGGATCTTCGGCGTCATTAATACCGTTGAGAACAGCCTTGATTATCTGGGCGTTCATACGGATGGCGTTTCGACCTCTCCCCTGGCTGACATCTCCGTAACGAAAGCCCTGCCGCCAGAAGTGTCGGAAATGATGCAGCTCAGCATTGAAAGCGGCTATAAGCGCTTCATCTCGCTGGTGGCCGATTCCCGTAAAAAAACACCTGAACAGATCGACCAGATTGCGCAAGGTCACGTCTGGACCGGGCAAGATGCGAAGAACAACGGTCTGGTGGACAGCCTTGGTGATTTTGATGACGCCGTAGCCAAAGCGGCTGAACTGGCAAAACTCAAACAATGGCATGTTGAATATTACCAGGATGAACCGTCTTTCTTCGATATGGTGATGGATAGTATGTCTGGCTCCGTGCGTGCCATGTTGCCAGACGCTTTGCAGGCGTACCTGCCAGCCCCTGTCGCTACTGCTGCAAAAGCGATGAAAGTGGAAAGCGACAAACTCGCCACCTTTAATGATCCACAGAGCCGTTATGCGTTTTGCCTGACCTGCGCAAACGTACGTTAAAACCGGTCCCCTCTTTGCGAGAAGAGGGGATTTTTCTTTGAAGCACAAGAAACTCACTATCATGCAGAAGAAATCAATCTATGTAGCGTATACCGGCGGGACTATTGGTATGCAGCGCTCTGAAAATGGCTATATCCCGGTATCCGGTCACCTGCAACGCCAGCTCGCCTTGATGCCGGAGTTTCATCGCCCGGAAATGCCAGATTTCACCATCCACGAATATGAACCATTGATGGATTCCTCAGATATGACGCCGGAAGACTGGCAGCATATTGCTGACGATATTCAGGCTAACTACGACAAGTATGATGGTTTTGTCATTCTGCACGGCACTGACACCATGGCGTTTACCGCGTCGGCCCTCTCGTTCATGCTGGAAAATCTGGGTAAGCCTGTCATTGTCACTGGCTCACAAATCCCGCTGGCCGAGTTGCGCTCAGACGGGCAGATCAATTTGCTTAACTCTCTGTACGTGGCGGCTAACTACCCGATCAATGAAGTATCGCTGTTCTTTAACAATCGTCTGTATCGCGGCAACCGCACCACGAAAGCCCATGCCGATGGTTTTGATGCCTTTGCCTCGCCAAATCTGCAACCCTTGCTGGAAGCGGGGATCCATATTCGCCGTCTGGGAACACCGCCTGCCCCCCATACCGCAGGTGAACTGATTGTCCATCCGATTACGCCACAACCTATCGGCGTGGTAACCATCTATCCGGGAATTTCCGCCGACGTGGTGCGCAACTTCCTGCGCCAGCCAGTGAAGGCCCTGATCCTGCGTTCTTACGGTGTGGGTAATGCCCCGCAGAACGGCGAGTTCCTGAAAGAACTACAGGAAGCAAGTGAACGCGGGATTGTCGTCGTCAACCTGACTCAATGTATGTCTGGCAAAGTTAACATGGGAGGCTATGCCACCGGGAATGCGCTGGCGCATGCGGGGGTGATTAGCGGTTTTGATATGACGGTCGAGGCGACGCTGACTAAACTTCACTACTTACTCAGTCAGGATCTGGATGTACAGTCCATCCGCAATGCCATGATGCAAAATCTGCGCGGCGAACTGACGCCAGACGAATAAGGAGCTCGTATGTCACATCGTGCTTTGCTACTGGTTGATCTGCAAAATGACTTCTGTGCGGGTGGCGCGCTGGCTGTCACCGAAGGTGACAGTACCATCGACGTGGCAAACAGGCTTATTGCCTGGTGCAACGCGCGCGAAGACGCCGTTGTCGCAAGCCAGGACTGGCATCCTGCGAACCACGGCAGTTTCGCCAGCCAGCATCACGTTGCTCCCTTCACCCAGGGAGAACTTGATGGACTGGTGCAAACGTTCTGGCCCGATCATTGTGTTCAGCAAACGCCCGGTGCGGAACTGCACCCGCTGCTGAACCAGAAAGCGATTGATGCTGTCTTCCACAAAGGTGAAAACCCACGCATTGACAGCTACAGTGCGTTTTTTGACAACGGTCATCGCCAAAAGACGGAACTGGATGCCTGGTTGCGCCACCATGAGATCCGCGCTCTCATCGTAATGGGGCTGGCGACAGATTACTGCGTGAAATTTACGGTACTGGACGCACTCAAACTCGGGTACAACGTCAGCGTAATCACCGACGGATGTCGGGGCGTCAACATTCAGACGCAGGACAGCACATTAGCCTTTATGGAGATGTCAGTTGCGGGTGCAACGCTGTATACACTGGCAGACTGGGAAGAGACCCAGCCGTAAAGCATCAATCAGCGATAGCACCTTGGCTATCGCTCATCATTTAAGCAGGAGACTTGAGGATTATGGCTTTTATCCCTAAAAATTACGCGCGACTGGAAGTCGGTTATCGGGAAAAGGCGCTAAAGCTCTTCCCCTGGGTTTGTGGGCGCTGTTCTCGTGAGTTCGTCTATTCGAATTTGCGCGAACTGACCGTGCATCATATCGACCACGACCACTCGAATAACCCTGAGGATGGCAGCAACTGGGAAATGTTGTGCCTGTACTGCCATGACCATGAACATTCGAAATACACCGAAGCCGACCAATATGGTTCAACGGTTGTGGCAGGGGAAGACGCGCAGGATAGCGTTGGCGAAGCCAAATACAACCCGTTTGCCAATCTTAAAGCGATGATGGATAAGAAGTGATCGCCCTGTTCTCTTCCTCCGGAGCAAACGAAAGATTTGCCCCAGAGGGATGAGAACAATCAGGATCTAAATGTCGCAATCGGCTTCGGCGTGATACCAAAGTCTTCTTTTAGCTCACGCTTGCTTTTCATCACCATCTGACCTTGTGTGTCGATGGTCATGTGCTGGGCATCCGTGTTATTGCGAGCCTGCCACAGCATCACCAGTTGCAAACTGTTCTCTTTTTGCTCCGCAGTCAGCGCCACACCATCAGGCCATTTTCCGAGTTCAACGGCAGTGACCAGACGCTGATAAATGTCCGGCGTCATGCTGTGAATCATGTCCTCAATATTCATGATATCTCCCTTTCAAAGGAATAATTTGCTGAATCGTTTTTTCAACCTTTAGTCTGGTCACCATTTTCATCATCACTGAAGCTCAATGATGCGGAATTAACACAGAAACGCTCGCCTGTCGGTTGAGGGCCATCCGGGAATACATGCCCGAGATGTGCATCACAGTTTCCGCAGCGGATTTCCGTGCGCTGCATACCGTGGGTTGTGTCATTCAGGTAACGAATTGCGTCATCGCCTACCGGCTCATAAAAGCTCGGCCAGCCACAGCCAGAATCGTATTTTGATTGCGAAGTGAACAATGGTGCGTCACACACCAGGCAGTGGTAGATACCGTCTCGCTTATTGTGCAATAAACGCCCGGTAAATGGCGGTTCTGTCCCATGATTTTGGGTGACATAGAACTGCATTTCGGTGAGATTTTTTTTCAGTTCATCAGGGTTACGTTGGTTCGACATATGCTTACATCTCGCTGTAGAAACAGACACCTTCTCACCCGGATTCTAACAAAACATTAACACTGAAGTCTGAACTTTTGTTCTAAACTTACTTGTCGCGAAAAGCCGGTCAGTCAATTGTGATGCGAATCACATTTTTATACTGACGGGCCTTTAAAATTCCGGGCGCAGCCCCCATGTGGTTGCTAGCTCAAAGGGAAAGTGAGGCGAGTCAGTCGCACAAACGTTAGTCACAGGATTGATTTGTCGCAATGATTGACACGATTCCGCTTGACGCTGCGTAAGGTTTTTGTAATTTTACAGGCAACCTTTTATTCACTAACAAATAGCTGGTGGAATATATGACTATCAAAGTAGGTATCAACGGTTTTGGCCGTATCGGTCGCATTGTTTTCCGTGCTGCTCAGGAACGTTCTGACATCGAGATTGTTGCAATCAACGATCTGTTAGACGCTGACTACATGGCTTACATGCTGAAATATGACTCCACTCACGGCCGTTTCAACGGTACCGTTGAAGTGAAAGACGGTCATCTGATCGTTAACGGTAAAAAAATCCGTGTTACCGCTGAGCGTGATCCGGCTAACCTGAAATGGGACGAAGTGGGCGTTGACGTTGTTGCTGAAGCAACTGGCCTGTTCCTGACCGACGAAACCGCTCGTAAGCACATCACTGCTGGCGCGAAAAAAGTGGTTCTGACTGGTCCGTCCAAAGACAAAACCCCAATGTTTGTTAAAGGCGCAAACTTTGAAAAATACGCAGGCCAGGACATCGTGTCCAACGCATCCTGCACCACCAACTGCCTGGCTCCACTGGCTAAAGTTATCAACGACAACTTCGGTATCGTTGAAGGCCTGATGACCACTGTTCACGCAACCACCGCTACTCAGAAAACTGTTGACGGCCCGTCTCACAAAGACTGGCGCGGCGGCCGTGGCGCGGCTCAGAACATCATACCTTCTTCTACCGGTGCTGCTAAAGCTGTAGGCGTTGTACTGCCTGAGCTGAACGGTAAACTGACGGGTATGGCGTTCCGCGTTCCAACTCCTAACGTATCTGTAGTTGACCTGACCGTTCGTCTGGAAAAAGCTGCTTCTTATGAAGAAATTAAGAAAGCAATCAAAGCTGCTTCCGAAGGCCCAATGAAAGGCGTTCTGGGTTACACCGAAGACGACGTTGTATCTACCGATTTCAACGGTGAAGTGTGCACTTCCGTGTTCGATGCTAAAGCAGGTATCGCACTGAACGACAACTTCGTGAAACTGGTATCCTGGTACGACAACGAAACTGGTTACTCTAACAAAGTACTGGACCTGATCGCTCACATCTCCAAATAAGTTGAGATGAGAAACTGATCCAAAAAGGCGACCTCGGTCGCCTTTTTTATTGCTTTAAAGACAGAGGATTGCGTAATGATTAAAACAATTTTTGCACTTCCGGTAGTCGAACAACTTACCCCTGTGCTTTCCCGCCGCAAGATTGATGAAGCTGACATTATTGTCGTCGATCATCCGCGTGTTAAAGCATCTGTTGCACTCAATGGTGCGCACCTTCTCTCCTGGAAGCCTGAAGGGGAAGAAGAAGGTCTGTGGCTGAGCGCTGTCACCTCTTTCAAAAAAGGGGCCGCGATCCGCGGAGGCGTTCCTGTCTGTTGGCCATGGTTTGGCCCGGCAGCAGAACAAGGTTTGCCCTCTCACGGTTTCGCCCGTAACCAGCAGTGGACACTGAAAGCACATAACGAAGATGACAACGGTGCTGTATTGACCTTTGAGCTGCACAGCAATGATGAAACGCGCGCACTTTGGCCGCACAATTTCACCCTGTACGCACGCTTCAAGCTGGGCAAAACCTGCGAAATCGAACTCGAAGCCCACGGTGACTTCGAAACCTCTTCTGCCCTGCACACCTATTTCAACGTAGGTGATATCAATGCAGTAAAAGTAAGCGGACTTGGCGATACCTATATCGACAAAGTCGATAACGCCAAAGAAGGAAAATTAACCGACGGCGTGCAGACCTTCCCTGACCGCACAGACCGTGTTTATCTGAACCCAGAAGCATGCAGCGTGATCCACGATACAAAACTGAATCGTGGCATCGAGGTTATCCACCACCACAACAGTAACGTTGTGGGCTGGAATCCAGGTCCCGCACTTTCTGTGAGCATGGGCGATGTTCCGGATGACGGTTACAAAACCTTCGTCTGTGTTGAAACAGCCTGTGTCTCTCCACTGCAAAAAGCCAGCGGAGATAAACCTTCTCGTCTGGCTCAGACGATCCGCATCGTTAAACGCTGATGCTGATGCCGACGCCTTACCCTCTCCAGTGATGAGAGGGTAAAAAGCCCGTTACACCATATCTAACGGGCTTTTATGTTTTGGTGCAGGAAATGCACTGCCCAGTCTAATCAGCTCTTCAGCGCTCAGCATGATATCGAGTGCACCAGCATTTTCCCTGACATGTGCAATCGACGCCGCCTTAGGGATAGCCATAACATCCTGATGACTGATGACCCACGCCAGCAAAATCTGTGCAACTGTGGACTGATGATTATGGGCAATCTCGTTCACGACAGGATGATTCATTAAACCCGATCTCAGCCGTCCCGCCTGAGCTAACGGACAATAGGCCATCACCGGTATCGCATGTTCCTGACACCAGGGAAGCAGGTCATATTCAATACCACGGGAAGCCAGATGATACAGAACCTGGTTGGTTGCACAATCAGCCCCCCCTTCCTCGCTCCACAGTTCCTGCATATCTCCGAGATCCAGATTCGAGACGCCCCAGCGACCAATCTTGCCCTGCTGCTGAAGCCGGATCATGAGTTGAAGGGTTTCATCCAGAGGGATATCGCCTCGCCAATGCAGCAAGTACAGGTCAATATGATCGGTTCCCAGACGTCGAAGGCTGGCTTCACAAGCAGCCTGACCTTTAGAACCACCTGCATTCCAGGGATAAACTTTAGAGACCAGGTAGACATTATCACGTTGTCCTTTGATCGCTTCTCCTACAACCCGTTCAGCCCCGCCTTCAGCATACATTTCAGCGGTATCAATCAATGTCAGGCCAAGATCAATGCCCGCGCGCAGTGCATTCACTTCGTCGTTGCGTTGGCTGGCTTTTTCACCCATATACCATGTGCCTTGCCCGATTGCGGCAAGCGTATGCGAACGAGAAAAAGTCACCGATTTTGCGTTCATAGTGTTCTCCTGTTTTTCTGTACCACCATAAAGCAAACGGGGCGCAAGCGCCCCATCATGATGCATAGAATGCACTGTAATAATGCACAATCAGAATTTGTAGCTAACACCGACTGAGAAGATACCTGACCAGGATTTGTCCACCATCGGGCTATCTTTCACTTCATCGCTAAGACGCACATAGCGGCCTGTGCCGTATACGCTCCAGTCGCCGAGGAAATTATAGCTCGCGGTAAGCTCCAGGTACGGATCCCAGCCGTCATCAGCACCGTAGGTCTTAAGACCACTGCGGCGGGATTCGTTTTTGGAAACACCATAATAGTAGTCGTTATAGTTCTCACTGCTGTATTGCACACCAATACCCGGGGTCAAAGTCAGACCGCCATTGGTGTAGCGATAAAGCCAGGCAAGATCCCAGATAAAGCCGTTGTTGTTGTCCAGCGTGTCGCCCGCCAGCGCGGTACGCAGGAAGCCATATTGGGTGTTATGCACGTACGACAGACCTGCCATCATCGTGCTCTTACGCTTGTCGAGACGGCGCAGTGGGGTACTGTCACTGTCGCCAGGCTTGAAGTGCATAGGATCGTAGTACGCCATAATGGAGAGCTTATCCGCCTGATCGTTCCACAGATAGTAGCCGCCACCCAGGCCACGGAACCAGAAGTTATCGCCTTCATAGGTGACAACCGGAACCGGATACACATCGCGATCATACTGCTTGTAAGGGCTATTGATCACACCTACGCCCGCACCAACAGACCATTGGTCGGCTGCATTTGCAGTACTTACAGAGGTGGCAACAAGGACGCCCAATGCCAGAAGTTTGAGTTTGGTCACAATCCATTCTTTCCTGTAGTCAAATAATCAGCGGGTGAAGTGTACCTGCCCTTCCCGTACATCCCAAAATTTTTTGCCTGCTAATGCGTTTGATTAACCCCTTAATTTCAACTTTTCAGATGACCAGCAGCTTTCATTTATGTGACGACGAAATGAAAGCGACACTTTTGCCTTATAACAAAGGTGGAAATTTTTTGATGAGTTATTGATATGTCATTGAAATTAGATTTTCCTGGCATGCAAGTTTTGCAAATGCCATCTACGCTTTAACGTAAGAAGAAATTTTCCTGAACGCCCAGCGGTTTCCAGCGTCTGACCTGGCACACAGGTTGCTGCACTGGAGAGTGAGAGGCGAGAAACTTTCTTCCGGGAGCCTCCATTACTTATACGAACGGCTCTTATCCTGTGCTAAAAAACGAAAGGACGGCATGCCATGAATATATTCGATCACTATCGCCAGCGCTATGAAGCTGCCAAGGACGAAGAGTTCACACTGCAGGAGTTTCTTACCATTTGTCGGCAAGATCGCAGTGCCTATGCCAATGCGGCAGAACGGCTATTGATGGCTATTGGTGAGCCAAACATGGTTGATACTGCCCTGGAGCCACGGCTCTCCCGTCTTTTTTCGAATCGGGTCGTCGCCCGATATCCCGCGTTTGAAGAGTTCTATGGCATGGAAGATGCCATAGAACAGATTGTCTCCTACCTGAAACATGCCGCACAGGGGCTGGAAGAGAAGAAACAGATCCTGTATTTACTCGGTCCGGTAGGTGGCGGTAAATCCTCACTGGCAGAACGGCTTAAGGCGCTGATGCAACGCGTACCTATCTATGTGCTGAGCGCGAATGGTGAACGCAGTCCAGTGAACGATCATCCACTGTGCCTATTTAATCCGCAGGAAGATGCGCAGATTCTGGACAAAGAATTTGGCATTCCGCATCGCTACCTCGGCACAATTATGTCGCCATGGGCAGCAAAACGTCTGCATGAGTTCGGCGGAGATATCACCAAATTCCGCGTTGTCAAAGTATGGCCGTCCATTCTGGAACAGATTGCTATCGCCAAAACAGAACCTGGCGACGAGAACAACCAGGATATCTCAGCGTTGGTGGGTAAAGTTGATATCCGTAAACTTGAACACCACGCACAAAACGACCCGGATGCCTATGGCTATTCCGGTGCTCTCTGCCGCGCGAACCAGGGTGTAATGGAATTTGTCGAGATGTTTAAAGCACCGATTAAAGTGCTGCATCCCCTGCTGACAGCGACCCAGGAAGGGAACTACAACGGGACCGAAGGTATTTCAGCCCTGCCGTTTAACGGTATTATTCTGGCGCACTCAAACGAATCAGAGTGGGTCACGTTCCGTAATAACAAAAACAATGAGGCGTTCCTTGACCGCGTGTATATCGTCAAAGTGCCTTATTGCCTGCGGATCTCCGAAGAGATCAAAATTTACGAGAAACTGCTTAATCATAGTGAACTGGTACATGCGCCGTGTGCCCCAGGCACGCTGGAAACTTTGTCGCGATTCTCCATTCTGTCGCGCCTGAAAGAACCGGAAAACTCCAGCATCTACTCTAAAATGCGTGTCTATGATGGTGAAAGCCTGAAAGATACCGATCCGAAAGCGAAGTCCTATCAGGAGTATCGGGATTACGCTGGGGTTGATGAAGGGATGAATGGTCTCTCCACCCGTTTTGCCTTTAAAATTCTCTCCCGCGTATTTAACTTCGACCATGCTGAAGTGGCCGCAAACCCCGTTCATCTGTTCTACGTCCTGGAACAGCAAATTGAGCGCGAACAATTCCCGCAAGAGCAAGCAGAGCGTTATCTTGAATTCCTCAAAGGCTATCTGATCCCGAAATATGCTGAGTTCATCGGCAAAGAGATCCAGACAGCATATCTGGAGTCCTATTCTGAATACGGGCAGAACATTTTTGACCGTTACGTCACCTATGCAGATTTCTGGATCCAGGATCAAGAGTATCGCGACCCAGATACGGGTCAGTTGTTTGACCGGGAATCACTGAACGCCGAGCTGGAAAAAATTGAGAAACCCGCCGGGATCAGTAACCCGAAAGATTTCCGTAATGAGATTGTGAACTTCGTGCTGCGTGCCAGAGCGCACAACAGCGGGCGGAATCCGAACTGGACCAGCTACGAAAAACTGCGCACGGTCATTGAGAAGAAAATGTTCTCTAACACCGAAGAGTTGTTGCCGGTCATTTCGTTTAATGCCAAGACCTCAACCGATGAGCAGAAAAAACATGACGATTTTGTCGACCGGATGATGGAGAAAGGATACACCCGCAAACAGGTTCGCCTGCTCTGCGAATGGTATCTGCGTGTCCGTAAATCGTCGTAAAACATATGCCCGGCGACGCGATACTCGCCGGGCTGACAACATCTGCAAATAGTTGGCAGTACGGGGGGCATATGACCTGGTTTATTGACCGGCGTCTTAACGGCAAA
Organism: Lelliottia sp. RWM.1; assembly: GCF_016859735.1. Lineage (NCBI taxonomy): Bacteria > Pseudomonadati > Pseudomonadota > Gammaproteobacteria > Enterobacterales > Enterobacteriaceae > Lelliottia > Lelliottia sp. RWM.1. The sequence continues at coordinate 22,550 of NZ_WLVC01000005.1, read as the reverse complement.
AACAAGAGCACGGTGAACCGCCAGCGCTTCTTGCGACGTTATAAAGCGCAAATTAAACAGTCGATCTCCGAAGCCATCAACAAGCGTTCGGTGACTGACGTCGATAGCGGTGAATCCGTCTCTATCCCGACGGATGATATCAGCGAACCGATGTTCCATCAGGGGCGTGGCGGGCTTCGCCATCGTGTCCATCCCGGTAATGATCACTTCGTTCAGAACGACAGAATCGAGCGTCCACAAGGGGGCGGAGGCGGTTCGGGAAGTGGTCAAGGGCAGGCAGGCCAGGACGGTGAAGGTCAGGATGAGTTCGTCTTTCAGATTTCAAAAGACGAATATCTCGATCTGCTCTTTGAAGACCTGGCCTTACCCAATCTCAAAAAGAATCAACATCGCCAGTTGAACGAGTATAAAACCCACCGTGCGGGTTATACCGCCAATGGCGTACCTGCAAATATTAGTGTCGTGCGTTCATTACAAAATTCACTGGCACGACGCACAGCGATGACGGCCGGTAAACGCCGTGAGTTACGTGAACTGGAAACCAGTCTCAAAACGGTTGAAAACACGGAACCTGCGCAGTTACTGGAAGAGGAGCGCCTGCGTAAAGAGATTGCCGAACTGCGCGCAAAAATCGAGCGAGTCCCGTTTATCGACACGTTCGACCTGCGCTATAAAAACTACGAAAAACGCCCTGAACCTTCAAGCCAGGCGGTCATGTTCTGTCTGATGGATGTGTCGGGCTCCATGGACCAGGCCACCAAAGACATGGCCAAGCGTTTTTATATCCTGCTTTATCTGTTTTTAAGCAGAACCTATAAGAACGTAGAAGTTGTCTATATTCGCCATCACACGCAGGCGAAAGAGGTGGATGAGCACGAGTTCTTCTACTCGCAAGAGACCGGAGGAACGATTGTATCGAGCGCGCTGAAGCTGATGGATGATGTGGTGAAAGAACGCTACGATCCCGCGCAGTGGAACATCTATGCAGCGCAAGCCTCGGATGGTGATAACTGGGCTGATGACTCACCGTTGTGTCATGAAATTCTGGCGAAGAAAATTTTGCCCGTGGTGCGTTATTACAGCTATATCGAAATAACCCGTCGGGCACATCAGACGCTTTGGCGTGAATATGAGCATCTGCAGTCCATGTTCGATAACTTTGCGATGCAGCACATCCGCGATCAGGATGATATTTATCCGGTATTCCGAGAGCTGTTTCACAAGCAATCAACCACCAGTAACGCCTGACTCAATGGCCAGCGGATAACCCGCTGGCCATTTATTTACGTGCTGACATTAATACAATCCAGATTCCGGTTAATAAGCATGGTGCAATTTCGCCCTCCATGTTTACCTCTGTATAGCGCCATATCTGCTCTTTCCAACACTTCGCGTAATGGCTCACCGCGATGGACCCGCGTCAATCCAGAGGTAAAGGTGATGCGGATAGTATGCCCGCCAAAGATGGTTTCAGCGTCAGCAATAATGTGCCGCAGACGTTCTGCAGCAGCGGCGGCTTCACGGTCGTTATTCGCCCGAAGAAGAATGATAAATTCTTCACCTCCGTAACGGTACGCCGACTCAGAGCGACGAACATTATCCTCAAGATGCAGCGCCAAAGAACGCAACACGGCATCACCGGTCAGATGACCGTAATTGTCATTCACCTTTTTGAAATGATCGATATCGAGCAACAGCAGATACAGTCCTCTCTCTTCTGCCCCGGCATTAAGTCGATCAAACGATTCGTCCAGAATCCGGCGCAAGGGAAGCCCCGTCAACGCATCGTAGCTCGTGCGGAGCTGGAGTAAATGTGCCTTATAATGAGAAAGCGATTCAGTGAATGCCAGCAGCGCAACTTCAAACGCATCGTACGAGGCCGGACACTCCTCTTGTCGCTCAATAGACGCCATGATTTGTCGACACGTCTGATGCACCTGATGGTGCTTTGCTGAAATATCGAGCAGATAATGACTGTCGTTTTGCTCATCCTGTAATTGATTATTTAGCCACAGCCCAAACTCACAGCGATGATGAGCATCATCATGGGTGATCTCTGGTAGCTCAACATCCCGGTTAGCAACAAACCGCAGTATGGTCACTAACCATTTAAAATGGGCATCTGTGGAATAATTCAATCCCCGAAGGGTTGCGTCAATTTCCCTGAACTTTCTGTTCATAAGCGCTCCTGCTAATGAGTTAATAACTGTTCAGAATAATAACAAACGGTATCTCTATATTTGTCAGCAGGGCGTATATAACCTTGATGCTGTAACAGCACATCGGAGAAATAATATGTGGTACTGTAGAAGGCTGACTTAATCTCCCACAGGTAATGAACGTCATGTCTGAAGAAATAAGAGGGACAGCAACCCACCAGCAATTAATTTCACTGTTAACTGCTCAACGGGCAAAATACCGTGTTGTGGAGCATGAGCCTGTCGGTAAATGTGAAGCAGTGAGTGAAATTCGAGGAACTGACCTGGGACAAGGGGCAAAAGCGCTGGTGTGCAAAGTAAAGGGAAACGGCGTTAAAAAACACATTCTGGCAATCCTTGCAGCCGATCAACACGCTGATCTGGCGCAACTTGCCAGCCATTTTGGTGGTCTCAAAGCCTCACTTGCGAGCCCGGTAGAAGTCGATAACCTGACTGCCTGTGTATTTGGCGCGATTCCGCCTTTTAGCTTTCACCCTGATCTCACGCTGGTTGCCGACCCACTGCTGTTCGAGCGTTTTGACGAGATCGCGTTTAACGCCGGTTTGCTGGAAAAGTCCGTCATTATGGACACCCAGGACTACCTGCGTATTGCCCGGCCTGAGCTGGTCACCTTCAGAAAAGCCTGAAGCTCATAATATGTGGCGCGGTCAGCCATGTTTCTCCAGAAAAATGACCGATGCCACCAGAATGATTGCGATCGTAAAGAAAGATGACGAGATAACCAGCGTTTCAAGAAACATTTGATCGTTCATGATGTATCTCCTTCTGCCTTATTTAGCCCTTTTTATCCCCCAGGCATGACAGCTAAATGACAGCCAAAAGATATTTTTATAAAAGCCTGCTTACAAAAGTTTTTACGCGTACAGTAAGCAGGCTTACTTTTTTTTGGCAAGGATGAATCATGTTTGACCCTACCCTGCTGGTTCTAATGGGGCTGGCCGCACTGGGCTTTATCAGCCATAACACGACCGTCGCCGTATCCATACTGGTGCTGATTATTGTGCGCGTCACACCGCTCAATACTTTTTTCCCCTGGATCGAAAAACAGGGTCTGACCGTCGGGATCATCATTTTGACGATTGGTGTAATGGCGCCGATTGCCAGCGGCACATTACCAGCGTCAACGCTACTCCACTCCTTTGTTAACTGGAAATCGCTGGTTGCCATCGCCGTCGGTATTTTTGTCTCCTGGCTTGGCGGGCGGGGTGTCACATTGATGAGTTCACAGCCATCATTAGTGGCGGGATTACTGGTAGGGACCGTACTCGGTGTAGCCTTGTTCCGTGGTGTTCCGGTTGGTCCGTTAATTGCGGCCGGGCTGGTGTCTCTGTTTATTGGGAAGTCGTAGAAAGGCTTGTGATGTAACGAGCGGGCGTCTGTCCCAGCCCTTTTCTGAACATCGTGATAAACGCCGTGGTTGAGTCGTAGCCCAGTGATTGCGCCGTTTGCTGCACAGATTTGCCACTGATCAATAATTGCAGCGCCAGAATTAACTGTAACTGATGCCGCCAGCGGCGAAAGCTCAGCCCGGTCTCTTTCACGACCAGCCTCGCCAGGTTGCGTTCACTCATCGCAAAATGGTGCGCCCACTGAGTTAACGTCTGCCATGCCGCAGGCTCTTGGGCCATGGTTTCGCTCATCAGACGAATTTTAGGATGAGCAGATACTGGCAACTGCAACTGTTCCTGAGGCTGCTGCGGTAATTCGTCAAAAAGAACTTCAACCAGACGTGATGTGGCAGGTAACAGCAGTTGCTCACGCGTTTTCGTTGCCAGAGACAAAATCAGTTCCCGAACCAGCGGGGAGATTTTTAAGGTACAACAGCGATCGGGCAACGCAACCGTGTTGGGTTCAATAAAGAGAAAGCAGAGCTGGGCACTTGGTGTGGCTTTATTACTGTGTGCAACCTGGCCTGGGATCCACACCGCATACTGCGGTGGAACCATCCACATTGCATTTTCAACTTCACAAGTGATAGCGCCCCGAAGAGCCAGGATTAATTGCCCTTTTCGATGCTGGTGCAGAGGGATGCGTTGTTCGTCTTCGACAACACGAATGCGAAACGCCACGGCAGCATCGTGCTGGCTATCAGGATCATAGCCGTCAAGTCCCAGACCAATCATTAAGTTGTCCGATATTAGCGATAAACTGTCATTTTAGCTTGATTTCAACAGTCGTGAAAATCGGTATTGTGTGCGCTTGCTTCGACGTAAGAGAAAAAAATGACTACTGCCATTCGTACTTTAGGGAAACACGGGATGCTGCTGATTACAGGCATCCTGCTGATTGCCACAACGTTGCGCGTCACCTTCACGGGTGCAGCGCCGTTGCTCGATATGATCCGCCTTGATTATGGGCTCACCACAGCACAAACCGGCCTGCTCACCACCCTTCCCCTCCTGGCCTTTGCGTTAGTTTCGCCGCTCGCCGCCGGGCTCGCGCGCAAGATTGGCATGGAACGCAGTCTCTTTATCGCTTTGCTACTGATTTGCATCGGTATTGGTATTCGTTCGATGCCCTCGCCCGCGCTACTGTTTGGCGGTACGGCAGTCATCGGTTGCGGTATTGCTCTCGGAAACGTGCTGCTGCCAGGGCTTATCAAACGAGACTTCCCAGGCCAGGTGGCAAAACTCACGGGCGCGTACTCCCTGACAATGGGGGCCTCTGCGGCGCTGGGTTCGGCACTGATTGTTCCGCTGGCACAGGGAAATGGAGGCTGGCATGGCGCACTGTTAATGCTGATGGTATTCCCGTTGTTGGCTTTGCTGCTTTGGCTTCCGCAGTGGCGTCAGACGCCAGTCGCATCCGTGACCGGAGCCGGTACTCTGCACAATCACGCCATCTGGCGCTCTGCCCTTGCCTGGCAGGTGACGTTGTTTTTGGGTATTAACTCGCTGATTTACTATGTGATTATCGGCTGGCTTCCGGCCATATTGCTCAGCCACGGTTATAGCGAAACGCAGGCGGGTTCCATGCATGGCTTATTGCAACTCGCCACTGCCGCGCCAGGTCTTGCTGTTCCATTGATCCTCCATCGTTTGAAAGATCAGCGCGGTATCGCCGGGTTGGTTGCGATGATGTGTGCGGTAAGCGCTGCGGGTTTCTGGTTTATTCCTTCCCAGGCAGTGCTGTGGACGCTGCTGTTTGGTTTCGGCTCTGGCGCAACCATGATCCTGGGTCTGACGTTTATCGGACTCCGTGCCAGCTCAGCACACCAGGCCGCAGCCCTCTCCGGCATGGCGCAATCCATCGGCTATCTTCTGGCTGCTTGTGGACCGCCTCTGATGGGGAAAATTCACGATACCACTGGCGACTGGCGCATTCCGTTGCTGGCGTGTGCACTCGCCTCTGTGGTGATGGCGGTCTGCGGGGTACTTGCCGGGCGTGACCGGGAGATCACCCCCCGCTAAGCAAAAAGGCAGACCATTTGGCCTGCCTTTTTTTATCCGCGAGCGGCGCGTAGCATTGCCTGCGCCAGCACAACCGGACGCCCATCCAACGCGGCACGTTCATGCTGGAACAGCGTAATAACAAAGAACGGGTGCGTAACCAACTCGACAGCCCGAATGTCGCCCTGGTCATCCCATCCGGTCACGCGCATATCACCACTTTCCAGCGCCTGAGCAAATTCAGGTGAAACGCCATAATTGCAGTGATACCCCTCTTCAATCTCTGATTTGCCATACGCTTTGGCAATCAGCGTGTTGTCCCGCAGTTCAATTGCATCCTTTTTTTCCACCAGCGAGCAGGCTAATGGCGCAATCACCATCGTGCCTTCAGTGTCCGTCTCAGCATGAGCGGCATCACTCCAGCCCAGTACATTACGTGCGTATTCAATTAACGCATGCTGGAACCCTCCGCATGTTCCAAGAAAAGGAATGCTGTTTTCACGGGCATAACGAGCAGCAATGAACGCCGCGTCTGCATTTTTATACGGGCTTGCGGGAACCAGCCAGATGGCATCGTACCCCACTAAATCTTCAGGACTGGTCAAATCCGGAGTGGCAAGCCAGTCATAATCGGCCGTGAGTTCCAGTACCGCAGCGGCATCATCGATAGCCAGGGGAATAGCCTGATGCGCAATCACAGCAGGATTGTAATCGCCGACCAACGCAATGCGCAGTGTATTTTTAACCGGGGAGAGTTCCATGAAAGGGTCCTTATGCCAGAGTATTATCAGATAACATAAGGAACCTCAGACTACCGATCTTTTGCAATTATCACAATACCTTAAATTGGGTGGAAAAATACCGAGGGCTATAGTGTGATAGCGTATCTTCCTTTACTACGAACCGATAATGACGTCATGAAATCGAAAATTCTGGTCAGTGCCTGCCTGATGGGCCACAAAGTTCGTTATAACGGCAGCGAGAAAGCGCACCTTGAGGAGACGCTCAGACGTTGGCAAAATGAGCATCGCCTGGTCACACACTGCCCGGAACTGGCGGCAGGGCTTTCCATTCCTCGTTTGCCCGCCGAGATCGTGGATGGCACAGGGTATGACGTGATGCAGGGTCGCGCCCGTATACTGGAAAGTGACGGTCATGATGTCACAGCACACTATCAGCTTGCCGCCTGGCTGGCATTACGTGCGGCGCAAGAGGCAGGATGTTGTGCGGCAATACTGACAGACGGAAGTCCAACCTGCGGAAGCCAGGAGATTTACAGTGGCACGTTTAGCGGTCAGCGTCAGGCCGGAATGGGGGTTGCCGCAGCACTACTGCAAAAAAATGGAATTCAGGTATTTTCAGATAACCAATTGGCAGAACTTATCGCCTGGGTTGAGGAGAGGGACAATGATTCAGTGTAAACGTGTTTACGAGCAGGCAAGTAAAGAGGATGGCTACCGGGTGCTGGTGGACAGACTTTGGCCACGAGGAATGAAAAAAACCGATCTCAACAGTGATGAGTGGTGTAAAACGCTAACGCCGTCAGATGCGTTACGCAAAGCCTTCCACGGTGAGGTAATTGATTTTGCTGCTTTCAGCAAGCAATATCGCGAAGAGCTGGCACAACATAAGGATGAAGGCCTGCGTCTTGTCGAACTCAGCAAAAAACAGCCCCTGACGCTGCTCTATGGCGCGAAAAATACCAAACAGAACCATGCGCTGGTATTAGCCGACTGGCTGCGCCACCTCGAGCTCAGTTGAGCATCAGTTCATCCAGCATGTGCGGCGCACTATCCGGAGAAAGTGGCATCAGATGTTCTGGTCGCACAAAGGCAAAACCCAGTTGGTTATCAAACGCGTAAACATCTCCCGTCACAAGCCAAAGCGCGCGATCCGCGGTGGCGGGTAATTGCGCCATGATCCCATTGACCGGGTTTACAAATTGTACACCCGGCTGGCAAAGCGCAAACAGCTCTACAGATTTACCGATATTACGACGGCCTGCTGCCGTACGGGCGCCAATAACCATTGCCAGGCTACCCGGTTTTAGCTGAAACATACTTCTCTCGCACTGAATGCAGCCGCAGGGGCTAAGAATAATCCTAAAGAGAAGTGTATCGCAGTCAACATACCTCTGTCACCTGGCCGGTGTTGGATGATCCCGACGATAGAGATCCCATTCCTCAATAACCTCACCACCAGGCAATTTGCACTCGGTACGAACCCCCTGCGGACTTTGCACCGGGATCTGCTCTCCGCCCTTCTGCAAGCAGTAAACTGAGGCAGGATTGGCCATCCCGATTTGTGGAGGTTTCGGCGCATCGGGTGGCGTTGTTGTCGTACACGCCGCTAGCGGAAATGCCAGCATCAGCAACAGGGATCTCATCTCTTTGACCTTTTTAAACAAACTGAAAACGTAAGAGTAACGAGTCGTCACGGCTTTCTCCATGATTTCTCCATTAAACCTGCACTTTTCAACTCTATAGTGAGCTGGTTCTCGCAATGACCTGAGAACATCATTCCGTAATCAAGATGTCTTTGCCCCGGTCTCAACAACGGGGCCTTTTTCTCCCCTCTCTCTCCTGCAGCCCACCCCTATTTAAGATATATAAAATTTTTAATATTCATGTTTTACTATGGCAAGAGTCGAAAATTTCAGCATAACATGCAGATACAGACGTCTTCTGCATGGGAGTCCACCTACGTCATGTCGGATATTATTCTTGCCCGTGTTTCAGAAACTCTCGCCACTGAACAATCCCTCGAAAGCCTGGTACGTCAGTTACTGGAAATGCTGGAGATTGTGACCGATATGGAGTCAACCTACCTGACGAAAGTCGATATCAATGCGCGATTGCAGCATATTTTGTATGCCCGCAACAGCAAGCAAATGCAGATCCCGGAGGGACTCAGCGTTCCCTGGGGCGACACACTGTGCAAACGCGCAATTGATAGCAGCAGTTTTTTCAGTAACGAGGTGGCTGAACGCTGGGCGGACTGCGACGCAGCCAAAGCACTGGGAATCACGACTTATATGAGCATTCCCATTCACCTTGCTGATGGCTCACTCTACGGCACACTTTGTGCAACCAGTACGCAGAAGCAAGAGCTTAGCGAACGCGGTGAACAGGTTCTGAGGCTTTTCGCCGGATTAATTGCGCAGTACATTCAAAAAGAGTCTTTGGTGGCCCAGCTTCGTGAAGCCAATGCCGCACTCGTCGCGCACTCCTATACCGATGCGCTTACCGGATTACCGAATCGCCGGGCGATATTTGAACATCTCGCAACCTTGTTCTCCCTCGCGAAGCATTTGAAACGAAATGCCATCATCGCATTTATCGACCTTGATGATTTTAAACTGATTAACGATCTCCACGGGCACGAAGCCGGCGACCAGTTTTTGATTGAGGTGGGGAAGCGACTCACTCAGGAACAGACTGAGGACGATATTATCGGCCGTCTGGGGGGCGATGAGTTTCTGGTCGCGTGTCTGAGCCACAACGAGAATGATGGAGAAAAGAGCCAGATCAGCCTGCTCAAAACGCGTATCAGCGCCCGTATCGCAGGCGAATACTGGCTGGGAAACGTCCATATTTTTTATCCCGGAGCAAGCCTCGGCGTCATTGAAGTCGATCCTACCCAGACGGATGCAGACAGCGCATTACGCGCTGCGGATGTGGCGATGTATCAGGATAAAAAAGGAAAAAATAAAACGCGCTTTCTCACAATGGATTAAGCCCGTACACTCTGCAATGTTACGTAAACCGACACAGGTGATGGCATGAGAATTGGAATACTCTTCCCGGTCGTTATTTTCATAACGGCAGTGGTTTTTTTAACGTGGTTTTTCGTCGGCGGATACGCCGCTCCGGGGGCATAAATGAGAAAAACAACCATCATTATGTTGATCATTGCGATCGTGGCCGTTGCGGGAGCGCAATTAGGCTGGTGGTAGTGCCTGAAGGTAAAAAGGCCGCCATCAGGCAGCCTTTTTCAACGCATATCAGATTTAGCTTTTGATCTTTCTGTAAATAAACAGAAGTACCAGCGCGCCAATCACCGCAACAGCAAAGCTGCCGATATTGAAACCATCGACCTTGCCAAAACCGAAGAAGGTGCTGATCCAGCCGCCAACGACCGCACCGACAATCCCCAGAATGACGGTCACGAAGAATCCGCCACCATCCTTGCCCGGCATGATCCACTTAGCCAGAATACCCGCTATTAACCCAAAGATAATCCAGGATATGATTCCCATAGCTTTCCTCTCTGTATGGTTTTTGTCATTAAATCAACAACACAGGAAAGGATAGCACAAGATGAGCAAAAGATGATTTGTGATATACATCACAAAATGACCTGACGCAGTTTCTGGCTGAAAAAAATGGCTTTCCACATGAAATGCGGGGTTGCATCTTTTGTTGAGAAAGATTATTGTTCTCAACACTGAATAGTTGAGTTAAACGCTCAGGTATTTAGTACGACATTGCTCACATTGCTTCCAGTATTTCTTGCCCACTTTCGAGTGGGCTTTTTTTTGCGCGCCCTTCTCTTTAAGGGGCTTTCCTGCCCACAGCTACCCAGCCACAAAGGCATACTGATTTCGTCCTGAGCGTTTCGCCTGATACAGCGCATTGTCGGCAGACATGACGATACTTTGTTCTTTACCGGCAAGCGTGACAGCACGCGCCGTTGAAATTCCCACACTCACCGTGACACGACCAAATGGACTAAACCCGTGCTCAATATTTTCTGCATTGACCTCCCGGATTATAGACGCCCCTAGACTGATCGCCTCCGCGTTGCCCATATGGGGTAAGATCAGGGTAAATTCTTCGCCGCCATACCTCGCGACAATCTGATCGTCACCCCTTACACTCTTTTTAAGGATTTCACCGAGCTGCGCCAGGCAGCGATCCCCCGCCGGGTGACCATAGTTGTCATTGAATTTTTTGAAATAATCGACGTCCACAATCAGGACTGAAATCAGGGAATCTTGCTGTGCACAACGTGCAATTTCAGAGAGTAATTTTTCATCAAAAATACGTCTGTTATTAAGACCCGTCAGAGCATCTTCTGAGGCAATAACCTTAAGCTCTTCATTTGCTTGCTTTAACACATTTTTAGCGGCAGCAAGTTCTTTGTTCATTTTGTGCTTTTTTGATAAATCTGAATACAGGAAATAGGAAGCTACAATGAGGACCACAGTAAAGATGAATATCAGTACAGCTAACTGAATAGCCTGTTTTCGCCATGAATACATTGCCTCATCAGTACTAACGGCGACCGTAGTGACTAAACCGTAACGCTTATTCTTCTCAAACGCGTATATTCGCTCAATGTTGTCAAACCGCGATATTGACCTGGCAATACCTGAATTCTGGACCTTTAGGTATTTTCTGAAAAGCGGAGAGTCGGAAACGATCGCACCAATATAGTTATTCTTGAAGGGATATCTTATCAATAGCACCCCTGACTCCGTGGTTAACCCAATAACGCCCGAATGGCCAATATCAATCTGTCCATACAGCGCCAGAAAGTTTTCAATGCCCAGGGTGACGACGGCGACACCGTTGAAATCACCAGTATGGGTTTCGAGTCGTCTACTGATAGTGATAACCCATTTACCATTAGTCCTGCTGATCACCGGTTGTCCGATAAAAACACGCTTCCCGCTGTGTTCCCGGTGATAGATGAAAAATGCCCTGTCTGCACTGTTTCGTCGCCCTGAAAAATCCTCATGCAATGCCGTGACCACATCTCCTCTGCTATCGTAAATGATCACATTATTAATTTGAGAAAGAAGGTCGTCCTGATTTTTCATCATCCGCTGAATATTGGCGGCCTGTTGTGGGATCATGCCATAAATTTCAGTCATATCAGAGATCGTGGTTATAAGCATTTCGCTCTGACGCATGATCCCCTCAGTATAAACATCTAGCGTATGACTGAGGTTGGCGACACTCGTGTTAATTTGATGAATTGACTGCTGCCTGGATGTAGTGATTTGAAAAGCAAGCGACAGCGAAATAACAAATGAGACGATGATAACAGTAATGGTTGTTGTGTAAAAAACACTCTTCACATGCACTATCTTACCCACCTTATCGCACCTTAAAACTCCCTTGCTGGCACGTCTCGTTACTGTAGCAAAGGTCAAGAGGAGAGAAAAACAAATTGTGCTTAGGCGTCGAAAGTTTCGCAACCGCATTGCAAACCGGATGTGTGGAGTCGTGATACCCATTATATGGTAAAGATAAGGCCCATGTATCGATGAAAACTCCATATTATCGCTACAATAAAGGATACATTTTCAGTGATAACACCAGCTCACATCTTCTCATTTTCGTAGAGTTTGATCTTCTCCCTGGGTTTGGAAAGTAATAGCTTAATAAGCTCAATGTATGAGACCGGTTTACCGAAATAATACCCTTGCAACAAAGTAATTTCATTGCGATTAAGATAGTCTAGTTGCTCCTTTGTTTCGACCCCTTCAGCCACGATACTTAATGATAGTTTTTTCGCTAACTCAATAACACAGTCCAGAAGCATCGTTGAATCTTTCTGCTCTGTTACTCTGTTCACAAAACTCTTGTCAATTTTGATGTAGTCAATTGCAAGATTATTAAGGCAGGAGAGACCTGAATAACCTGTGCCAAAGTCATCTAATGCAATAACAAATCCGGCATCATGCAGCGTGTTTAAATTCTCAATCAAGTGAGGATTGTCAAGCAAAGGCTCCCTTTCCGTGATTTCCAGGACCAGTTTTACTTTTTTTCCCTTGAATCCCTGACCAAACGCGTGGCAGTCCCCAATAAAGGAGGACGAATTAATATGACTGGCACTCACATTGATCCCAATATGAAAACCATCAGGTAGCTTAGGTGAGAGAGGTTTAAGTTGACTAACGACCTTCGCCATAAGATTTTTCGTAAGAGGAATAATCAATCCACTACGTTCAGCTATCGGAATAAATACATCTGGCGGGATGAATCCTGATTTCGGGTGCTTCCATCTTGCAAGTACCTCTACACCATAAAGCCCACCGGTTTCGCCGTTTACCACTGGCTGGTAATACGGAGTAATTTCTCCTTTGGTGATGGCTTTACGGAGATCATCTTCAAATGTAGTGCTTTTACCCATATACCGACGCAACAAAATTCCCATGACAACGGACAGAAAGAAAATCAATAACAGGAGGCTCCAACCCTGTTGCACTAACCGCGTTGAGTTAAAAAATGGTAGAGGCTGCCAGGTTATGCTGAAGGGGAACATTGTCGAGGACACCATGACAGGAACTTCATGCGATGACGCCACAATACTGACATCCCCTGTACGTTTCAGACTATGATCCCCTACCTGTAATGACAAATTCAGCCCTTCTGATACACCAGCCATCACATCTCGCAAATGCGCATCACTGATGCTGATCATAATGCGTCCATTAGCGATGGGGGTCTGAAAAATAAGAACAGGAACATCATTTAATAACCGCCTACCAGGAAGCAACATTAATTTTAGGTTGGGCAGAGTTTCAGGATGAATAATTAATACACCATTTCCGGGAAGTGAGGTGCAGATAATTCTCCCCTTCTGCTCTATCATAATTGCGCGCAAATGCGGTTTAAGTGCCGCTTCGGTCCCTAAGTCTAGTTGTCCTCGGTCCGTGCATCCTTGCTCGGCAACTCGCTGCGCAGTATTTGTTGCGCTCAGAGCCTCATTAAGAATAGTGTCTATTTTATGCGTGCTGATCCTGGCGGCCTCGGCGGTGCTCATCGTCGCCATATGCCAAAGTTGCCAGTTTATGATCAGCGACCCGGCCATAAACAGAAACAAAGCACTGAGCAAGGGGATAAAAACGTTGCGCACAATTTTTTCCTTTATACAGAAAAAACAAGCCGTTTTGTCAGGTTGAATGAGAGACAGAGACTGACTCAGCGCCGCTTATGGCGATGAGTAGAGCATAGCTGAGATTTAAGTTGAAGGCCTGGCTACCGCGCCTGACTTTTTCACTGGCTCTACCCCGAGTGAGCCGACGCAAAGCCAAGTGACGCAAGGCATTTCAAAATTTTGGCGCAATGCCATATCGCGGTTTTTTCACATTTGCCGCCCAGACTTTGATGTTTCCCTGTAGCAGAAGTGTGAAGTCTGATCTCAAGTGGGCAAACATGTCATTCACATGATCTGCATCGACAACAGTAAAATGTTCAATTCTTTTTCCGGACAGATCGATGCAAGTATAAGCCGCCGGAACAATCGCACCATTCACATTAAGAGTCTGAATGCCATCGGCACACTCGCCATCTGTTGCCTGTGAAATGACGAGATTAGCAGAATTCTGTCCCGGATGAGAGAAGCTCACCATTACGGGCAATCCCTCAGATGTCTGCGTCATAACAGACAAGACAGCATCCTTTGCGTACCACGTATTGTATTCACGAGCCTGGTAAGTTGCCAAAGCAGAAGTTGAGGATAAAAAGAGGAGAGCCATCGCATAAAATTTCATCGTTTTCCTTAACGTCAGAGTTGCCAAATCGATTACTCAGAAGGCACAGAAAACATCACCAACAAGAAGTATTCTCACTTATTATGTTATCCACGCCCTAAAACAGTCAATGAAACGAAGTCCTGAGTCAAAATTGATGAGCAAAGTACAGATACATCCTGTTATTGGTAGGCTTGAGGCTTCTCTTGTTTGTGTTAAAATCTGGGCTATTTAAGATAACAAGTAGACAGGGCAATAAAAATGAAAAAGATCATTGTTGTGTCTATCATTTCAACCATCCTGGTTATCCTGTCTTTCTGTGCGGTTAATTCAGCAATTGTACAACAGCAAAAAAGCAAACAGCGTGAGATCGCCAATACGTTGTTGCAGTATTCTGAAAATTTATCATTAAGTGTCGCCAGTACACTTAAAAGTATGACCTCTCAGGGATGTGACAAAGAAAGCATCGATAATTACCGAAAAGTAAAACTCGACAGTCTGTACTTCAGTGATATTGGCTTTGTACAAAAAGGTAAAATACTCTGCACGGCATTCTGGGGAAAACTGACAACCCCTATATTACTTCCCAATGAGTTACATCGGACCCCAAATGGCTTTACTCTGGTTCAATTTTCGCAAAAAAATTTTTTCACAGGCAATGCTGCTATTTATAATAACATTATCATTTTTACGTCCAGATATGCTTATGATAAATTTATTCCGGTAACTGCAAGCTATTCATTAAATTCGACAACAAAAGATTTCCGCAGGACTTTTTTTACCGCATCTCCATCATCAGAAAATCGAAGTTGGTTATCCTCAAAGTTATTTACATTGACCATAACAAAATGCAGTTCAACCTGGGATTTATGCGTTACCGTCAAACATAATGATGCAGGACTGGCTTCGCTATCAGTTGTGGTATTTATACTTCTTGGGGCTGTGCTTTATTTTATCTGGTTCTCACTGTTACTTTTCACTATCAGACTGTATGAAGATCGTTTCTCTCTTGAAAGGACACTCGTCAAAGCAGTGAAAGCTAATGCTTTTGAGGTCAACTACCAGCCAATCATTCGAACCTATGATCAAAAAATAATTGGTGTTGAGGTTCTGTCCAGATGGCGTGATACGAACCATATGCATATATCACCAGAATTTTTCATACCTCTAATTGAAAAGTTGGGACTTTATGACGAGTACTATACACATATAATGCGAAAAGCATTTTCTGAAATATCAAGTCTTATTACGGAACATCAACTACTTATCTCATTGAATGTCGGCAGAACCGAAATTGAAGATAAAACATTCAGTAAAGTGTTACATCGCGAGTGTTTACTTAACAACATACCGTTGTCATTGATAAAAATCGAGCTTTCTGAAAAAGCTGTCGCCAGTGAAGGTATTCTCGAAGAGTTTTGTAAAGAGCTAAAATCAATTGGCGTTAAAATATCTATCGATGATTTTGGTGTGCAAAACTCTAATATATCCAGACTGGCAAAACTTGAGTATGATGAAATAAAAATCGACAAATCACTTGTTGATGGTATTAGCGAAAATTATAAACAAGATATTTTCATTATTTTCTGCGATGCATTGATGAAACTTAATAAAACACTTGTTTTCGAAGGAGTCGAAGATCATATTCAATATGATTTTATTGCATCCCGATACCCTCACTCTCTTATCCAGGGATGGTATTTTTCTAAATCACTGAGCAAAAACGAACTGAACAACATCTTATCACCTCTCCAGAGATAAAAAGGAATCAACGGGAATCTATTGACTCCCGCCTGCCCCTATTAACCTATCTCCACGGGTTTTGTTTCCCCAGTTTTAATGTACAAAATTTTCCTGGCGATAATTTTAGAGTATTTCACCGCAGCAATATCAACAGGAGTCAATAAATGTGCAAAACCAATACATATTGCGATTGTTGATATCAGGTTAATAGTTGCATCAACATAAATCCCAAAACCATACGCAGGTAAGTGAATACGAAGATATGAGGACCATGAGCAAATAACGACTATCTGAATGAGATATAATGAGAACGAAATTCTCCCAAGATATTTAGAGAAAGAGTTTGAAAAGAAATGCATCAATGGTTGAGAATATGAGATACAAAAGATAAGGATTACGGCTTCCAGGCAATTGCCTTGATCCGTCGCTGGACGATTAAACGTATCATAAAAAATAACACCGATAAAAAGTAAAACAAGCAATACTTGTGTGATATCGTTGGTGAAATTTCTTTGCCGTATTTTTAGCTCTGCTAACATATATCCTGCCATAAAACAAAACATGTATGGCGAAACGTTATAAAAATAAACAACCAATACAGCAGCGACTAGCCAGTATATTTTATCCATCACCCTAAATATAGCAATGTACGAATAAATGAGAATGGAGCCCATCATCTCCACTGGCATTGTCCATAAAGACGAATTATACGTATGTTGCCCATCATAATTAAAAAATGTATCAAAAAACGCAAATCTTAGAGCATCGATAATATCTGGACTAAAGGTATAAAAACGACCTAACCACGACTTTGCCTCCTCAGTAGTTGACGATTCGACATTGTAAAAAAAACCCATTTTGAGAAATAAGTAGGCAATAACTGTTACAACAAAGACCGGGATTAACAACCGAAAATATCTGGCTACTGTTGTTATTGCTAAGTTTCGCTTAGTTGTTAAAATTTGACTTATAGAGAGAACGTACCCAGATAATACGAAGAAAATCATCACAGACAGATATGCGTGAGTAATAAATTAAAGATAAATTTGATGCACAAAATCGGGAGCGTCTAAAGCAATAACACCAACCATCGTGTGACCAAAAACAACTATCAGTGCAGCCCATCCTCTAATACCATCAAGAAACTCAAACCGTTTTTTGGGCATCACTTCATGGTTAACTGAAGCAGACATAAAAATTCACACCCTGAATATATTCTACCAATAAAAAAGGGGGTTATTATATGTGAAGTTTCTATTGAAGCGAACCAAAAAATAACAAACAAATATGAAAACTTGCTCTTATCCAGAAGATAAATAAGGCTGGCTGGCGTCGTTATTTAACAATAAAAACGGGAACCCATCGGCTCCCGTTCTTGTTTAACCCAGAGTCTGGGTTACATGTTCGCGATAATCGCGTCACCAAACTCTGAACATTTCAGCAGCTTAGCGCCTTCCATCAGACGTTCGAAGTCATAAGTTACGGTTTTCGCGTTGATTGCGCCTTCCATACCTTTCACGATCAGGTCGGCCGCTTCGAACCATTCCATATGACGCAGCAGTATTTCATTGAGTAAAAAGTTAACTTATGATTTATAAAGAAAAACACATTAAAATCACAATTCTCCGCCACTTTTTGCCACCTTTCTAACTACCTGATTTATCGTAATCATTTTTGAGTTTTGATAACCAATTTTTAGCTTCTTTGCCTTCGCCATGGCTAACGTTTTCCGATCAGGTTCAGCCCCGCCCCCATATGGCAAGTCTGCAACTTTGATGTTGCGAAGCGAGTAATGGCGGCAGTCTAGTTCAGACAGTGATATCAAACAGGTTCAGTCGCACACTGTAGAGTATCAATTTCATCAGAAGCACCAGTTCTTCTTCTGTGGCTTCACTCAGTTCAATCTCGTACTTAAAGTGGTACGCGCGCAGTCTCTACTCGCAGTCTCATTATCTGCTGTTTCAATCTTTGTTTAGCCCCTTCTTCGGTAGATTTGTACCAAAAAGCTGGGTAATATATAAGGCCCATGATTTCAACATTGAACAATGTGTGTATCAAGATAACCAACTGTTTGGGACAAAGAAGTGATGCGATATTCTGATTCATTGGAAGAAATTATAGAGACTCGAAATATTGACAATATTAAATTGTCGCTCGTTGTTCCTGTTTTTAATGAGTCAGAAACAGTCTCGATATTCACCGATACCGTTAAGGTGATTTTCAGCAAGCATACAAACGTTAAACTCGATATCATTTTTATAAATGATGGTAGCAGTGATGATACTCTCTCACGACTCCTTGCGTTACAAAAACAGAATCCAGAAGTCAGCATAATTGACTTAAGTCGTAACTTTGGCAAAGAGGCCGCACTTACTGCAGGATTGAACATTGCATCCGGGCACGTTGTGGTCCCGATTGATGTCGATTTACAAGATCCCCCCGAACTCATACTTGAAATGATTGCAAAATGGCGCGAAGGATATGACGTTGTAGTGGGAAAACGAATTAATCGCGACTCTGATACGTGGGCCAAACAAAAATCTGCATCTTGGTTTTATCGTATTCATAACAAAATTTCGGAAACTAAAATACCAGAAAATGTTGGTGATTTCAGGCTGATGGACCGTTTGGTTGTGGATGCATTGAAAGAGCTTCCAGAGTCACGACGATTTATGAAGGGACTTTTTGCCTGGGTAGGGTTCAAGACCGTTGAAGTGGAGTATACGCGACCTGAACGCGTTGCCGGGAACACAAAATTCAACGGATGGAAACTATGGAATTTTGCACTTGAAGGAATAACCAGTTTTAGCACTGACCCCTTACGAATCTGGACATACTTGGGAGGAGTGTTTGCCTTTATATCTTTTCTTTTTGCTATTTTTTTGGTTTTAAAGGTACTAATTTCTGGAATAGATGTTCCAGGATATGCCTCAGTTGCAGTTGCAGTGACATTTCTTGGCGGTTTACAGCTAATTGGCATAGGAATTATTGGTGAGTACCTTGGACGCTCCTATATAGAATCGAAGAGACGTCCAATTTACCTCGTCAGACGAATTTACTCTAAGAAGGATTAAAATATGGATCTGAAAGAAATTGATATTCTTGGTTCCAATATTGGGAAACATTGGTACTACAAATCTAAGGCAAAGGCGATGACTCGCCTGATCTCTGGTACATCCCCTTCAACTATCTTAGATATTGGAGCTGGTTCAGGATTCTTCTCGAAAAAATTGCTATCGGACACTGCAGCAAAAGAAGTTTGGTGTGTAGATATTAGCTACAAAGCCGATTCTGATGCATTAGAGGCTGGGAAGCCTATTCATTACAGAAAATCAATTGATAAAGTAGATGCAGATCTAGTGCTCCTAATGGATGTTCTGGAACATGTTGATGATGACGTTGGCCTGTTGAAAGAATATATTGCCAAAGTCCCGAGTGGAGCACGTTTTTTAATTTCTGTCCCTGCCTTCCAATTTTTGTGGAGCGGTCATGATATATTTTTGGAACACAAACGACGCTACCGTTTGACCCAATTGGAAGACGTTGTTCGTCAGTCCGGCTTAACCGTTAACCATGGGGCTTATTTTTTTGGTGCAGTTTTCCCGATAGCATCAACAATTCGCCTGGCGAGTAATCTGGTACAACGTGACCATAGTAAAGCGCACTCACAATTATCCAACCACCACCCTTTGGTCAATGCAGTTTTGACTGCAATGTGCTCTGCCGAAATGCCATTCTTTTCAAGCAATCGCTTAGCTGGACTGACAGTCTTTTGTGTGGCAGAAAAACCGTGATTATGTTGCCTACTGATGAAGGTCATATCCCATTGAAGCATAACTATTTATTACCACCCTATTTTGGGGATATTCATCCTACTGCGGTTCCTTCAAAAGGAATGGCAGCGATGAAATCTCATTCACTATATGTAATTTAAAAATGAAAATCTTTTCGAAAAACCATCTAATTATAGAGGCATTATCCGGCTCGATATTACTTTGCTCACTCCTTTTCTTATTGTTTTCAAAATACGGTTTTGGTTTTGAAGATGAAGGATTGCTGTGGTATGCATCTCAAAGAACACATGTCGGGGAATTAGCCATAAGAGATTTTTTTGCTTATGATCCAGGACGGTATTTTTGGAATAGTTTTATCTTTTATCTAACTGGAAATTCAGGACTAAACAGTTTACTGATAGCAGCATCGGCATTTGGTGGTGTTGGTTTGGCCACATCCTGGTACACTATGGGGGTTGCAAAAATTACTTTCCCATGGCGTCTAACCTTCGCAATCATTATAGCTATTGCATTATGCTATCCAAGACATAAAGTCTATGAGCAAACTCTGTCACTGATACTCGTTTCAATCATTTATTTTATTCTTCTTTCACCTAGTTCGATTAAACGATGGTTCTTTTTTGGTATACTTACTGGTATAGCTGCTTTTTTCGGTAGAAATCATGGTGTTTTCTTTGTTATTTCTGCATTAATCTTAGTTTTATACCTCTGGATAGATAAAAGTCTCAAGAATCCACGTAATTTAGCTTTATGTTATATTACTGGAATCATTGTCGGTTATCTGCCAATATTATCACTTATCTCCTTCGACCAACAATTCAGGGTTGAATTTATAGATTCTGTGTTATCGGTCCTTAACTGGCAACTTTCATTACCGATGCCCTTCTTCTGGAGGATGAATTATTCATCCGGGGTTAATTTTGATACAATAAATTATCTTTCCGTTGGTCTGGTTTGTATTTTAGCTCCACTCGTTTATTTAATCGGGTTATTCATTTTATTCATAACCGCATTCAAGAGAGGATCAAAAAACCATACCGTTTTACTATTAGGTGCGGCATCGTTAGCGGGATTACCTTACTTACATCAAGCTTTCGACCGAGCTGATTTTGGACACATTGCACAATCTATTTTGCCTGTTTTTATTGCAATAGCGGCAATGATATGCGAGTTTTCAAAGCATCCTCGATTCCGTATTGCATCTTACATTTTTTGTATTCTTTCATTAATAGTTTGTCTCAGTGCTTGGGTTACTAGCTTACCAATAACAAGAATGTTAAGAGCAGAAACTTCGCTTCCTGGCTCCATTGTTAGCTATCAGATAGATAATAATAAATTTTTGATAAATAGCTCCCAAGCTAATATCCTCAGCGAGGTTCGCAGAATTACGCAAAAATGCGAAGTTACTGATAATGAATTTTTGGCTTTGCCACAATTCCCCGGAATTTACGCATACCTAGGGCTAAAAGCTCCATTTTGGGAAATGTATTATTTATATCAGAGATCTTCAGAATTTCAGCTTCGCCATATCAAGGCAATATCTAAAGTTAAGGTCATATTAATTTCTCCTGATGCAACTGTAGATGGGCTTGAAAGACTGAAGCTAAAATACACATATGGAGACCTAATGGGCTACATTGAAAAAAAATATAAAAAAATAAACACCACTACATTACCTAGTGGAGTATATATATATATCGCACCCGGCGCGTGTGGCGATTAACAGAGATCATAATAGACAGTTATCTATTACATAACAGCTGCATAATATATGCAGCTTTTATACACCCATATATCTACTAAGTGTTATTAAGATTTAACCTTGATAACTTAATAACTCATGGATATATTTAAAGGCATCAGCCAGGCCCTGTATTTGCATGCCATAAAAGTGTGTTGACATATAATTTAGTCTAATGGAGCAACAGGCCATTTAATATTAGGAACTTCTGCTAAATCAACACGCATAAGAAAAACGCGGTACTTTTTCCATGCCTTTAGTTCTTCAGTTTCACTTTCAGTAGCGTAACGATCAGTTACCGCATCCTGTCGCCAGGATATTTCTGAATCAGCATGTAAACGCAAAAGTTCCTTTCTCTCAGGGTTCCAACAAAGTCTTCTGTGTGCAGGCAGCAATACCCTTTCGGGTTCAACTGCACTGCCGCGACGAACGCGGCGTGAATATCTGGCAGACGAGGCATTACCTGTACCTCCATTCATTGTTTGACTGTATACGTATACAGTAATGTTTTTATGAGTACAGATCAAGCACAGGCATTTTTCACACTTAAGGAAACGGTTATGTTCGTCGAACTCGTCTATGACAAACGCAATTTTGAAGGTCTGCCGGGAGCAAAAGACATTATTCTTAACGAGCTGAGCAAGAGGATTTCCCGCGTTTTCCCGGATGCTGAAGTTCGCGTTAAACCAATGATGACGTTACCTGCGATCAATACTGATGCCAGTAAGCATGAGAAGGAGCAGATCAGTAAAGCTGTTCAGGAGATGTTCGAAGAGGCTGAGTTTTGGCTTGTAAGTGAATAATGTTTTCTGTGTTCGGCTACGGCTTATTTTGCCGAATGCTGTAGCAGATAAGTATTCATCCTGTTGGAAACTTCTTATTGAATGACCAACACTCTAAATCGTTGGTGATGGCGGCAGCGTCTATCTATCGAGCATTTAGCTTCATTGGGGCATCTGCCTGGACCGAACACAAAGTGCCCCCACTATGACTTGATTTCGGTTGAGTCCAGTTGATAACAGGAGATAAGTTACGGGCTATAAATCGCAGTCTATGTGATTTGAGTTGATTTCTGTAGAACTGGGAAGAGTTTGAAATGGTGCGATAATAGGAGTCGAACCTACGACCTTCGCATTACCGAAACTCGCGTAACCACATGAGTTTGTGAAGTGCGATTGT